>NZ_AP019365.1:1956166-2265833 GCF_033095865.1 Pseudomonas sp. KU43P | reverse complement strand
CCCGGCCGCCCTTCGGGCAGCATGATCATCGGCTCGATCGACACCACCATGCCTGGCTCGAGCACCGTGTCGATGTCTTCGCGCAGCTCCAACCCCGCCTCGCGCCCATAGTAGTGGCTGAGGGTACCGAACGAGTGGCCGTAGCCGAAGGTGCGGTATTGCAGCAGGTCGTGACGCAGGAAGATCTCGTTCAGCTCCCGAGCGATGTCGCAGCAGCGCATGCCCGGGCGTACCAGCTTCAGCCCCGCCTCGTGTACCTCGACGTTAGCTTGCCACAGGCGCAGGTGGTCGTCTGGGCAATGGTCGAGGAATAGCGTGCGTTCAAGGGCGGTGTAGTAGCCGGCGATCATCGGGAAGCAGTTGAGGCTGAGGATGTCGCCCTTGTTGACCTTACGGCTGGTGACCGGGTTGTGCGCCCCGTCGGTGTTCAGGCCGGACTGGAACCAGGTCCAGGTATCCATCAATTCGCCGTCAGGGAAGCTGCGGGCGATTTCTCGGACCATCGCCTGGGTGGCATGCAGCGCTACCTCGTACTCCGGTACCTGATCACGCAGCGCCTCGACCACCGCGGCGCCACCGATATCGGCAACGCGGGCACCATGACGGATCAGCGCCTGCTCTTCTGCCGACTTGATCATGCGCATGCGCATGCACGGCGCGCCGATGTCCAGCAGTTCGGCCCTGGGGTAGCAGGCGGCGAGCTTGGCATGGTTCTGCAGGTTGAGGTGGTCGTACTCGACGCCGATGCGCGAGGCCAGCGGCAGTGCCTGCTGGATGGCGACGAAGTAGTTGTCGCGCTGCCAATCGGTGTAGACGATATTGTCGGTGCCGACCGTGCGCCGCCAGGGCTGGCCACCGTCGATGTTGGCGCTGATCGACACCACCTTGTCTTGGGTCACCACCAGGGCGTAGGGGCGGCCGAACGAGCAGTAGAGGAAATCGCTGTAGTAGTTGACGTTGTGGTACGAGGTGAAGATGGCCGCTTCGATGTCTTGCTCGGCCATGTAGGCCCGCAGGCGGGCATGGCGGGCGGCGTACTCCTGCGCGGAGAAGGTCGGCTTGACCTTGTCGCCGTTGCGGATCTTCAGGGTCTGGGGCATTTGCATGGTCGGTGTTCCTTGTCGTTGTGAGCACGCTGTTCAGGCCGGCCGCCTGAGAAGCATTGCAACAGAACGCACGAGGACGCTTTTGTATCTATCCGACCTGGAATTGGCGGGATGGCCTGGGGCAGCTGCGCTGCCCAATCGCCGGCAAGCCGGCTCTCACAGAAGCCCCGCAGCCCTCAGGCATTGCGCAGTCCTTGTGGGAGCCGGCTTGCCGGCGATTGGGCTGCAAAGCAGCCCCTATGCACCATTACTTCAGATCAAACCGATCCAGCTCCATCACTTTCACCCAAGCCGCCACAAAGTCCCTGACGAACTTGTCCTTGCCATCACTGCTGCCATACACCTCGCTCAACGCCCGCAACTGGGCGTGCGACCCAAACACCAGGTCGACCCGGCTACCGGTCCATTTCACTTGCCCGGTCTTGCGGTCGCGGCCTTCGAAGGTTTCGTTGTCGTCCGAAGTCGGCTTCCACTCCACGCCCATGTCCAGCAGGTTGCGGAAGAAGTCGTTGCTCAAGGTGCCCGGCTTGTCGGTGAACACCCCATGCTTGCTGCCGCCATGGTTGGCGCCCAGCACCCGCAGGCCACCGATCAGCACGGTCAGCTCCGGCGCGGTCAAGGTCAGCAACTGGGCCTTGTCCAGCAGCAGCTTCTCGGCCTTGACGCTGTAACGGGCCTTGCTGAAGTTGCGGAAACCATCGGCCAGCGGCTCCAGCACGGCGAACGACTCGACGTCGGTCTGCGCCTGGGAGGCATCCACGCGGCCCGGGCGGAACCCCACGCTGCCGGTGTAGCCGGCATCCTTGGCGGCCTTCTCCACGGCGGCGGTACCGCCCAGCACGATCAGGTCGGCCAGAGAGACCTTGTTGCCGGACTCGGCGCGGATCTTCTCCAGCGCCGCCAGCACCTTGTCGGTGCCCTGGTTGGCCGCCCAGTCCTTCTGTGGCGCCAGGCGCAGGCGGCCACCGTTGGCACCACCGCGCTTGTCGGAGCCGCGGAAGGTCGAGGCGGCGGCCCAGGCGGTGGACACCAGCTCGCCAACACTCAGCCCCGAAGCGAGGATCTTGCTCTTGAGTGCAGCGATGTCCTGCTCACCCGGCGCCGCCTGGTCGGCCTTGGGCAGCGGGTCTTGCCAGAGCAGTTCCTCGTTAGGCATTTCCGGCCCGAGGTAGCGCGCCAGCGGGCCCATGTCGCGGTGGATCAGCTTGTACCAGGCGCGGGCAAAGGCATCTGCCAGCTGGTCGGGGTTGTCCTTGAAGCGCCGGGCGATCGGTTCGTAGATCGGGTCGAAGCGCAGTGCCAAGTCGGAAGTGAGCATGGACGGCGCGTGTTTCTTGCTCGGGTCATGGGCATCCGGCACGGTGCCCGCACCCTTGCCCTCTTTCGGCCGCCACTGGTTGGCGCCAGCCGGGCTCTTGGTCAGTTCCCATTCGAAGTTGAACAGGTTGTTGAGGTACTCGTTGCTCCAGCGGGTCGGGGTCGAGGTCCAGGTCACTTCCAGGCCGCTGGTGATGGTGTCGCCCCCCTTGCCGGTGCCGAACGTGTTGGCCCAGCCGAAGCCCTGCTGTTCCAGGCCTGCCGCTTCCGGCTCGGGGCCGACATTATCGGCCGGGCCGGCACCGTGGGTCTTGCCGAAGGCATGGCCACCGGCGATCAGCGCCACGGTTTCCTCATCGTTCATGGCCATGCGGCCGAAGGTCTCGCGGATGTCCTTGCCCGAGGCCACTGGGTCGGGGTTGCCTTCCGGGCCCTCCGGGTTCACGTAGATCAGCCCCATCTGCACGGCAGCCAACGGGTTTTCCAGGTTGCGCTCGGCCTGCAGGTTGCGGTTCTGTTCTTCGCCGTGCTTGGCAGGCTCGGCCACCAGGTCACCCTGCCCGGGGGGCTGGGCCTTCAACTGTTCCTTGCCGTAGCGGGTGTCACCGCCCAGCCAGACCTTTTCCGAGCCCCAGTACACGTCTTCGTCCGGTTCCCACACGTCGGCGCGCCCGCCGGAGAAGCCGAAGGTCTTGAAGCCCATGGATTCCAGGGCAACGTTGCCGGTGAGCACGATCAGGTCGGCCCAGGAGATCTTGTTGCCGTACTTCTGCTTGATCGGCCACAGCAGGCGCCGGGCCTTGTCCAGGCTGACGTTGTCGGGCCAGCTGTTGAGCGGAGCGAAGCGTTGCTGGCCGGAGCCGGCGCCGCCACGGCCATCACCGATGCGGTAGGTACCGGCGCTGTGCCAGGCCATGCGGATGAACAGTGGGCCATAATGGCCGAAGTCGGCCGGCCACCAGTCCTGGGAGTCGGTCATCAAGGCGGTCAGGTCACGCTTCAGGGCCTGGAAATCGAGGCTTTTGAACGCCTTGGCATAGTCGAAGTCCGGGTCGGGACTGGACTTGGCTGAATGCTGGTGGAGAATTCTCAGGTTGAGCTGGTCAGGCCACCAGTCACGGTTGGTGGTGCCGCCACCTGCGGTTTGATGGAACGGGCATTTCGATTCGTTCGACATCTGCGGTTACCTTTGGGTCGGTTATCCAGATTTCCGGTCTATGCCAGGTGTTCTTTCCAGCCGAGCACATGGGCTCATGCCTACCCCTTATCAGGTCTGGTCGGTCACGTTCCGACACGGGGCCCTCGGGCTTGCTGCAGGGCCAGGGGAAAGACTAGTCGAGCTTGGGCATACTTCTAATAGAGTGGCTATTAGGGGCCGATAGGCTGGCTCTACGAGACACCGAGGGCGGTAAATGTGACACGGCTCGTCGCTCTCGTTATATGCCCCGTTACCACCCACGTGCGATAGTGGCTCGAACCAGACAGTCTAAGGGAGGCATCATGTACAGCCTGGGTATTCTCGGGGTCGGAGAGCTCACCGAAAAAGTGGTCATTGGCCTGCGCCGCAGTGGCCATGCTGGCCCTATCCTGCTGTCACCGCGCAATGCCGAGCGTGCCCAGACGCTGGCAGACGAACAACGGTGCCTGGTGCTGCCGAGCAACCAGGCGCTGGTCGAACGGGCCGATGTATTGATACTGGGCGTGCGCCCCGAAGCGCTCGCGCAGGTGGCAGCGGAAGTGCGCCTGCGCCCTGGCCAACACCTGGTTTCGCTGGCAGCTGGGGTGAGCCTGGCGCAGTTGGCCGGCGCCTTTCCCGGCGCGCGATGCGTACGGGTGATGCTGTCGTATGCGGCGCAAAGCAACCAGACCACCGTGGTGGTCTGCCCGCATGACCCACTGATCGAACAATGCCTGGGGCCGTTGGGCCAGCGGGTGGTGCTCGAGGATGAAGCGGCGTTCGAGTTGGCCACGGTGGCGGCGTGCATGAATGGCTGGTTCTACTTCCTGCTGCACGATTTGCAGCAGTGGCTGGCGGGCAAGGGGCTGCCCGACGCCCAGGCGCGCGAACTGGTTTTGGGCAACCTGCAGGATTGCCTGAGCAGCGCCCGCGCGCAGCCGGGGTACAGCCTGAAGGCGTTGGGAGAGGCGATTGCCACGCCGGGGACGTTCACTGCACAGGGGTTGGCGGTGCTGCAGCAACAGCCGGGGTGGGATGCTGCTTGTGAGGTGGTGCTCGGTAACTTACGCAAGCGCGCCCAGTAGGAGCGGCCAGTCACAATTCGGGCTCCAGGGCTACCCTCCCTGCCAATCCAACCGCTCCACTCATGACGTCGCTTGCGAAAGCTGTACGGCGTCTCGCCGTACAGCTTGCGAAACCACAGCATGAAGTGCGACGCATCGCAAAACCCGCACGCCAGCGCGAGGGGGGTGATGTTCTAGCTGGTGTCCACCAGCAACCGCCTGGCCTGGTCCAGGCGCAGTACCAGAATGCCTTGATCGAACGCGACGACTTCCTGCTCAACCCGCACATCGCCTGGAGCAGCGAAGACGCCATGCAGCAACTGATGGACAGTGCCGTAGACAACATCAGCGCGTTCGTCGCCCGCCAGATCCGGGGCAACGACAGCCGCAGGGCATGAGCAACAGAAAGCCAAGGGAACTACCACCACGGTTCCGTTTTCTTAATCACTGAGTGGTACTTTCCTTTGGGCTTCACGCTACTGGAGAACACGTCATGCGCCACCTTATCCTCGCTCCCGCCTTGCTGCTCCTGCTGCCTGCCGGTGCTGCCCTGGCCGACGTCGATGCGGGCGACGTCGCTACCTCGGCTGGCGTTTCCGCCTCGCTGTACTCGACCTTCAAGGACGACAAACGGATCATTCCGGCTCGTGACGAACTCTCCGCCTTCGTCGCCAGCGACGGTGCCATTCGTGGTGCCTACGTGGAGTCGGCACTGGAACAGGCGCGCAAGGACCATCCTGGCCTGCAGGCCAGTGACGAAGAATTGGCCAGGGCCATTCTGAGCCAGGACGACCCGGTGGCTAATCACTAGGGCCCACTCGCGAGCGAGCCTATGCCTGCAGCATGCGCAGGCGCTGGGCTCGCTCGCGGAGGGCCGCCATTGCTCCACACGGTTGCGGCAGAGGAGCTAGGCTCAACCGTTCACGTAAAACAAGGACGCTCCCATGCCATTGCTCCGCCCTCCCCACGCCATCGCCCTGGCGCTGCTCATCGCCTGTACCCAGGCAACCGCTGCCGACACCTCCCCTGAGGCCTTGCTCAAACAGGCCCAGGACGAACAGCCGGCTTATCTGGACACCCTGAAAGCACTAGTTTCCGTCGATACCGGCACAGGCACCGAAGCTGGCCTGACGCAGGTTGGCGCCGAACTGGTCAAACGACTCGAGGCCTTGGGCGCCGAGGTGCAGACCCACCCGGCCAAGCCCTCGGTGGGCGACAACATCGTCGGCACATTCAAAGGCACCGGCAGCAAGGACTTTTTGCTGATGGTGCATTACGACACCGTGTTCGTCCCCGGCACCGTTGCCAAACGGCCTTTCCGGATCGACGGGCCGCGCGCCTATGGCCCGGGTGTTGCCGATGCCAAAGGTGGCGTGGCGATGATCCTGCATGCGGTGAAGCTGCTGCAGGAGCAACAGTTCAAGGGCTATCGCACGTTGACCGTGCTGTTCAACCCGGACGAAGAAATGGGCTCGGCTGGTTCGAAGCAGATGATTGCCGAACTGGCCCGCAAGCATGACTACGTGTTCTCTTACGAGCCACCGGACAAGGACGCGGTGACGGTCGCCACCAACGGCATCAACCGCCTCAAGCTGGAGGTCAAGGGCCGTGCCTCCCACGCCGGATCAGCACCCGAAGAAGGCCGCAACGCCCTGACCGAACTGGCCCACCAGATCCTTCAGTTGAAGGACCTGGGCGATGCGAGCAAGGGCACCACGGTGAACTGGACCCTGGCCAAGGCCGGTGAAAAGGCCAACATCATCCCGGCGTTGGCCACGGCCGAAGCCGATATGCGCTATTCCGACCTTAGTGAAACCGACCGGGTGCAGGCCGATGCCCAACGCATCGTCAAAAAGCCATTGGTGGCCGACACCCAGACCACGGTTACCCTTGAAAAGGGCCGGCCACCACTGGCGCGCAACGACGGCTCGGCGAAGCTGGCACAGACTGCGCAGCAGCTGTATGGCGAGGTGGGGCGCAAGATCGAGCCGATTGCCATGCGTTTCGGTACGGATGCGGGCTATGCCTATGTGCCGGGCAGCGACAAGCCGGCGGTGCTGGAAACCATGGGCGTGGTGGGCGCGGGTTTGCATGGGGATGATGAATACATCGAACTGGCCAGCATTGCGCCGCGGCTGTATCTGACAGTGGCGATGATCAAGCAGCTGTCCGAGTGATGCAGCGTTTGTAACGGCCCAATCGCCGGCAAGCTGAACTGGCCTAATGATTTTGGACACCTTCTTAGGGCGCTATGATGGCGCCCAATTGGAGGCAAAATCAGTGCGAAAGTCATACTCGAAAGAACAGAAAGTCCGGGCTGCCGAGATGGTGCTGGACGGTGGCCAGTCAGTCCCCGAAGTCTGCGAAATGCTTGAGATTGGGCCTACAGCCCTGCGGCGTTGGGTCGAACAGGTGCGCAAGGAGCGGGAGGGCCAGGTGCCAGCTGGAGCCAAGGCCATTACCCCGGATCAACATCGAATCCAAGAGCTTGAGGCACTGGTTCGGCAGAAAGATCGAGATATCGAAATCCTAAAAAAGGCCAGTGCTCTCCTGCTTCGGGACTCCAAAGATCGTTCTCGCTGATCAACGAACTGAGTGAGCAATATGGTGTTGTCGAATGCTGTCGCGTGCTTGGGGTCAAGCGCAGCAGTTTCTATGCGTGGCGCCAGCGCCAAGCCCGAAAAAATCCTGAACGGGATCAGTTACGCTCGGCTGTGGAAGGCCACTTCAAAGCCTCTCGCGATTCGGCCGGGTCGCGGACGCTAACCCAGGAGTTACGACGCGACGGCCATAAGATTGGGCGTTACAAAGTACGTGCGCTGATGCGTGAAGCTAACCTTAAGTGCAGGCAGCGTAGGCCGCACCGGTACCGCTCATCAGGCGTGGAAGCATTGATTGCTGAGAATCAGCTGAAGCGAAATTTCAAAGTTTCGACGATCAACGAGGTTTGGTGTGGAGACGTGACGTACATCCAGGTTGGCAAGCGCTGGCTGTACTTGGCCGCTGTGATCGACCTTTATGCGCGCCGTGTAGTCGGCTGGGCATTTTCGATGATTGCGGACGCCAGGCTGGCCTGTAACGCACTGCACATGGCGGCCGAGTCCCGTGGCAAACCGACAGGCGTGATGTTTCATTCCGACCAGGGATGTCAGTACACCAGCCACAAATTCAGGGCTGCACTTGAAGAGTACAGCCTGAACCAGAGCATGAGTCATCGCGGACAGTGCTGGGACAACGCCGCCATGGAGCGTTTCTTCGGGGCCCTGAAATCAGAGTGGATCCCTGCTAAGGGCTATGAAACCGAAGAGCAAGCTCGGGCGGACATCCAGGCTTACTTGGTGCGCTACAACCTGAAGCGCCTCCACAGCTACAACGGTTACGAAACCCCGGTAGCCATGGAGAAAAAGCTGAAGGCAGCGGCATAAAACCTAAACCGGTGTCCAAAATTAGTTGACCAGTTCAAGCCGGCTCCCACAGGTACCCCACTGAACCTGAAATCAATGGAGCACCCGTGGGAGCCGGCTTGCCGGCGATAGGGCCACCAAAGGCACCCTCACCCCCACCCATCCATCCGCATGGTCGCCCGCACCAACCGCTGCTCTTCCTGCTCGATCTCGCGCAAGCTGTCGCGAATCCCATTGATATGCTCCCGCGCCGCCCGCTGCGCCTGCTCGGGCAACTGCTCCATCACTGCGTGATACAACCGCGCATGCTGGCGGTCGATCTGGCGCTTCTGCGCCGGGCGGCAATACAGGTTGTTCACCGAAGCGAACACCGTGCTCAAGGTCAGATCGCTCAGCGACTGCAACGTGTGCACCAGCACCGGGTTGTGCGAGGCCTCGCTGATCGCCCGATGAAATGCATGGTCGCGGCGGGCATGTTCTCGTGGGTCCAAGGTCTCGCCGGCAGCATGGGCCGCGAGCATGTCTTCGTAGCGGCGGCGGATCAGCAGGCGGTCCACATCCGTCGCGCGCAACGCCGCCAGGCGCGCCGATTCGGCCTCGAGCAAAGCCCGCACTTCCAGCAGGTCGAACAGCGTGCGCGGCTGCGAGCTGAACAGGTGCATCAGTGGCGTGGCGACCGGCTGGCCAGTCAGGTCGGCGACGAACGAACCGCGCCCTTGCTCGGTGTCGATGATGCCGCGCCCGCGCAAGATGCGCAGGCCCTCGCGCAGCGCCGAGCGTGAACAGCCAAGTTTCTCCACCAGGCGCCGCTCCGAGGGCAGTGCCTGGCCCACCTTGAGCACCCCTTCAACGATCAGCCGCTCGACCCGTTCGGCCACCTGGTCAGCAACGTTGCCCTTGCCTTGCGCACCCATGAGCACTCCTTAACTGGTAGGACCACTGCTGACATACCCACCAATCTAGCCGCCCAAGGCCATCAATGAACAGAGTCTCCCTGAAAAACTGGTAGGACCAGTTTCCACACCACTCGACCAACTGTCCCGCACGGCGCAGGCTGAAAGCAGAGGCAAACAACAACAAGAACCGAGTGAGCCCATGAACATTCTGTACGACGAACGCGTCGACGGTGCGTTGCCGGCCGTGGACCTGCCAAGTTTGCTCCAGGCGCTGCGCGATGCCCTGCCAGACCTGGCGATCCTGCACCGCGCAGAAGACCTCAAACCCTACGAGTGCGATGGCCTGTCGGCCTACCGCACGGTGCCGCTGTTGGTGGTGCTGCCCGAGCGCCTGGAACAGGTGCAGACCTTGCTCAAGTTCTGCCACCAGCGCGGTGTGCCGGTGGTGGCCCGTGGCGCAGGCACGGGCCTGTCCGGTGGTGCACTGCCGCTGGCCAAGGGCATCCTGCTGGTGATGGCCCGCTTCAATCGCATTCTCGAGGTCAACACCCAAGGCCGATTCGCCCGCGTTCAACCGGGTGTGCGCAACCTGGCCATCTCCCAGGCAGCCGCGCCGTACGGGCTGTATTACGCCCCCGACCCCTCCTCGCAGATCGCCTGCTCCATCGGCGGCAACGTCGCCGAAAATGCAGGCGGCGTGCACTGCCTGAAATACGGCCTGACCGTGCACAACCTGCTCAAGGTCGAGATTCTCACCGTCGAAGGCGAACGCCTGACCCTCGGCAGCGATGCCCTCGACAGCCCAGGCTTCGACCTGCTGGCGCTGTTCACCGGCTCCGAGGGCATGCTCGGCATCGTCACCGAAGTCACCGTGAAACTGCTGCCCAAGCCCCAGGTGGCGCGGGTGCTGCTGGCCAGCTTCGACAGCGTCGAGGACGCAGGCCGGGCGGTGGCCGAAATCATCGCCGCTGGCATCATCCCCGGCGGCCTGGAGATGATGGACAACCTGGCCATTCGCGCCGCCGAGGACTTCATCCACGCCGGTTACCCGGTAGACGCCGCGGCGATCCTGCTGTGCGAACTCGATGGCGTGGAAGCTGACGTGCAGGACGACTGCGAACGGGTCGCGGCGGTGCTGCAGCAGGCCGGCGCGCGCGAGGTACGCCTGGCCTGCGACGAGGCCGAACGCGTGCGCTTCTGGGCCGGGCGCAAGAACGCCTTCCCGGCGGTGGGGCGGATTTCGCCGGACTATTACTGCATGGACGGCACCATCCCCCGCCGCGAACTGCCACGGGTACTCAAGGGCATCAGCGAACTCTCCGAGGAATACGGCCTGCGCGTGGCCAACGTGTTCCACGCCGGCGACGGCAACATGCACCCGCTGATCCTGTTCGATGCCAACCTGCCCGGCGAACTGGAGCGTGCCGAAGCCATCGGCGGGCGCATCCTCGAACTGTGCGTGGCGGTGGGTGGCAGCATCACCGGCGAGCACGGTGTGGGGCGCGAAAAGATCAACCAGATGTGCGCACAGTTCAACAGCGACGAAATCACCTTATTCCATGCCGTGAAGGCCGCCTTCGACCCGCAGGGGCTGCTCAACCCGGGCAAGAACATCCCCACCCTGCACCGCTGCGCCGAGTTCGGCGCCCTTCACGTGCATCACGGTCAACTGCCCTTCCCCGAACTGGAGCGCTTCTGATGAGCCTGGACCGCGACATGAGCCAGGACCTGCTCGAGCAGGTCAACCAGGCGCTGAACCTGGGCACCCCGTTGCGCATCCAGGGTGGCAACAGCAAGGCCATGCTCGGCCGCCCCGTGGCCGGAGAAGTGCTCGACACCCGCAGCCATCGGGGGATCGTCAGCTACGACCCCACCGAACTGGTGCTCACCGCCCGCGCCGGCACGCCCTTGCTGCAAATCGAGGCGGCCCTGCACGAGGCCGGGCAGATGCTGCCTTGCGAGCCACCCCACCTGGGGCCCGAGGCGACCCTCGGCGGCATGGTCGCAGCCGGGCTGTCCGGGCCACGCCGGCCGTGGGCCGGCGCGGTGCGCGACTACGTGCTGGGCACGCGCGTCATCACCGGCCACGGCAAGTTGCTGCGCTTTGGGGGCGAGGTGATGAAGAACGTCGCCGGCTATGACGTATCCCGGCTGATGGCCGGCAGCTTTGGCTGCCTGGGGCTGCTGACCGAGGTGTCGCTCAAGGTGCTGCCGCGCCCGCGCCAGTGCCTGAGCCTGCGCCTGGAAATGGACCGCCACCACGCCCTGGACGCCCTCGCCGAGTGGGGCCAGCAACCGCTGCCGATCAGCGCCGCCAGCCATGACGGCGAAGCCCTGTACCTGCGCCTGGAAGGCGGTGAAGGTTCGGTGCAGTCCGCCCGCCAGCGCCTGGGCGGCGACGTGCTCGACAGCCGCTTCTGGAGCGACCTGCGCGAACAGCGCCTGCCCTTCTTCGAAGACCCCGCCCCGCTGTGGCGGCTGTCGGTGCCCCTCGCCACGGCCGAGCTGGACCTGCCAGGGCAACAATTGATCGACTGGGGCGGTGCGCAGCGCTGGCTCAAGACGAACGCGCCAGTGCAGCACATCCGCGAACAGGTGGCCAAGGCCGGCGGCCACGCCACCGGCTACGCCCCGGGCGACGACAGCAGCGCGCCGCTGCCCGCCGCACTGATGCGTTACCACCACGCGCTCAAGCAGCAACTCGACCCCCAGGGTGTGTTCAACCCTGGCCGCCTGTACCCGGACCTGTGAGGCCACGCCATGCAAACCAACCTGAGCGAAAGCGCCAAGGGCCTGGCCCGCGCCGAAGAGGCCGAAAGCATCCTGCGCAGCTGCGTGCACTGCGGCTTCTGCACCGCCACCTGCCCCACCTACCAGTTGCTCGGCGATGAACTGGACGGCCCGCGCGGGCGCATCTACCTGATCAAGCAGGTACTCGAAGGCGAGCCGGTCAGCGCCAGCACCCAACTGCACCTGGACCGCTGCCTGACCTGCCGCAACTGCGAAACCACCTGCCCGTCCGGGGTGAAATACCATGACCTGCTGGACATCGGCCGCGCCGTGGTCGACCAGCAGGTCACCCGCCCGCTCGGCCAGCGCCTGCTGCGCCAGGGCCTGCGCGCCGTGGTCCCACGGCCGGCACTGTTCAAGGCCCTGGCCCGCACCGGCCAGGCGCTGCGCCCGGTGTTGCCGGCCACACTGAAAAACAAGCTGCCTGCCCGGGTGGCCCCGGCAGGTGAACGCCCGGCGCCGCGCCATGCGCGCCGGGTGCTGCTGCTCGAAGGTTGCGTGCAGCCTGCCCTGTCACCCAATACCAACGCGGCAGCGGCACGCCTGCTGGACCGGCTCGGCATCAGTGTCGAGCCGGCGTACGAAGTGGGCTGTTGCGGCGCAGTGGACTACCACCTCAACGCCCAGGAACAAGGCCTGCAACGTGCCCGGCGCAACATCGATGCCTGGTGGCCGGCCATCGAGGCTGGCGCCGAAGCCATCGTGCAGACTGCCAGCGGCTGTGGCGCCTTCGTGCGTGACTACGGCCACCTGCTGGAAAACGATCCCCACTACGCCGCCAAGGCGGCGAGGGTCAGCGCTCTTTCGCGCGATCTGGTGCAAGTGCTGCGCGACGAGCCCGTCGAACAGCTTGGCCTGTGCGCCGAACAACGCCTGGCCTTCCACTGCCCTTGCACCCTGCAGCACGCACTGAAGCTTGGCGGCCAGGTGGAAAGCCTGCTGACCCGCCTGGGCTTCACCCTTACCCCGGTACCGGACGGGCATTTGTGCTGCGGCTCTGCCGGCACCTATTCGCTGACCCAGCCGGGGCTGTCGCGGCAACTGCGCGACAACCGCCTCGACGCGTTGGAAAGCGGCAAGCCACAAGTCATCGCCACCGCCAACATCGGCTGCCAGACCCACCTCGACGGTGCTGGCCGAACCCCGGTGCGGCACTGGATCGAAATCGTCGAAGCAGCCCTTGACCAGGAGAACCGCCATGCATAGCAAGTCCGTGATCGGCCAGGACGAGGTGGCGCGCCTGCTCGCCGCCGCCCGCCAGGAAGCCGAGGCGCAACAGTGGAACGTGACCATCGCCGTGGTCGACGACGGCGGCCATCCCCTGGGGTTGGTGCGCCTGGACGGCTGCGCCCCGGCCAGCGCCTATATCGCCCTGGAAAAGGCCCGGAGCGCCGCACTCGGGCGCAAGGACACTCGCGATTACGAGCAGATGGTCAATAACGGCCGCACCGCGTTCGTCACCGCGCCCCTGCTCACCAGCCTGGAAGGCGGCGTGCCGTTGCGCGTCGATGGCCAGGTGGTGGGTGCCATCGGTGTGTCCGGGGTCAAGCCCGAACAGGATGCCCAGGTGGCCAAGGCGGGAGCCGCGGCTGTGTGATCGCAGGTACTGACACCCTCTCTATTGAATGAACATGAACAGCGAGACCAACATGAACCCACTCAAGGTCGCCCCTATCCTGCAGCGCTTCATCGAAGACGAAGTGCTCCCCGGCACGGCCATCGACGCTGCCAGTTTCTGGCACGGCTTCAGCAGCCTGGTCCACGACCTTGCCCCGCGCAATCGCCAATTGCTGGCCGAGCGCGACCGCCTGCAGGCTGAACTCGATCAATGGCACCGCCAGCACCCTGGCCCGATCAGCGACATGGCGGCCTACCAGGGCTTCTTGCGCGGCATCGGCTACCTGGTCGACAGCCCTGCTTCGGTGAAAATAAGCACCGCCAACGTCGACCGCGAGATCGCCGAGCAGGCCGGCCCGCAGCTCGTGGTGCCGCTGAGCAACGCTCGCTATGCCCTCAACGCCGCCAATGCCCGCTGGGGGTCGCTGTACGACGCGCTATACGGTACCGATGCAATCGCCGACAGCGACAACGCCGCACGTGGCCAAGGCTACAACCCTACGCGCGGCGCAAAGGTCATTGCCTACGGCCGACGCTTCCTCGACCAGGCTGCGCCGCTAGCAGGCGCCTCCCATGCCGATGCCAGCGCCTATGCCATCGTGCAAGGGGCGCTGCGTGTGGCCTTGAAGGATGGCCGCCAGGTCGGTCTTGAAACCGCCGAGCAATTTCAGGGTTACCAGGGTGACCCAGGCCAACCAACGGCCATCCTGCTGCGGCACCACCGCCTGCACTTCGAAATCCAGGTCGACGCCAGCAGCATCATCGGCCAGGCCGACCTGGCCGGGATCAAGGACATCCTCATGGAGGCCGCACTGACCACCATCATCGACTGCGAAGATTCGGTGGCGGCCGTGGATGCCGAAGACAAAGTCAACGTCTACCGCAACTGGCTGGGTTTGATGAAGGGCGACCTTAGCGAACAAGTCAGCAAAGGTGGCAAGACCTTCAATCGGATGCTGGCCGAAGACCGCCAGTACCAGGGCGCCAATGGCAAGCCGCTGACCCTGCCAGGCCGTTCGCTGCTGTTCATCCGCAACGTCGGCCACCTGATGACCAACCCGGCGGTCCATGATCGCGACGGCCATGAAATTCCCGAAGGCATCCTCGATGCGGTGGTCACCAGCCTGATCGGCCTGCACGACCTCAAACGCCGAGGCAACTCCCGCGAGGGCAGCCTGTACATCGTCAAGCCGAAGATGCACGGCCCGGCCGAGGTCGCCTTCGCCGACCAGTTGTTCAGCCGCGTCGAAGACCTGCTCGGCCTGCCACGGCATACCCTGAAAATGGGCATCATGGATGAAGAACGGCGCACCAGCATCAACCTGCAGGCCTGCATCGCCAGCGCCGCAGCACGGGTGGTGTTCATCAACACCGGTTTCCTCGACCGCACCGGCGACGAGATGCACACCGCCATGCAGGCGGGCGCCATGCTGCGCAAGGGCGACATGAAACACAGCGCCTGGATCCAGGCCTACGAACGCAACAACGTGCTGGTGGGGCTGGCTTGCGGCCTGCGCGGCAAGGCGCAGATCGGCAAGGGCATGTGGGCCATGCCTGACCTGATGGCAGCCATGCTGGAACAGAAGGTTGCCCAGCCCAAGGCCGGCGCCAACACCGCCTGGGTGCCCTCGCCCACGGCCGCGACCTTGCACGCACTGCACTATCACCAGGTGGATGTGGCCGCGGTGCAGCAAGCACTGGAGCAGGTCGACCCGGCCACCGAGCGCGATACCTTGCTGGAGGGCCTGCTGAGCATTCCCGTCAGCCCGGACCGGCCGTGGAGCGCAGCGGATATCCAGGCCGAACTGGACAACAACTGCCAAGGCATTCTCGGCTATGTGGTGCGCTGGGTGGAGCAAGGAGTCGGCTGTTCCAAGGTGCCGGACATCCATGACGTCGGCCTGATGGAAGACCGTGCCACCCTGCGCATCTCGGCCCAGCACATTGCCAACTGGTTGCTGCATGGCGTGGTCACGGCCGAGCAGGTGGAAACGACGCTGCAGCGCATGGCCAAGGTGGTCGACCAGCAGAATGCCGGGGATGCGGCCTATCGACCGATGGCGGGGAATCTTGCCGGCTCGCATGCATACCGTGCGGCGCAGGCGCTGGTGTTCGAGGGTCGTGAGCAGCCGAACGGCTATACCGAGCCGTTGCTGCATGGGTGGCGGTTGCGGTTCAAGCGGGAGGTTCTGGGGTGATGCGCTGAGGGGGCCGCTGCGCGGCCCAATCGCCGGCAAGCCGGCTCCCACAGGTACCCCGATATTCCAGGGATTGATGGGGCCCTTGCTGGCGATGGGCCGGTAGGTTCACGCCTGCGAGTCGACCACCACCGCATCACCAATCGCATAAAAATGCCCACCCGCTACGTAGTGCAAGCTGCGCCACTGCGGGTCGGCATGTTCATAGGCCCAGTGCCCATCCTTGAACACCCGGTCATCCGCCCACGCCGCCACCACTTCGCCAATGAACAGGTCATAGGTGTTCTGGTTGTGCGGCTCCTCGATCACCCGGCACATCAGCCAGGCCGAGCAGCCCTTCACCAACGGCGCCGCATGCCCCTCCACACGCTCCAGCTCGACACCGATGTGGGCCAGTTTGTCAGGCTGATCGAACAGGCTGCGGGTGCCCACCTGATGGGTGAGCCGCGCCTGGGCAGCTGTCGGCACCTGGATCACGAAAAAACCACTGCCTTCGACCAGCTGCCGGGTGCGGGTGCCCTTGTCCAGCACCACGGTGACCTTGGGCGGGTCGAAGTCCAGTGCGCAGGCCCAGGCCGCTGCCATGACGTTGTCCACGCCTTGATGGCTGGCGGACACCAGCACAGTCGGGCCGTGGTTGAGCAGGCGGTAGGCCTTCTTCAGGTCGACGGCTTGAAAGTGGCTGTTCATAGGGACCTCGGTCAGCGTGCAGGTGAGCGGGCAATTGTGCCGCATCGACGGGGTTGAAGCATCCTTTCAGCGCTCTCAGAAAATTCCTACGCAACACTCGGAAGTGTCTTACTTGTCGTAACCCTCCGCCGAAAACAACATCGCCCCTGGACGGTACCGGTTTCGTTCCGGCGCCAGCGTTCGATCCACTGGAGGCTCCGCATGCAACCGCACCTCAGCACTACTGCAGAACTGCGCAAGACCCTGCGTGAACTGATGGCCCACGAGGTCAGCAACCCGGACGATGACCCGCACCTCTCCGGGGTGTTGTTCTTCTGCGTGACCGACGAGCGCACGCGGCAGCTGATCGAACGCATCGAGCTGCTCGCCAGCGAGGCGTTCTTCGATCCCTGCGGCCGCGCCATCGCGCAGCAGATGCGTGCTGCGGCCATCGAGGGGGTGTGCATCAAACAGAAACGCAAGGCGTGCGTCGATGAAACGGTGATCCGCATCGCCGTGCTCGACAAGGGCTACATCACCGTGAGCACCGCACGCTTGTGAGGCCGGCGGTGCGGCTCAGCCGTACAGGTAGTCGATGTCCTTGTAGGCCAGTGCCGGTACCTGGCCCAGCAGGAAGTCACGCAGCTTGTGCATCTGCCGCGCCTTGGGGCTGGATTTGAGCCAGGTCATGTAATAGCCGTCGCCAGTGGACACGGCATGCTTGAACGGTGTGACCAGCCGCCCGGCGCCGAGGTCGGCAGTGGCCAGTACCAGGTCGACCACCGAGATCCCGAGGCCTTGCTGGGCGGCCGAGATGCCCTGGTCAAGGGTGTCGAACACCTGGCCTTGGTCGATGCTGATGTCCAGCGCATCCATGCGCGCCAGCCAACGGCGCCAGTCGCGGCGGTCCGGGGACGGGTGCAGGAACTCGCAGTGGCGCAGGTCCGCCAGCTCCGGCTGGGCGCGCGTCATGTAGTCCGGGTGGCACACCGGGATCAGCCATTCATCGAACAGCTTGAAGCTTTCGACATCGGCCGGAAAACGCCCGTTGGCCAGCAGGATGGCGCAGTCGTAAGGCTCGGAATAGAAATCCACCGTGTCGATGTCCATCCACACGCTCGACAGCTGCACGCTGCAGGTATCTTCGGCCCTCTTGAATGCATCCAGGGCCCTGAGCAACCAGCGCACGGTCAGCGTCGAAGGAGCCTTGAGGCGCAGGCCGTAGCGGTCCTGGCGCAGCAGCGCACAGGCGTTCTCGATGATCTTGAAACCGACCTTGAGCTCCTGGGACAGCACGCGGCCGTGCTCGGTCAGGCTCAGCTTGGGGCCGCGGCGTTCGAACAGGTCGCAGCCAAACATGGCTTCCAGCGTTTTGATGTGATGGCTGACCGCGCCCTGGGTGAGCGCCAGCTCTTCGGCCGCACGGGTGAACGACCCATAACGCGAGGCAACCTCGAAAGCACGCAGTGCGTGCAAAGCCTGGATCCGTTCCGACATGAAGCCCCCGAAGCATGAGTAAGACTAATAGTAGGTCATAGTTCCACGCGTTTTACAACGTTAAGTGCGTCTCAGAAAATGCAGGTAAATAACAAAGATAAGCCAACAACCTGCCTGCATATGACTGGAAATTTCGATTAATTAAACGCCTGGGGAAATCATGTTTACGGGTTATGGAAATTGCTTTCGCCTGGATGCGCTAGAGCTGACCGCCGAACATGAGCGGAACACGCATCACTGGACATACCAGACACTACAACACTTTCGCAGCATTCTCGCCAACCCCGACTTTCCGTGCCTGTTCGGGCGCAAGGCGGTAAATGGCGCAACCTGCCACATCCTCTTCGCCCGTGCCGAGCAACTGGCCGACGACATCGCCCAGGGCCTGGCCGACTACGTGCGTCATATCGCTCCGGTACCCGTGAAGCAACGCATCGGCAGCCCGCTGGTGGTGTTTCTCGAAACCGACGCCGGGTGCACCCTCGCCGAGCAACAGGCGCTGGCCTGGAAGGTGCTGCGCGGCGTGCATGCCCGTGACCCGCAGCCGTGGCCACCTTCAATCCCCACCGACCCGGACGACAACGGCTGGTCGTTCTGCTACGCCGGCATGCCGTTGTTCATCAACATGAATTTCCCCGGCCACCGGCAGATGAAGAGCCGCAACCTGGGCAATCACATCACGTTCGTCATCAACCCGCGGGAGAACTTCGACGAGGTGGCCAATGCCAGTACCGAGAGCGGCCAACGCATCCGCGCGCGCATTCGCGACCGTGTACGCCACTACAACGACGGCGTCATGCCGGAAAGCCTGGGCTTTTTCGGCCAGGACGACAACTTCGAATGGAAGCAATACCAACTGCAGGAAGCAGGCTCGCTCAACCCGTCGCGCTGCCCCTTTCATGCCCACGCCCACGCCACACCCGACACACTGATCGAGAACTGACCGTGAATACCGCACTCACTCTGACTTACGCATTGACTGTCCTGCTGCTGATCGCCACCCCAGGCCCGGTAGTGGCCTTGATCGTCAATACCGCCGCTGCTTCCGGCTCGCGCAAGGCGATCTTCACCGCCGTCGGCACCAACTGGGCTTCACTGGTGCTGATTGGCGCCGCGGCCTGGGTCATCCTGACCAGCGCAGCCATCGACAAGGCCTGGCTCAGCGGCATGAGCCTGCTGGGTTGCCTGTTCATCGGCTACATCGCCGTGGGCACCTTGCGCGAGTGCCTGCAGGCGCCGGCCATCAGCGAAACCGCCGAACAAGCACCGAAAGCTGCCCGCGGCGGCCTCTGGCAAGGCTTCATGGTGGGCATCTCGAATCCGAAGGACATCATCTTCTTCATCGCCTTCTTCCCGCAGTTCATCCAGATCACCGAGTCGTTCGGCAAGAGCATGGTGGTGCTGTCCCTGCTGTGGGTATTCATCGATTTCGCCGTGCTCAGCCTGTACATCTTCGCCATCGGCAAGATCACCTCGCCACGCAGCAACCGCATGATTTCCCTGGCCTCGGGCGTTGCATTGCTGCTGATCGCCGCCGGTGGCCTGGCCTACAACCTCAAGGCACTGGCGGGCTGAGCCAGCGAACAAGGGAGCGCCCATGACGACCCTCGATACCGCTGCACACGGCCAGGGCCTGCCCTTGCCGCTGCAGCAGGATTACCAGCGCTTCCTGCAGCTGGGCAGCCGCCGCGCCCCGCAAACCTTGCATGTTCACGAGAGCGGCTACCGCTCCGGCACCATCAATACCGACGCACTCGGGTTGCGTTACAGCCATTGCGCCGGCAAGCGCTACTCCGCCGCCGAGCGCGGTGGCGTGGCGCGCATCAACCTGTTGGTGGGCGGCTCAACCGCCATGGGCATCGGTGCCAGCAGCGATGAACACACGGTGGCCTCGCACCTGTCGATGCTGACCGGCGAAGTGTGGCTGAACCTGGCCGGTTGCGGTCTGAACGCCAGTCACGAGCTGCTGCTGTTCCTCACCCACCAGCACCGGCTGGGCGAAATTGGCCATGTGGTGCTACTCAGCGGGCTCAACACCCTGGCCCAAGAGGCCCTGGGCGAAGTGCTGGCCGGTCGACACGACCCGCATTACGCCCAGGCCCATCAGGCCTACCTGAACAGCTTCAACGAAGGCATGCCCCCCATCGACACGGGGCGGCCATTGTCCTGGCTGCAACGCCTGGGGCAGGCGTTCGTCGCGCGACGCCCCGCGCCCCTGGCAGACTGGCCGCTCTGCGCCCCGGAAAAACGCCTGACACGTGCGGCCGACAGCATCGGCCGCACCCTGCGCCAATGGGAGCGCATGCTGGCCGACAGCCATGCCACCCTGACCTTCATCCTGCAACCGTTGCTGCCCTGGTGCCGCGAGGCCTTGCCTAGCGGCGAACTCGCCATGCTGGCGGCGCTGGAGCGGCAGCCGACCAATTTCGACCGCCTATTGCAAGGCACCTTCGACAGCCAGCTGCACATGGCCTTCTTCCGGCGCATCAAGAGCCAGGCCGACCCGGTGCCGTGCTACGACATGAACAGCATGCTCAGCAGCTCACCGGTATTCGGCGCCGACCTGTTCATCGACCGCCTGCATCTGAACGACCTGGGCAACAACGCCCTGGCCAAGGTGATCACCGCCAAGCTGGGGCTGGCCCAGGAAAAACACGCCCAGCGCAAGGTCACGCCGATCAAGCTTGTCTGACAATCGCACGTCGAGCTTTCGGTGATGCCCCCGGGTTGGCTAGAATACCGCGTCGTTCCGATACGCCCGAGGCGCAGCTGCAATTGTCATGAACACCCAAGCCATCCCACCGTACCTGGCTGCGCTGCTCATCTCACTGGTGCCTCAGGCGGCGCTTGCGCTCGATGTGCGTATCGACCCGCATGCCGACCTGCTGTATCGCCAGGCCTTGCCATTGCTGGAACAGGCCGACCACCAGGACGACAGTGCCAGCCCCCTGCGCACCGCGGTTGGCGGCGACCCAGAGCTCAACCGCCAGGGTCAGGCCCTGGCCCGCACCCTGCCGACGGCTGTGGCGCTGCTGGAAAAGTCAGTCGAGCTTGGCCACCCCGTGGCGCAATATCGCCTGGCGCTTTACTACACCACCTACCTGCCCGCAGCCCAAATCGCCGATGCCGCCTGCCCGCTGCTGGAAGCGAGCCTGCAGCAGGGTTTCGCCCCGCCGGCTACTGCGATCGCCACCTGGTGCCCTCCGTACAACGTCAGCAATGCCTACCGTGAAGCGCTGGAAGCGATCCCGAGCATGGCCACCCTGTACGCGGCTTACTACCCGCAGCCAGCCACCCGCCTGGCCTGTAGCCGCAGCCAGCCACAAGGCCTGGAAATGCAGTGGGGCCGGCAACGGGATTACCAGGCCGAGGTCTATCGGCTGCTCGGCGACCTCGACCCGGTGCATCGCCAGACGCTGCTGCAGAAAGCCGTGGATATCAACGGATGCCTCGCCGCCCAGCAGCGGCTGACCAGCCATCGTTGAATCCTCGGCCATCGCATGAGCAGCCGCTGCTCAAGGCGGCAAACCAGCAAGATCGTTCAAGCCAGCCGCAGCGCGCTCTGGCAAGCTGCTCTACCGAGTAACCGTGTCGCAGCCATCATGCCCAAGCATCCGCCTATCGCTCGCCAAGCCTTCCTCCACGGCGCCATCGCCATCCTGCCACTGTCACTTGCCGTCGCCCCCTGGGGCTTGCTGGCCGGCTCCATGGCCATCGAGGCCAACCTCAGCGCCTGGGAAGGCCAGGGCCTGTCGGCGATCGTTTTTGCCGGCGCGGCGCAACTGGTGGCCATCGGCATGCTCAAGGGCGGCGCCAACTTGCTGTCGATCCTGCTCACCACCCTGCTGCTGACCTCGCAGCACCTGCTCTATGGCCTGTCGATGCGCCCGGTGCTGTCCAACCAGCCGTTGCGCTGGCGGTTGGGGCTGGGCTTTCTGCTCACCGACGAATTCTTCGCGCTGACCAGCCACTACGACCAGCAACAGTTCAACCGCTGGTACGCGCTTGGCGTGGGGCTGACCTTCTATGTGGCCTGGAACCTGTTTACCCTGGCCGGCATCGTGCTGGGCCAGAACATCCCGCACCTAGACCAACTTGGCCTGGACTTTTCCATCGTCGCCACCTTTGTCGCGCTGATCGCGCCGCTGGTGCGCAACCTCGCCACGGTGGTGTGTGTGGCGGTGTCGTTGTTCTGCTCCGTGCTGTTCAGCTACTGGCACTGGGAAACCGCACTGGTGGCCGCCGGCCTGCTGGGCATGGCCGCCGGTTTCATCTGCCAGAAGTTTTCGGGAGTTCGCGCATGACCTGGCTACTGATCTTCGCCATGGGCGCCGTGGTGTTCCTCAACCGCTACGCCTTCCTCGAACCGCGCCTGCCGCTGCGCCTGAGCTCCAACGCACGGCAGTTCCTCGGCTTCGCCGTGCCCGGCATGCTCACCGCCATCTGCGGGCCGATCATCTTCCTGCCCGGCCACCAGCTCGACCTGAGCCCGCTCAACCCTTACCTGCTCGGCGCCCTGGTCGCCATCGCCCTGGTGCTGTTGACCCGCAGCGTATTGCTGAGCATGCTGGCGAGCATGCTGATCTTCTTCCTGCTGCGCAGCTGGCTGGCATGACCACGCCCCTGCGCGAACAAGCCCACCTCTGGCAGGCGCCCGCCCTGGGCGATGTCGAGATGCTGCATGCGCGCTATATCCAGCAGCGCTTCGCGCCCCATGTGCATGAAGGGTATGTGTTCACCGTGATCGAGTCCGGTGCCCAGAGCTTCTGGCACCGCGGCAGCGAGCACCTGGCGCCGGTCGGCAGCATGGTGCTGATCAACCCAGACGAACTGCACACCGGCGCCACCGCCCACGAGGCCGGCTGGCGCTATCGTGGTTTCTACCCCGAGCATGAACGGGTCACCGGCGTGCTCGACGAACTGGAACTGGGCCGCCACGGCATGCCGCGCTTTCGCGAAAGCGTGATCCAGGACCCTGCGCTGGCCTCGGCCTTCAGCCAGCTGCACCGCTTGTCCGAGCTGGGCGCCAGCGCCCTCGAACAACAGACCGCCTGGCGCCAGGCGGTGCTGGCGCTGGTGCAGCGCCACGGCCATTGCCCCGAACCCACGGCCCCCGGCAACGAGCCCTTGGCCGTGGCCCGCGCCCGCGAGCTGCTGGAAAGCCAACTGGCCGACCCACCTTCGCTGGAAGCACTGG
This sequence comes from Pseudomonas sp. KU43P, assembly GCF_033095865.1. Lineage (NCBI taxonomy): Bacteria > Pseudomonadati > Pseudomonadota > Gammaproteobacteria > Pseudomonadales > Pseudomonadaceae > Pseudomonas > Pseudomonas sp. KU43P. Next base: position 2,242,901 of record NZ_AP019365.1, on the reverse strand, counting down.
CGGCGGCGGTCAACTTGTCGCCCTTCCATTTCGCCCGTGTGTTCCGCCAGGCCACCGGGTTGCCGCCGCACGCCTGGTTGAAACAGCGGCGCCTCACCCACGCCCGTGATCTGTTGAAAAGGGGCCAGGCAGCCTCTGAGGTGGCGTTCGCACTAGGGTTTGCAGACCAGAGCCATTTGAGCCGGCAGTTCAAGCAGGCCTACGGGGTGACACCGGGGGCCTATCGCAAAGCATGCGTCGACGCAGCGTTGCCTGCCCGGCTGCTCACAATCCCAACTCAAGTTGCAATGGGTCCGGCAGACTTCTGCGGATCTTGACGGCAATGCCGACCAGGCGCACGGCTCGCCCCTGCCGCTTGGTATTCCAAAGCATGCGGCACAGGCCATGCACCACCTGCGGTTCCAATGCCAGGGCGCCCGCCTCGGCACTGGCCGTGGTGAAATCGGCAAACTTCAGCTTGACCTGGTTCCTGACAATCGGCGGCGCATCGCCAAGCGCCTCCATGCGCACCGCCAGGGCCGCCAGCAGTCCATCCAGTTCGCTGGCGCAGCGCGCAAAGTCATGGCAGTCGCTGGGCAAGGTGTGCTCGACGCCCAGCGACTGCACACCGCCCGCCTTGCCTTCGTAGCCCTCCTGCCCGCGGCAACGCTCCCACACATAGAAACCATGCGCCCCGAGCTGGCGCAGCAGCGCAGGGATCATCTGCTCGGTGACATCAGCGCATTTGACGCACCCCATGGCCTGCAGCACAGCCCCGGTCTTGGGCCCCACCCCGGGGATCTTGCGAATGTCCAGGTTCGCAAGAAAGGCCTGCACCTGATCCGGTGCAACCACAAACTGGCCATTGGGCTTGTTCACTTCAGAGGCCATTTTCGCCAGGTACTTCAAAGGTGCGATGCCGGCCGAAGCCGTCAACTGCAGCTCTCGCTCGATGGTTGCCCGGATACGGCTGGCCATGTGTGTCGCCGAACCGTTGCAGTGCGGCTGCCCTGTGACATCCAGCGAGGCCTCATCCAGCGAGAGAAACTCGACGGTCGGCGTAAAGCGCCGGAAAATTTCCTCCAGCCTGCCAGTGACCGCCTCGTAACGCTCGAAGCGCACAGGCAACAGCACCAAGTCCGGGCACAGGCGCTGCGCGGTGGCGGTTGCCATGCCGCTTCTGACGCCAAACGCCCTGGCAATGTAGTTGGAGGTACTGATCACGCCCCGCTCCAGCGCCGTGCCGCCCACAGCGACCGGCCGATCGCGCAACCAGGGCGCATCCAGGAGCTCGACGGCGACGAAGTAGGAGTCCATGTCGACGTGAATGAACTTGCGCGCACCGCCAGGCCGTCGAGGGTGTTCAGTCAAGCACGAATACCCCCAGCGAGGCAGAGCCATCGGCATTGCGCATTTCATGGACACCCTGGATATGCGGGGCGAACTCGCAGTACAGCGCCGCCAACGCCTCGACGGCTTGCAGGTAGTCGACCAACGCAGCCGTCCAGCGCTCGCCGGGGGCGATGCACATGATCCCGGGTGGGTACGGGATCACCCCCTCGGCCGCCACTTGGCCCACCACCTCCTTCACACAGCGCAAACGGGCCTCACCACGCACGAACTGCTGGTTGGCCTGGTAAGGCGAGCGATCGCACTGCGCCGCCCCGATTGCGCTGAAAATCTCGCTTTGCCGCTGCTCAACCTGATGCGTGCGATAAAGCGCATTGATGCGCTCGCCCAGCGCAGCAATGGACAGCCCCTCGTAAGTAGCTGCAGCTCCACGCAACGAAGGCAGCAACTGCAGCGCCGCAGTCCCCGTGTGCCAATGCGCTTCGAACGCTTCGAGCGCGTCCACCAGCCGGCTCAAGGCGGCACTGTCACTAGAGGGCGTCATCAGCAGGGTGAAGGTGTAGAAGTCGGTTTTTTCCGGCGTGAACTCGCAGTCCTGCAGGTAGCGAGTGATCAGGCAGGCCGGGATATCCAGCGGCCCGTGGGTGAGGAAAATGACTTTGCACGGGTCGGCATGGTGCAGGCCAGGCTCGATCGCCAAGGCACCTTGTGGCTGGTACTGGCTCGAGGTATTCGAGACGGTCAGCATCAGCGGCCGGATCAAGCGACAGCGGCGCCCCACCTGCTCGCGCAACCACTGCGCAGCCGCCAACGCCTGGCGCCAGTGGCGCTCGCCCTCACCCTCGGCGAGCATGGCCGCATTGACTTCCAGCGACATGAACAGCGGATAAGAAGGGCTGGTCGAGGCGTGCTGCATGAATGCGGCGTTGAACACCGGCCAGCTGCAGTAGCGGCGCAGGTGGCTGATATGCCGGTCCTTCTTGTGAATCTGCGAGGTTTGCGAGAGGCCGGACATCTGCTTGTGCACCGACTGGGTCACGACAATGCCAGGCGAGGCGTCGGTCAGTTGCACATTCAGCGGCGATAACCCGGCCAGCGCCGGCACAAAAGGCTCATACCCGGCCCAGGCGCCATCGAACAGCACGTAATCACACAGATGGCCGATGCGGGCCAACAAGGCTGACGCATCGACCACCACCCCATCGCACGTTGCCTGCTGGATCACCGCCAGGCGAAAGGGCCTGGGCTCGCGCGCCCGGCGCTCACAGACCTGCCCCGCCCAGCTGCGCAGATGGGCTTCATCCAGGGCACCGACGCGATAGCCGCCCAGCAATCCTCGCTCATCGCGCACATTGTCCAGGTACACCGGCAAGGCGCCGCACTGCACCAAGGCGCCAAGAAACACCGACTTGTGGCTGTTGCGATCCAGCAAAACCAGGTCGCCGGCCGCCAGCAGCGCGCTGGCAACCACCTTGTTGGCGGTGGAGGTGCCATTGAGCACGAACCAGGTCTCGTCGGCGCCAAACACCCTTGCGGCCAGTTCCTCCGCCTCCAGTACCGGGCCTTCATGGCTCAGCACATCACCCAGCTCGGGCGCGGCATGGGGCACATCCACCTGGAACACGCCCTGCCCCAGCAAGCTCATGAAACGGGCCCCGGCAGGATGCTGCTGCAAACATGCGCCACCTTGGTGCCCAGGGCAGGCGAAGGTAGGCCGGCGCTTGCCAACAAAAGACGCAACCGTGCGTGTGAAAGGGGGCAGCGCCTGCTGTTCGAAGGCGAGCGCGGCAGCCATCAACCGTGCCCTGTCGTGTGCCGACAAGGGTATGTCCACTCGCTGCTCATCGCCTGCCTCTACCGGGCTATGCCGATGTTCCAAGGCGATGAACAGCGGCAGGCCCCAACGCTCCACTGCCTCACGCACTGCGGGTTGCAGCGCATCTTCAGGCTTCAATAGCAATACCGAAGCGAGCGCGAGGTTGACTGACGAATTGAAAACGGTCGCCTGCATGCCCTCCCATGCAGCCATGGGCAGCCCCGCGCTATAGAGGATGGTCGGTGTCATGTGCAGTTCCTTTGAGGTTCCAGCGCACGGGCGCGATGAACAGCATGAGCGTCATCCAGATGAAAGTTGCCGGGCCCGCAAGCACGAAGACCAGGCTGGCAACCAGCCCTGAGACGGCGTCCCCAATGACGGCTGTGAAGTAATAGAGGGAAAAGTTGCGGCCAACTTCATGCTCGCTCGACAAGCATTGGATGTTGGTGACGATGGCGATATCGACGAATGCACCAATGAAGCCGACCAGAAACAGCATCAGCAGAAACAGCCAGCTGTTGAATTGCAGCGCCACTGCAGCCGCAAAGAACAGCGCGCCGTACAACACCCAGTAACGCAGCACCAAGCGCGCAGTTGTGCGCGGGTTGAAGCGTGTGTAGAGCACGCCACCCAATACGGTGCCTGCCGCCAACAGCGAGAACACGTAACCGACCGCCGCTTCAGAGGCAAAGTGCTCCAGCACCGAAGCCGGAAGGATGAAGCGAATCACCGACGTCGCGAACATCGCACAGAGCGTGGTGCAGCCGATGACAGCAAACAATGGCGCATTGCTGGCCCTAAGCCGGCCAACACTGCGCGCCGCATCGCGGATGATGGCGCGGCCTTCGAATGCCTGTCGGGCGCCTTGCCTGGCAGGCCCCAACGTTGCGATGGAAATGGCCGACAACACCAGGCATATGGCAAAGAACAGGAACGTTGCATCGCGAGACAGCAGCAACACGCACACCGAGAAAACCAGCGGGCCGATAATCGAGGCAGCATCCTCGATCACCTGGATTCCGCTGTTGACCGAGGCCAACTGGTCCTTTTCGACAAGGTCGGGAAAGTACGCGCGAAACGTCGGCACATACAAACACTCGAGCGCGGTCATGACCATCACCAGGCCAACCAACACGGGCAATACTGGCGCGAACAGGCTGAACGCCATGAAGAAGGCAAGTGCCAGGATGCCTTTGGCGGCCTCTACCAGAAACAGTGTGCGTTTCTTGTCGGCGTTATCCGCAAGCCACCCCCCCAAGGGCGAAAACACCATGCTCGGCAAGTAGCGGAAAAAATAGGCAATGCCAATCAACAGCAGGTCTGCATCGGTCATGGACACGATTGCCACGGCAAAGGCCGCTTCGAAGGCAAACTCACCACATTTGGAAAAGCAGTAGCCCAACGTCAGGGAACGTGTGCCGCTGTTAAGACTCAACGCCTGCATATTTCATGCTTTCCTCAGCCAGCGGCATAAATCAATTCATGCTCCGTGATGTCCCGCCCAGGGACATCGAGCCGTTCGAACACCAGCTTTCGGAGAATGTCCTGTTCACTTGCAGGCATCAGGTAGAACATGATGTTGCTGTACCAAAGCCAACCAAGCCGGGTCAACCGGTAGTAATGGTTGTCCTCCACCACCAGGCCGGACTGGACCAATGCATCGAGTCGCTGCATCAGCGCCTTGGGCACACGGGCCAGCTCGACCAACCGCTTGTCGACCGAACCGTGGTAGGCCAGGCGCAGTACAAGGGGCTTGACCACATCCAGCACCGGGTCGTGCCGGCTGACCTGGCACAGGTGCTCGCCTGCCGTCATGCGTTGGGTATATTTTTCACGCAGGGAAACATTGGTAATGACGTGCCCTGCCACCGAAGAGATAGCCCCCACGCCAAAGCCCAATAGGTCGTGATCGGCATAGCCGTAGACATGTTCGTGGTAGATGAACGCGTAATCATCGCTGAACAGTTCACCGCCGTTTCCGGGCCTGTGCACATAGCCATGGCCGTTGTACGGCACATAACCATATTGGCGCAGGTGCTCATCGAGCATGAACTTCATGTTGAGCTTGGCATGGCGGGCATTACCTCCGTGGAGCGTGCCCTGATCTGCTTGTGCAATTTGACGGAGGTGGCGGCATTGTTGATGGGGTAGATATCGACATTGCTGACACCCATGGCGACGGCCTTGTCGATGTCGGCGAGTGTCTGATGTTCGTTGCTGCCATTCATGCCATAGAGAATGTCACACAGCACATGGCCGAAATGGGCGCGCAACTGTTCAACGGCACGCTCGATCTTGCCAATGTCGGGGTCGAGGTTGAATAGTTGGCGCCATTCGCTGTCTACCGTTTGCAGCCCAAAGCGCGCATGGGTCACCCCGATATCGGCCAGCGCGCGCGCACGCGCTTCGGTGACACTGGTGACATTGAATTCGAATGAAAACTCCTTCACTTCGCTCATGTCGAAGTGACGATGCAATGCCTCGCCAATGTCCTGGATATTTCGCGGCGACAACAGCGAAGGGGTGCCGCCGCCAAAAAATATCGCCCTGACGGGTACCGCTTTCAAATCGATCATCTGCGCCTTGTATTCGATCTCCCGGATCAGCGCCTGCGTATATCGGTCAATGTCGTCGGCACTCTTGTACAGCCCCCGCGTGAAAGGGCAGAACGAACAAATGGCTTCGCAAAAGGGCACATGAAAATACAACGCGCGCGAACGTGCCGATTGATTGGCGCCGGCCATGATTTCTGAAAACTGGCTTTTGTCGGGCGCATAGCAGTTGTGCGTCTGAGCCGGAAAGAAGAAATTATAAAGCGGAAATTGATAATCGAACTTTACCAGGCCTTTATCGAGCAGTCGCATATCGCCCCCCCGACAAGCCAGTCACCACACTGCCGCGCAACAGCGTCCTTCTGTTGACCTGGACGTCCTCACCAAAAAACGCTGCAATCCGTTCATTGATCGAGTGGTTGCCTTTGCCGCAGGTATAGACATCGATACTGATATACCCACGCTCGGGGTAGGTATGGTATGAAAGGTGCGACTCCGACAATAGAAAGATCCCCGTCACACCCTCCCCACCTGAAGAAAACTTGTGGATCATATCGCTGATGACGGTGAACCCGGACGCCTGAAATACAGTCAGAAAAAAGCGATGCAATGTCTTATCGCTGGTCAGCAACTTTGCGCTGGCACCTGTTATATCCCAAAGGGTGTGGTAGCCACGATCATCCATAAACCATGCTCCTTTCAAGAGGTAGAGAGGGGCGGCACTAGGCCGCCCCCTTGCTTACCACATGCACACACCTTGGGTAGTAACGCCCGTTACATCGGTGCGGAACAGTTCGATTGCAGATTTCATAAGAGAACTCCTTTCAGATTATTGAAATCGCCCTTGGTTGCTGCGGGCACTATCAATCTAGGACGATTTTCAGGTTTTGCTCAATGCCCAAATTCTAAAAACCCGGATACTGGCCGCAGGCACAGGCCAGTGCGCAGGAATATTCCCACGCACAATTCCTCTCTATACTTCGACTGCCATACCGTTCAATCAGGCGCTACAACGATTTAATTTCAGCTGCCGAGCATCATCCAAAGTCAACGCAATGTCAGAAACTTTAAACATGCTGTTTATAAGTAACGAGTTGTTTCTACGCGTTGAGAGCACGCCTTAAATGCGTCATGGCAAAGCCAGCAGAGGCCGGCCAATCCTCTGCTACACTCACAGGGCTAAACGGAGGATCCTGCCATGTCCGAAAGAGAGCTCACCACCCTCCTGTCGCTGATGACTCAGCGCCAAGCCTGCCTGAGCAGTGCCTGCAAGGAGATTGCCGACTGGATCGACCGGCAGGGCGATGTGCCCGCCGCCGGCAAGATCCGCGCCAGCCTCAAGGCGCTGGAGGCCGATGAGGCCCAGGTTCGAAAGACCCTGACGTCGCTGACACTCGACAGGCCTTTGCCACGGTTTCGTAGCTGAAGAATGAACAGGGGCCGCTGTGTGCCCCTATCGCTGGCAAGCCAGCTCCCACACATACAGCACAAGACTTAAGAGCAGTGCTGTACCTGTGGGAGCTGGCTTGCCAGCGATAGGGGCGCGCAGCGGCCCCCGGTGCATCAGTTGAATCAGTGGTTCATATGCATGTGGTCATGCCCGCCGGCCTCGGCGGTCAGGGCTTTCACATCTGCCTGCACGTCCAGTGTTTCCTTCGCGCCCTTGGCATCTTCGATGGTCAGGGTCAGCGGCACTTTCTCGCCTTCCTTCACCTGCTGGGTCAGGCCCATCAGCATCACGTGGAAACCGTTCGGGTCCAGGCTCACCGGTTTGCCGGCCGGCAGCTCGACGGCTTTCACTTCTTTCATGCCCATCACATCACCGTTCATGGTCATCTCGTGCACTTGCACGGTCTTGGCCACGGGCGACGCCACGCCGACCAGCTTGCTATCGCTGCTGGCGGTCAACGTCATGAAGGCACCGGTGGACTGCTGGTGCGGCACGCTGGCACGCACCCAGGCATCGCTCACGGTGGTCTGGGCCAGGGCCGGGAGGGTCAGGCCCATCAGTGCCAGAATGGCCAGGCCGCGCTTGATTGGTTGCATCGACATTCAGCAGATCTCCATCAGGGTGCGCAGGTCTTCGGCACATTCCTGGGCGTTCAGGGAATGGCCCAGGCTCAGGCGCAGGGTGCCACGCGTGTCGTAGACGTAGCTGGTGGACGAATGGGAAATGGTATAGGTGTCACCGGCCGGGACCTTCTCGTAGAAGACCTTGAACTCCTTGGCCACCTCGGCGATTTCCTCGGGGGTGCCGGTGAGCGCGGTGAACGTCGGGTCGAAGGCCTTGACGTAGGCATCGAGCACTTCGGGGGTATCGCGTTCCGGGTCCAGGGTAATGAACACCACTTGGAACAGATCGCGGTCGCGGCCCCTGAGCAACTTGCGGATTTGCGCAGCACGCGCCAGGGTCGTCGGGCAGACCGCCGGACACTGGGTGAATCCGAAGAAGATCATCGGCATGCTGCCGTAGAAGCTCGACAGGGTACGCTCGTTGCCCTGAGGGTCCTTGAGGCGGAACTTGCGCCCGAGGATCTCGTTGCTCATGTTCTTGCCGTACTTGAAATCAAGCCCCCGGGCCGGGCTGCAGCCGGCCAGCAGGCCGAGCCCGAGAACGCCCATCCCGGCGACTACGGCGCGCCGGGTCAACAGATCATTCATGAAACCATCCTTTACAGGGAAGGTGCCGGCCCCAGAAGCGGGCCTGCCGAAAAACCGGGGCATTCTTGCATGACACCCCGAGGGGTTCTACCCGACCAAGGCTGAGATGGCCCGCAGCCCTTTAAACATGGGCTGCGGCCTGTTGTCGCAGGGGTTGAAACCGTAACAGTTTGTTGCTAGAGACCACCAGAAACCCTATCAGTAGTAGGCGTTTTCTTTCTGACTGTGGTCGGTCACGTCACGCACGCCCTTGAGCTCGGGAATGCGCTCGAGCAGGGTGCGCTCGATGCCTTCCTTCAGGGTAACGTCGGCCTGGCCGCAGCCCTGGCAACCACCGCCGAACTGCAGCACCGCGATGCCGTCGTCGACCACGTCGACCAGGCTCACCTGGCCGCCGTGGCTGGCCAGGCCCGGGTTGATCTCGGTTTGCAGGTAGTAGTTGATGCGCTCGTTGATCGGGCTGTCTTCGTTGACCATCGGCACCTTGGCGTTAGGTGCCTTGATGGTCAGCTGGCCACCCATGCGGTCGGTGGCATAGTCGACCAGCGCGTCTTCCAGGAACGGCACGCTGACCGCATCGAGGTAGGCGGTGAAGCTCTTCAGGCCGACTGGCTCGTCGTCGGGCTTCTCTTCGCCCGGCTTGCAGTAGGCGATGCAGGTTTCGGCGTACTGGGTGCCCGGCTGGGTGATGAAAATGCGAATGCCGATGCCAGGCGTGTTCTGCTTGGAAAGCAGATCGGCCAGGTAATCATGGGCGGCGTCAGTAATGGTTATAGCGCTCATGGAAGTTCCTCACAGACTTGCGGCCAAGTGTACGCCAACCTGGCCCTTGAACAAAGTCCTAGTATTTGACTCGGGATAGCGCCAATGCTGGGGTCTGCCCCCGTGGCGCCGCCAGCCAGGCCTGCATCCGGCGGTACAGGCCGCGCTCCAGCCATTGGTAGCTGAACCACGACATTAGTCCAATGGACGGCACGCAGAGGGCGAACACCAGGTAGGGGTTCAGGTGCAGGCGCTGGCTGGCGAACCAGCCGGCATACAGCACCAGCACGTGTACCAGGTACACCGAGTACGAGCAGTCGCCCAGCGCCTTGAGCACCCGGTTGCCCTGGAAGTACGGCTCCAGGGCGACGAATGCCAGCACCACCATTGCGCTGGGCAGGCCCCAGTGCAGCAGGCGCTGGGAGGCGTCGAGGTGATACAGCGCGTAGCCCGCAACGCCCAGCACCGCCAACGGCAGCCACAAGCCCTCGCGTATCAGGCCGCGGCGGTACAGCACGCCCAGGCCGATGCCGAGCAGGAACTCGTAGATGATGTCGTTGTTGTAGAAGCGGCTGAGCACGCCAAGGCGGCCCAGCACTTCGCTGACCAGCAGCAAGGCAGCCGTCACCAGCAACAGGTGATGGCGCTGGCGAACCAGGAATGCCAGGCCGAACAGCAGGTAGAAGAACATCTCGAAGTTCAGCGTCCAGCCCACGTTCAGGGTCGGGTACAGGCCGTAACCCCCCGGGTTTTCCGCCGGGATGAACAGCAGCGACAACAGCAGGTGGCGCCAGGCGAATTCCTGATGCGGCATCCATTGGCTGAAGGCCAGCAGCAGCGCTGCCATCAGTGCGGTGTAGAACCAGTAGGCAGGGACGATGCGCAAGGCGCGGTTGAGCAGGAACTGGCGCGGTTCGATGGCCTTGTCGCGGGTCGACAGGTAGATCACCAGGCCGCTGATGACGAAGAAGATGTCGACGCCTGCAGCACCGCGATCGGTGAGGAACTGGCCGACAGGGCCGGTGGCATGAAAGTCGAAGAAAATCTGCATGAAGTGGTGGCAGACCACCACCCAGGCGGCGAACGCCCGCAGTGCCTGAAGCGAATACAGCATGAAATACCCTGCGATTGCCGGTGCATTGAGGCCCGGCGAGCGCATCGCGCTCGATCGCCGGCAAGCCGGCTCCCACGAAGATCAGGTGCAATATCTGCCCTGTGGGAGTCGGCTTGCCGGCGTTTGGACCACCCACCGTTTCCGACCGCAGTGCCTTCGGAAAGGTCAGCCGACCCGATCAGAGGTTCTCGTAGCGGTTCATGTCCAGCACGCCCGCCTCCACCGGCGTGGTCTCCTTGATGTACGTGTTCAGGTCATGGAAGTAACGCCAGAACTGCGGATGGCTGCGGCGCACGCCCCAACGCATGACGATACGTTCGAACTTGGCGGCGTCATCACGCGCGTACTCCATGTCCTCGACGAACTCCGCTACATCCTTGGTCGGGATGTTGAAGATGAAGTTCGGGTAGCTGCTGAGCACGCCCGGGTACAAGGTCAGGGTATCCAGCCCCGGCTGATAGCGTGAGGCCTCACCGAGCAGGAAGGCCACGTTACTGTGCGCGCGGTTGCGCAGCAGGCTGTAGACCTGGCGCTGGCCGCCCTCGCCTTCGATGCGCAGCATGGTCGCCTCGGGCAACTGGTCGATCACCTTCAGGCCCGCTGCTGGGCGCGACACCAGGCGGCTGAGCGACTGCTCGGCATTGCGGAACTCTTCCGACATCTGCGGCCGCGAGCAGTACGCGCCCTGGCACCGGTTGATCGGGTCAGGCGCGGCGTTCAGGCTGCCGGTGCGCTGCAACAGTTTGAGGCCGAAGTCACGCTTGGGGTCGCGCGGGTCTAGCTTGATGCCGCTCGGGGTGTCGGTGTCGATGTCTTCGTAGTCAAGCCACATCTTCACCTTGCCACTGTTCTGGTACCAGTTGCTGAGGATCGCACCCCGCTGGTCCGCCGGCATCAGACGCAGGAAGTTGACCTCGGCGCCGTTGCGGATCAGGTCGAAGTACAGCCGCGTCTGCAGCTGGTGCGAAACGTTGCCGAACACGTCGAAGTTGACCGCCAGTTGGTAGTAGGTGCGCTCGAACAGCGGGTAGTCGAACAGCCACACCGTCAGCGGTACGTCACCGATCAGGCCCTTGGTCACCGACGCACTGTCGAAGTGGCGGAAGATGCTCAACAAGGCATTGTCGTTGCCCGCCCACAACGTCGACCAGCCTGGTGCCGGCATTTCGGCATAGGCTTCGCGGCGCAGCTTTTCATAGTCGTTACGCTTGTCTCGGTAGGCGTGCCACAACGACAGCACACTGCCCACGTCATCGATCTGGCCTGGCATGGCCAGCAACGGCGTGGCCTCGCCACGGTACTTGGCATCGGTGATGTAACGGTCATGGGCCGGCTCCTGGAACAGCGCCCAGAAGTTGTCGCGGATCACGTCGGTGGCGATCTGCCCGCGGCACACCGGGCCACGGATGAAGGTGCGCACGAAGTACTCGGCGTTGTCGAGCATGAACTGGTAACGCGCCACCGCCGGGATCGCCTCGAAGGTCTCGAACGGGTTGGCCCGGTGGCGCGGGCCATAGCCCGGCAGCGCCGTGGCATGCCAATCGCCGGCGTAGAACAGCTGCTTCACGCGCTTGAGCTTCTGCGGCCCCATGGGGTACGTGATGTGGGTCTTGTGCACGATCACGCCCTGCACCGGAATCAGCCGATAGTAGAAATCGGTGCCCGGTGGGTCGTTGGGGCGGCGGGTGGCGATCAGGTCGACCGGCTGGCCGCTCGGCGTGCGCGAACGCACCCACTGGAAGAAATGGCCCTGCTCGCCGCCGACGAAGTAGATGTGCGCCAGGAACAGGTGCTCGTACAACCAGCGGCCGACCAGGGCTTCGGTCGAGCCCGGGCGGTTGAGCAGCTCTTCCCACTCGGCAATCTGCTTCGCTTCCACCTCGCTGGGCTTGATCGGCTGGTACTCCACCGGCGCACCGGCTGCCAGCCAGTGGCGCATGGTGTCGTATTCCTTGTCGGTGAGGCCGGTCACCGCCAGCGGCATGCCCTCTTTGGGGTGAGCGCCGGCATAGGCGTCGAACTCCTGAGGCAGGGGGCACATGTTGTTACGGTTCAGGCCCAGGACGATTTCCTCGGGCAACTTGGCATTGGGGGTGAGTGGGGTCTTGTGCCCCAACTCGAGCATGCGCGCCATCAGTGCGGCCTGGCTGCCCTGGTTGTCGAGCACCGAATAGAAGCCCTTCTTGCGCCATTGCTCTTCGCTGTGGGCGTCGTAGAACAGCCGCGTGGTGGGCACCGCCTTGCTCCGGTCGCCCTGGTACACCGGTACCTTGGTGGCGCCCCGCACGGCCCCTTCGGGGCTTTCCAGCTTGAGCTGGCAGGCGGCGTCGTTGCAGGCGTGGCAGGCCACGCACTTCTCGGTGAAAATCGGCTGAATATCCCGGGTGTAGGAAATTGCCGGGCTCGATTGGGGGGCCTGCCCGAACGCCATGCTGCTGGTCAGCAAAGCGAGGGCGGCAGCCATAAGGCGATGCACCATGTGCCGTAAGTCCTGGTTCTTGAAAGCCATCACGATTGCCTGGTCGTCCTTGGGTGCTTGTGCCTCAACATGAGCAGAATTCATGCAAATGGCCGATGCGCCTAAAAACCGCGCAGCTTTGTTATGATTCCGCACCTTCTGATATTTGCCCGACCAGGTAGTTCCTATGTCCGACCGCAGCGCTCGTCTCCAAGCACTCCAGAACGCACTCAAAGAGCGCATCCTGATCCTCGACGGCGGCATGGGTACTATGATCCAAAGCTATCGCCTCGAGGAACACGACTATCGTGGCACGCGTTTCGCCGATTGGCCAAGCGACGTCAAGGGCAACAACGACCTGCTGCTGCTCAGCCGCCCGGACGTGATCGCCGCCATCGAGAAGGCCTACCTCGATGCCGGTGCCGACATCCTCGAAACCAACACCTTCAACGCCACGCAGATTTCCCAAGCCGACTACGGCATGGAGTCGCTGGTCTACGAGCTGAACGTCGAGGGTGCGCGCGTCGCCCGCCAGGTGGCCGATGCCAAGACCCTGGAAACCCCCGACAAGCCGCGCTTCGTGGCCGGCGTGCTCGGCCCGACCAGCCGCACCTGCTCGATCTCCCCGGATGTCAACGACCCCGGCTACCGCAACGTCACCTTCGACGAGCTGGTGACCAACTACATCGAAGCCACCCGTGGCCTGATCGAGGGCGGCGCCGACCTGATCCTGATCGAAACCATCTTCGACACCCTCAACGCCAAGGCGGCGATCTTCGCCGTGCAGCAGGTGTTCGAGGATGACGGCATCGAACTGCCGATCATGATCTCCGGCACCATCACCGACGCCTCCGGCCGCACCCTGTCGGGCCAGACCACCGAAGCGTTCTGGAACTCGGTGCGCCACGCCAAGCCGATTTCCGTGGGCCTGAACTGCGCCCTGGGCGCCAAGGACCTGCGCCCCTACCTCGAGGAGCTGTCGACCAAGGCCGACACCCACGTCTCGGCCCACCCCAACGCCGGCCTGCCGAACGCCTTCGGCGAGTACGACGAAACCCCGGCAGAAATGGCCGCGGTGGTCGAAGAGTTCGCCGCCAGTGGCTTCCTCAACATCATCGGCGGCTGCTGCGGCACCACCCCGGGCCACATCCAGGCCATCGCCGAAGCCGTGGCCAAGTACAAACCGCGCGAGATTCCGGAAATCGCCAAGGCCTGCCGCCTGTCGGGCCTGGAGCCGTTCACCATCGACCGCCAGTCGCTGTTCGTCAACGTAGGTGAACGCACCAACATCACCGGCTCCGCCAAGTTCGCCCGACTGATCCGTGAAGAGAACTACACCGAGGCCCTGGAAGTCGCCCTGCAGCAGGTCGAGGCCGGTGCCCAGGTGATCGACATCAACATGGACGAAGGGATGCTCGACTCCCAGGCGGCCATGGTTCGTTTCCTCAACATGATCGCTGGCGAGCCGGACATCTCCCGGGTACCGATCATGATCGACTCCTCCAAGTGGGAAGTGATCGAAGCGGGCCTCAAGTGCATCCAGGGCAAGGGCATCGTCAACTCCATCTCCATGAAGGAAGGCGTCGAGCAGTTCAAGCACCATGCTCGCCTGTGCAAGCGCTACGGCGCCGCCGTGGTGGTGATGGCCTTCGACGAGGTCGGCCAGGCCGACACCGCTGCGCGCAAGAAGGAAATCTGCCAGCGCAGCTATGACATTCTGGTCAACGAAGTGGGCTTCCCGCCGGAAGACATCATCTTCGACCCGAACATCTTCGCCGTCGCCACCGGCATCGAAGAGCACAACAACTACGCCGTCGACTTCATCGAGGCCTGTGCCTACATCCGTGACCACCTGCCTCACGCGCTGAGTTCGGGCGGTGTGTCCAACGTGTCGTTCTCGTTCCGTGGCAACAACCCGGTGCGCGAAGCGATCCACTCGGTGTTCCTCTACCATGCCATCCGCAACGGCCTGACCATGGGCATCGTCAACGCCGGCCAGCTGGAGATCTACGACGAGATCCCGGCCGAGCTGCGCGAGAGGGTCGAAGACGTGGTGCTCAACCGCACCCCGGAAGGCACCGACGCCCTGCTGGCCATCGCCGACGACTACAAAGGCGGCGGTGCCACCAAGGAAGTCGAGAACGAGGCCTGGCGCTCGTTGCCGGTCGACAAGCGCCTTGAGCATGCCCTGGTCAAGGGCATCACCGCGCACATCGTCGAGGACACCGAAGAGTGCCGCCAGCAATGCGCACGCCCCATCGAGGTCATCGAAGGCCCGCTGATGAGCGGCATGAACGTGGTAGGCGACCTGTTCGGCGCCGGCAAGATGTTCCTGCCGCAGGTGGTGAAATCCGCCCGCGTGATGAAGCAGGCGGTCGCTCACCTGATCCCCTTCATCGAAGCGGAGAAAGGCGACAAGCCCGAAGCCAAGGGCAAGATCCTCATGGCCACGGTCAAGGGCGACGTGCATGACATCGGCAAGAACATCGTCGGCGTGGTGCTGGGCTGCAATGGTTACGACATCGTCGACCTCGGTGTGATGGTGCCGGCCGAGAAGATCCTGCAGACCGCCCGCGACGAGAAGTGCGACATCATCGGCCTGTCCGGCCTGATCACGCCGTCGCTGGACGAAATGGTGCACGTTGCCCGCGAGATGCAGCGCCAGGGCTTCAACCTGCCGCTGATGATCGGCGGCGCCACCACCTCCAAGGCGCACACGGCGGTCAAGATCGAACCCAAGTACAGCAATGACGCGGTCATCTACGTCACCGACGCCTCGCGTGCGGTGGGCGTGGCGACCCAGTTGCTGTCCAAGGAGCTCAAGCCAGGCTTCGTCGAGAAAACCCGCCAGGACTACATCGAAGTCCGCGAGCGCACCGCCAACCGCAGCGCCCGCACCGAGCGCCTGAGCTATGCCCAGGCGGTGGCGACCAAGCCGAAATACGACTGGGCCGGCTACCAGCCGGCAGTGCCCTCCTTCACCGGCGTCAAGGTGCTGGAGAACATCGACCTGCGCACCCTGGCCGAGTACATCGACTGGACCCCGTTCTTCATCTCCTGGGACCTGGCCGGCAAGTTCCCGCGCATCCTCACCGACGAAGTGGTCGGCGAGGCAGCCACGGCGCTGTACAAGGACGCCCGCGAGATGCTCGACAAGCTGATCGACGAGCAGCTGATCAGCGCCCGTGCGGTGTTTGGCTTCTGGCCAGCCAACCAGGTGGCTGACGACGACATCGAAGTATACGGCGACGATGGCCAGCCCCTGGCCACCCTGCACCACCTGCGCCAACAGACCATCAAGCCCGACGGCAAGCCGAACTTCTCCCTCGCCGACTTCGTCGCACCCAAAGGCAGCGGCGTGACCGACTATGTGGGCGGCTTCATCACCACCGCCGGCATCGGTGCCGAGGAAGTGGCCAAGGCCTACCAGGACAAGGGCGACGACTACAGTTCGATCATGGTCAAGGCCCTGGCTGACCGACTGGCCGAAGCCTGCGCCGAATGGCTGCACGAACAGGTGCGTAAAGAGCACTGGGGCTACGCCCGTGACGAGCATCTGGACAACGAAGCGCTGATCAAGGAGCAGTACAGCGGGATCCGCCCTGCCCCGGGCTACCCGGCCTGCCCGGACCACACCGAGAAGGAAACGCTGTTCCGCTTGCTTGATGGCAGCGCGATCGGCGAAACCGGCCCTAGCGGCGTGTTCCTCACCGAACACTTCGCGATGTTCCCGGCGGCGGCGGTCAGCGGCTGGTACTTTGCCCACCCACAGGCGCAGTACTTTGCCGTTGGCAAGGTGGACAAGGACCAGATCGACAGCTACAGCGCGCGCAAGGGGCAGGATGTGAGCGTCAGCGAGCGCTGGTTGGCGCCGAACCTCGGGTACGACAACTAAGGCGGCTTCGGCCCTATCGCCGGCAAGCCGGCTCCCGCAGGTACAGTGCAGGCCACTGTGGGAGCCGGCTAGCCGGCGATAGGGCCGGTACATTCACCTACACTGTCCCTGATTGCCTCTGATTTCCTCAGGAGCCCCCATGGACGATTCCAGCCAAGGCAAGCCCCCCACCTTCTGGCAGATGCTACACAGCATTCTCGCCGCCGCCTTCGGCGTGCAGAGCGGCAAGAACCGCGCGCGTGACTTTACCCACGGCAAAGCCAGCCATTTCATCGCGCTGGGCACACTGTTCACCCTGGTGTTCATTCTGGTGCTGATCGGGCTGGTACAGCTGGCCTTGCACATTACCGCCCGCTAGAACGCAACCCGCCCGCGGAATTCCCATCCGCGGGCGGCTCAGGTTGCATCACGGTCTGAAAACAAGGTGCTACTGGTGGCTGACCCAATACACGGCGGTGACCACTACCAGAACGATCAGGCAGAGGATCGCCCAGGCATCGACACTGCTGTCAGCTTTGCGGACCTTGGTTGAGTTTCCCATTGCATTGCCTCTTGTAGTGGTTATGGGAATGCACTTCACCACCAGCAGTTAAGACGAGCCATGCCCTTTGCTCAAGTAGGGTCTTTCAATAGTCGACGGGTGACGTAAGAAAAGAGTACTGGTAGCCAGCAGGCCGCCCTTCGGCACTGTAGCCCTGAAAATCGACTCCGTAGTCGTCCTTTTCCAGCAGCTTGAGCCAACGCCTGGCCTTGACCGGGTCGATCGACTGCAACACCGGCGACACATGTTCGTCGCGCCCATCTCGGTTCACCGGCAGGCCCTGCGCGTCGTCATGCAGCATGACCATGGCCCAGCCGCCGAGACTGAAATGCCCGCCCATGAGCACCCCCAGCCGCCCACTGATGCGTGCACGCAGCGCTTCGGGCGAGCTGTTGACCGCACTGAACACCACGTCGCGCCCCGGCTTGCGGCCCGCGGCTTCGAATGCCTGCATGGCACCAAAGGCCATTTCGTCATTGGCCGACCACACCAACTTGGTGTCCGGGTAGCGCTGCAGCAACTGTTGCGCCTGCTCGTAGGCACGCTGCCGATTCCAGCCGCCGTACACCACTTGGCGCAAGCGTACTCGGGGGAAGTCGGCCAAAGCACGGCGCATGCCCTGCTCGCGTAGCTGCGAGGCCGGCGTGGTCTTGACGCCGGAAAATGCCACCAGGTCGATGAATTCGTCGCTGCGCGGCAGCAAGGCGACCATCTGATGCAGCATCTGATAGCCCGCCTGTTCGTCATTGCCCGTCAGGGTGCCCAGCAGCTGGCCATACTTGCCCGGCTGGGCCTCGATGCTTTCGGTCTGGCCTGCGGTAAGACCGTTGTTGACCAGGAACAGTTTGACCCCGGTGCCTTGGGACAAGCGGATGATTTCAGGCGCCACGTACTGCTCGTTGACCAGCACCAGGTAGTCGGGCCGTTGCGGGCCTTTCAGAATCGCCCGCGCCTGGGTCAGCGCCCGTTCGGCATTGCGCTCGCCATACTCCACCCGCAGGGTCATGCCCAGGTCGTCTGCGGCCGCCTGCATGAAGCGAGAATAATTGACCCAGAAGCTTTCAGTGGATTGGCCGGGGTTGAGGAACACCACCGAAGCGGCCTGGGCCGTGGCTGCCAAAGGCAAGCTCAGGCACAAGCTTTGGCAAAGCGCCTTGAGCATGCGGTCAACCCCTGGAACAAACGTGTGAGTATAAACGCGCGAGAAGCATTCACGAACAAATGCCAGTCAGTCTCAGTTAGTTCGTTTGGTTCTTTTCATATGCAAAAACATCACTTTAGCGCATAACCCCAACCTGATATCGTTCCTCGGCTCCGAACCGGAGTGCGCGGCCGTGCGCGCGAATAGCTGCATGCAGCCTGAGACAGGACTTTTATGTACGTATACGACGAGTACGATCAGCGGATCATCGAGGACCGCGTCAAGCAGTTCCGTGATCAGACCCGCCGCTACCTGGCCGGTGAGCTGAGCGAAGAAGAATTCCGCCCTCTGCGCCTGCAGAACGGCCTTTATATCCAACGTTTCGCGCCGATGCTGCGCGTCGCCGTGCCTTATGGCCAGCTGAACGCCCGCCAGGTCCGCACTCTGGCCAAGATCGCTCGCGACTACGACAAGGGCTACGCCCACATTTCCACCCGCCAGAACGTGCAGTACAACTGGCCGGCACTGGAAGACATTCCGGACATCCTCGCCGAGCTGGCCACCGTGCAGATGCACGCGATCCAGACCAGCGGCAACTGCCTGCGCAACACCACCACCGACCAGTTCGCCGGCGTTGCTGCAGACGAGATCATCGACCCACGCCCGTGGTGCGAGATCGTCCGCCAGTGGACCACCTTCCACCCGGAATTCGCCTACCTGCCGCGCAAGTTCAAGATCGCCATCAACGGCTCGAAAGAAGACCGCGCGGCCATCGAAGTGCACGACATCGGCCTGGAGCCGGTGCGCAACGCCGCGGGCGAGTTGGGCTTCCGCGTGCTGGTCGGTGGCGGCTTGGGCCGTACCCCGGTAGTTGGCTCGTTCATCAACGAGTTCCTGCCGTGGCAGGACCTGATCAGCTACCTGGACGCCATCCTGCGTGTGTACAACCGTTACGGTCGCCGTGACAACAAGTACAAGGCGCGGATCAAGATCCTGGTCAAGGCGCTGACCCCGGAAGTGTTCGCCGAGAAGGTCGAGGCCGAAATGGCCCACCTGCGTGGCGGCAGCACCACCCTGACCGAAGACGAAGTACAGCGCGTGTCGCGCCACTTCGTCGACCCGGAGTACCTGGCCCTCGACAACGTCGACTACAGTGCCCAGGACGCCGAGAACCCAGGTTTCGCCCGCTGGCGCTCGCGCAACACCCGCGCCCACAAGCGCCCTGGCTATGTGGCCGTGACCCTGTCGCTCAAGCCAACCGGCGTTGCCCCCGGCGACCTGACCGACAAGCAGCTCGACGCCGTGGCAGACCTTGCCGAGCGCTACAGCTTCGGCTTCCTGCGCACCTCGCACGAGCAGAACATCATCCTCGCCGACGTCGAGCAGCGCCAGTTGCACGCCCTGTGGCTGGAACTGCGCGAAGGTGGCTTCGCCACGCCGAACATCGGTCTGTTGACCGACATCATCTGCTGCCCGGGCGGTGACTACTGCTCGCTGGCCAACGCCAAGTCGATCCCGATCGCCGAATCCATCCAGCGCCGCTTCGACGACCTGGATTACCTGTTCGACATCGGCGAAATCGACCTGAACATCTCCGGCTGCATGAACGCCTGCGGCCACCACCACGTCGGCCACATCGGCATCCTCGGCGTGGACAAGAAGGGCGAAGAGTTCTACCAGGTGTCGCTGGGCGGCAATGCCGCGCGTGACGCGAGCCTGGGCAAGATCCTCGGCCCGTCCTTCGCCCAGGATGACATGGCCGATGTGATCGAGAAGCTGATCGCCGTGTACGTCGAGCAACGTACCGAGGAAGAGCGTTTCATCGACACCTACCAGCGTATCGGCATCGACCCCTTCAAGGAACGCGTCTATGCAGCGAATCATTAAGAACCATCAGATCGTCGACGAAACCTGGCACCTGCTGCCCAAGGAAACCACCCTCGACGAACTGACCAACTGCGACGACTACATCGTCCCGCTGCAGCTGTGGCGCGACCACGCCCATGTACTCAAGGCCCGCGACGGCGGCCTGGGCGTGTGGCTGGACAGCGACGAGCAGGCCGAAGAAATCGGTGATGACGTGCAGCACTTCCAGGTCATCGCCCTGAACTTCCCGGCCTTCACCGACGGGCGCAACTACTCCAACGCGCGCCTGCTGCGTGACCGCTACAAGTTCAAGGGCGAGCTGCGCGCCATTGGCGACGTGCTGCGTGACCAGCTGTTCTTCATGGCCCGCTGCGGTTTCGATGCCTTCGCCATCCGAGCCGACAAGGACCCGGAAGACGCGCTGCAAAGCCTGAAAGACTTCTCGGTGACCTACCAGGCCGCCACCGACGAACCGCTGCCGCTGTTCCGCCGCCGCTGATCGTCCTCCCACATGGCCCGCCCCTTCGGTGGGCCATGGGGTTTTGTTTCCGCACTCAGGTTTATTGCTGGCCTGCCGATATCAAGGTTTACCCTCGATGATCAGTAAGGATGCTGGCTATGACCACCATTACCTCCGCGGTACGCCTGACGCCGGTCGTTCAGATCGCCCCTCGGGCTCCGCAGGTCAGCAGCTCCCCCCCTTCCCAGGCATTGACCGTAAGGCCCAGCACCGTGGTCAGCCTCGGCCAGCAGGCCAGCAATGTCGACGCCCAGACCTACAGCGCCAAAGGCACGCTGCAAGAGGCACAGGGCCAATACGTGTGGGAGCAGAAGGGCCTCGACAAGCTCAGCATGTACATGCACAGCGCAGTCCAGTCATCTTCCACGGCTTCACGCTTCCAGGGGCTAGGCGCCGCCCTTCTGGAACAATTGGCGGCCAACGGCGGCCAGCGGATTTCCCAGTCGGGGCTGGCGGTCAACGACAGCACGGCAACCGAGCCGTTGCTGCTGGGCATGCAGCAGGCCAGGCTGCGCGAGCATGCGACCAACAGCGTGACCTTCCAGCTCACCAGTGCATCGGGCGCCACCATTTCCCTTGGGCTGTACAGCAGCGACAAAGGCCTGGCAGTGGACGCCGACGTTCAAGGCGGCACCTTGACCAGCGAAGAACTCAAAGGCCTGGCAGGGTTGGCGGACAGCTTCCAGTCCGCGCTCAATGGGCTGACCCGGGAGCCCCCCCAACTGCAGCTGGGCGCGCTGGTCAAGCTCGACCCCAACCTGTTCACAGGCTTGCAGATGAACGCCAAGCTGGACACCGCCAGCGGCACCCAGCAGACCTTTGACCTGCAACTGGACGAACACACCCGCAGCCTGAAGCTGCAAGGTGCAAGCGGTGAAGTGAAGATGAACTTCGACACCCACGGCGGCACCCTGCTGGGCAGCCAGGCACAGCGCCAGGCTGCGGTGGCCAATTACCTGAACCAGTTCGATGCCGCTCAAAAGCGCGGCCAGGGCGACGAACAGATGATGACGCTGTTCAAGGATGCCTTCAGCCAGCTCAACAGCGTGGACGACACCAGTTCTCGCCCAGCCAACCATGACACGGCGCAGAACAAGGCCAGCCGCTTGCTGCTGAGTGGCCTGGCCGACTTCGATGCGTCGATCACCCAGGCCATGCAGAAGCCCAACCCAATGCGGCCAGAGGAAGCGGACCATTTCGACTACAAGGTTTCGCAGTCAACGAGCAGCAAAGGCAATGCCGCCAACCTGTCGGTGCAGCAGGACCAGCAAGCCAGCCTGAAGGCGGCTTGGCACAAAGGCCTCAACCCGCTGGTGGACTTGAAACTGAGCCGTGACAGCAAATCGCAGAACTACCGCTATCACGAAGTGGAGGACGTTGCGCGCAGCACCACTCGCCTGGCATTCGCCAACAACTCGCTGGTGGAAGCCAGCACGTCCCAGGAGGCCAGCCAGCAAGAGCGTGTGCGCACCTATCAGGACGGGGTACTGAAAACGGATGACACCAACCGCGCTTCGGCGGATCGATCACGCGACTTGCTGAACATGCTTGAAAAGCTGCTCGACCAGGACCAGGCCGCGCGGCGCACCGGGGCGGCTTCAACGCTGGATGACCAGCTGGCCGGGCTGCGCCACCTGTGGCTGTTGCAACCCGTACCGGGGCAGATAGGCGCATGACGCCCAGCCCGCCATTTGGCGGGCTGGTTCCTTTCTCCCGCATCAACCGATCTGCCAGCCCTGACGCAACACCGCCTCGCGGCTCAACTCAACGATGAGGTTGCGCTCCGCCGCCTCACGCGCCACGACGATCTGCTCCACCTGCTGCAGATAAGCCTGATCGGCCATCGTCGGCGCCTGCTCCGTCAATGCATCCAAACGCTCGTGAAAGGGTACGTTCATCTGTTCGAAGCGCAGGGCATGCTGCGCGTGCAGATGCTCCACCCAGAATTCCCGGTCAGCCAGTGCCTCGGCCAATGCCTGGGTGGTTTCCTCCCTCAGCACCTCGGCCCGGGCGGCCCCGAGGTCCGCCGCAGTTATTCCACTGAAGGACTGAAACGCCAGGTTACTCGGCTGGGCAGGTAGATCCAGGCTGTCCGCCAGCCTGACGCGATACGTCAGGTAAACTTCCACCGGGTCGTTCACCCCCAGTACGGCCACCTGCCGGGCGGCGATGGCATTCACCCGGTCCAGCCGGTACAGCGAACGTCCCAGGCTTACCAGCGCCTGCTCAGTGTGAAGCCCCGCGCTCTGTGCATTGGCTCTGGCGACCAGTGCACCGACTTCCAGCTCGCTGAGTGTCATCAGAAACTGATCGCTGCAGGTTCGTGGCCCGCTCACTTGTTCGAACAGCCGGGTGCGCACCTCGGCATGCTGCTCGCAGGCCTCGATGATATGCCACACCCGCGCCTGCACATCGCGGGGCTGGTTGTGGTACTCGCGGGTATCGAGCAGGTCCGAGAAGAACCGCATCAAGTCCCCGGATCGCCGCTCGCGCTGGACACGCTGCCATTGCGCCAGCCGCTGTTCACGCTGAGTCGGTGTGAATCCGCGCAGCCATGATTCGTGGGGGGAGCCGTCGCTTTGCGAATGAACGAAGCCAGCCGACGTACCTGCATCGGCACTGGCCCGCGCGCGCTGTAAACGTAGCGCGCTTTCCTCGGTGAGCGGGTTGTCATGCAGATGCAGGCGCCGCAACAAACGCGGCGAGTAACCCGAAAGAGCGTTCGGCAACTCACTGATCCGGTTGTCACGCAGGTCCAGGGCTTGCAAGTTGGCATGGACGGTCACGTCTGCCGGCAACTCGCGCACATTGGTCCGGCGCAAGGACAAGCGACGCAACTGCGTGAAAGACGCCAGGGAGGGCGACATGCCAATGGGGTTGTCATTCAGATCCAGGCGCCGCAGACCACGAAGCTGGCTCAAACGCAGGTTGTCCTCGGCGGAGAGCACAATGCGGTTGTTGCCCAGGAGCAGGCTTCTCAGCCCGCTCATCTGTTCGATCCCAGCAGGCAGACGAGACAACTGATTGTCCCTCAGGTCCAGATTGCGAACACCTGAGAACCGCGCGAACAGGGAGGCATCGATGGCGTCCAGTTGCATGTCGCGCAGGGTCAGGTGGCTTATGTGGCTGAAGTCCACATCTGCGGGCACTGTCGGTAGCCCTCCCACATGATCGCCATTGATGATCAAGTGAAAGTCGCCCTCCACCGTGCCCGGGTACATGCGCCGCCAACTGCCGAGGATACGCCTGGCCACCCAGGCGCGGCGCAGGCGGCGGATTAAGCCTTGGCCCGGCTCATTACGCCAGGCATGCAAGGCTTGCTGCAGGCTTTCTCGGGCCCGGCGCAACTGGCTGAAGTGCTGCCAAGGGTCCACCTGACGCTGTACCAAATCCTCCAGGTAACGCGCCAACTGGGCATCGTCAAGCAGCGGGAACAGTTGCCCCAAACCCTGCCGAAGTGCCTGGCGGCTACCTTGGCCGCGACCGCTGAGCGGATAACCCAGGCGCCCGTCCAACAATCGTTGCGGTGGGCGTATACCCTGCCCGACAGGCGCCAGGCCGATCTGCTTCGCCAGCGCTTCCCGGTCTAGCTCAACACCCTCGGCGATCGTTCCCTCTTGGTACAAGGCGGCGCACGCGCGGTCCAGCCGGCTGTCGCGTACGGCCCAGCGTGCCTGCTCAGCCAGGCTCAAGGGCACACGTTGGGCGTTCAGCAGGCTGTCCAGTTCGACACTGTTGGCCTGCTCGACGATTTCCCGGGCACAGCGCGGTGTAAGGCCGGTAAAGTCGCGCATCAACACTTGGTCGGCAGGCTGCGGATGGACCTGGCGGTTGTTGAAGATCTCTTCGAACGCGTCCCCTTGCACTTGCGGATAACGCGCGTGCAACTGCTGACGTTCGATAGCATCCAGCAGCCGTGCGGGCGGCGGGGCGTTCTCCAGGTGCAGGCGACGCAGGCGATTGGTATCGAAGCCCGTGCTGCGCAGCGCGTTCTGCGCCTCTTGTTCACTGATCGCAGCCGTGCGGCTGGCCAAACGCCGCACCAGATACACAGGGTCATCCCAGTAGCGCGGGCGTTCCAACTCATGCCGCCACTCCCCCGCATCGTTGTGTTCCAGGCGTGGTGAATAGGCATCGGGCTGGGTAGGGTGGCGGATTTGCCAGTCGCCGCCGGCCGAATCCTGTGCCACCACATACACACCTTCGTGCAGGCGCCTGTGCTGTCGAATACCCTGGTGAATGGTCTGGCCTACATCCAATGCCTGCTCGCCCTCCTCCACCGCATAACCTGGCAGGCCAGGGTCACACAGGCGCAGTCGGCCATCGGCAAGGGCCACCGGCAGCAGGCCGTCGACTTTGCTCACCCGCTGGGCAAGCTTGCCCAGGCCATGGGCAGCGCCGGCAGTGATGCCAACCAGCGCGACGGTTTCGGCGACATTGAACAGATGCCCCAAAGCAGCATCCCGGTCTCCCAGTTGCCAATCTTCATAGCCCTCATAAACATCGCTGGCGATCTGCACCGCGAGGACGCCGAGCATCACTTCGCCTAGCCCCGGCACAAAGAACGCCGCCAGCCCCAACAAGTCCAGCCCCAACTCCAGGTAGGCATGCAAACGGGCGCGGCGGTCCTCGCTGTCTTCGTCTCCGGTTGGCACTGCCAGCACCCGAGCGTCATCCAGCATCTTGTCGAGCTGCTCCCGACGCAGGCTGGCAAACACGTCACCTTCAATTGCGAAATGCCGGCCATCGACCTCCAGTGGCACATCGTTGCCGCCCGTGGCCAGGCGCGCCTTGAGTACGGTGTTGAAACCGACCCGATCACGCTCGGCGATCAGGCGCTGGATGTAAATGCGGTAACCACCACTGCGTAGGCGCAAACCCAGGGTCAGGTACAGCAAAGACCAGCTGGCGTGCCAGCTCAGAGGGGCATAAGGGTCATCCGGTAGCCAGGCGACCACACCGAGCAGCTTACCTGCCTGGCGCAGTTCCATGGCCAGCGCGCCGATCAGCCGCTTGCCCAGCAAGCGCACACTGTGGCAGTGCAGCGTCGCAGCGCCGAGCGGGTTTGCCGGTTGCTCGGCAAGCATGTTCAGGATGGGCTGGAGCGTAGCCTGGTCGATCTCGTTGCGGACCCTGGCAACCACAGCGGACACTTCAAGGTTGATGCGCAAGGCTTGCTCCATGGCCGCCGCGACAGCTTGCCCTGTTGCACCGTCTTGAAGCTGCGACTTCAGATGGTGTTGATATTGCGTGCCAAGGTCCAGGGTGCGACAGAGCTCGGCGAAGCGCTCAGGGGCCATGGCCAGCGGCTGACCGTTCGCATCCAGCAGGCCTGAGCCAGGGGCGAAACCTGCGCTTGTGGTCTCGCGCTGGTGGAAATTATGCAGCGCGGCCGCGAGCAGTGTCCGGCGCTGCTCGGTGCTTTCGTAGTGAAGAGGCAAGCTTGGGGAAATCGGTGGCTTCAGCCGCAGATACTGTATTTTCAGCTGAGCACTGCGCGGATTTACCTCGGCTAACCCTGCATTGGCCAAGGCTTGCCTGAGCAGCGGCTCGGCGAAGCTGTCCAAGGGTTCGACAGCACACAGCAAAGGTTTCAACTGGGCCTGGACCTGTTGCTGGCGGGTTGCGCAAATACGCAACTGTGCCAGCAGCTCAGGTGCTGCGCCGGTCAGCCAGCTCGGCAATTGTCGGGCGATGAAAGCATCGATGGAATCCTTGGCAATCGGGGAATCGGTCATGGCGCGCGGGTCCGTTCGTGAAGGAGAACGGCAGCTGACCTGATAGGGGCTGTTCCTTGGCCATATCTATGTACCTTTTGCACGACCGCTACGCTAATTCGTGACCACAGCGCAAATGACCTTGGCCGACGTGCACCTTAATCCCAGGCAATGAAACGCGCACACTCCTCGTCACTCGAAACAGTGTCCGGGCCACGGCCCGCTAAATTCAGGAGCAGCCCCCATGAGCATTCCATCCTTCGGCCTCGGCACCTTCCGCCTCACTGGCCAGGCCGTCATCGATTCGGTCAAGTCCGCGCTGGAGCTGGGCTACCGGGTCATCGACACCGCGCAGATCTACAAGAACGAAGCCGAAGTCGGCCAGGCCATCGCCGAAAGCGGCGTGCCGCGTAGCGAGCTGTTCATCACCACCAAGATCTGGGTCGACAACTACGCCGCCGACAAGTTGGTACCGAGCCTGCGCGAAAGCTTGAGCAAGCTGCGCACCGACCACGTCGACCTGCTGCTTATCCACTGGCCGGCGCCGGGCAACGGCGTCGAGCTGCGCGAATACATGGGCGCACTGGCTCAAGCCAAGCAACTGGGCCTGACCCGCCAGATCGGTGTTTCCAACTTCAACATCGACCTGACCCGGCAAGCCATCGAAGTGGTCTGCAACGGTGAAATCGCCACCAACCAGATCGAGCTCAGCCCCTACCTGCAGAACCGCAAACTGGCGGCCTTCCTGCAGGAGCAGGGCATCACCGTCACCTCCTACATGACCCTGGCCTACGGCAAGGTACTGAATGACCCGGTGCTCACCGCCATCGCCAACAAGCACAAGGCCACCGTCGCCCAGGTGGCGCTGGCCTGGGCCATGCAGCTGGGCTATGCGGTGATTCCGTCGTCCACCAAGCGCGAGAACCTGGCCAGCAACCTGCTTGCCCGCAGCCTGCGCCTGGATGCTGAGGACATGGCGCAGATCGCCACGCTCGAACGCAACGGGCGGGAAGTCAGCCCGGACAACCTGGCCCCGGTGTGGGACTGATTGCTCCCGCACGACCGCATCATTTCACCTTCAACCCGGAGCTCCCGATGAGCACGCTTTCTCCTAAACGGGTCCTGTTTGCCCTGGCCATTGGCGCCTTCGGCATCGGCACCACCGAATTCACCCCGATGGGCCTGCTGCCCGTGATCGCCCAAGGCGTGGATGTCAGCATCCCCAGCGCCGGCATGCTGATCACCGCCTATGCCGTCGGCGTGATGGTCGGTGCACCGATCATGACCCTGCTGTTCAGCCGCTTCGGCAAGCGCGCCGCGCTAATGGCGCTGATGGCCATCTTCACCCTCGGCAACCTGTTGTCGGCACTCTCGCCCGACTACTACACCCTGCTCGCTTCGCGTCTGGTCACCAGCCTCAACCACGGGGCCTTCTTCGGCCTCGGCGCGGTGGTGGCCGCCAGCGTGGTACCCAAGGACAAGCAGGCCAGCGCCGTGGCGACCATGTTCATGGGCCTGACCATCGCCAACATCGGCGGCGTGCCAGCAGCCACCTGGATCGGCCAGCAGGTCGGCTGGCGCATGGCGTTCGCCGGCACCGCCGTGCTGGGCCTGTTGGCCATGGCCGCGCTGTGGTATGCCCTGCCCAAGGGTGAGCGCGGCAGCGTGCCCCACGTGCGCAAGGAACTGGCAGTGATCGCTCGCCCCAACGTCCTGCTGGCGATGGCCACCACGGTGCTCGGCGCCGGGGCCATGTTCACCCTGTACACCTATGTGGCGCCGGTGCTGGCTGAGCTGACGGGGGCCTCGGACAGCTTCGTCACCCTCGGCCTGGTACTGATCGGGGTCGGCTTCACATTGGGCAACAGCCTCGGCGGGCGCCTGGCCGACTGGTCGCTGGACGGGGCTGCGCGCATCTTCCTCGGCACCCTGGCGCTGATCATGCTGCTGATGCCGCTGGTGCTCGGCAGCCACATCGGCGCGGCCATCGCCTTGCTGGTGTGGGGCGTGTTCACCTTCGCCGTGGTACCGCCGCTGCAGATGCGGGTCATGACCGCCGCCGCCGAGGCCCCAGGCCTGGCCTCGTCGATCAACGTCGGCGCGTTCAACCTCGGCAATGCCGTGGGTGCGGCCCTGGGGGGCGGCGTGATCAGCCTGAACCTGGGCTACGCGGCCGTACCGATGGCCGGCGGCATGCTGGCGGCCACTGGCTTGCTGCTGGTGTGGCTGGGCGGTCGCGGCAAGGTGGCCGACAAGGCCCTGGCCGGCGCAGCCTGAAGTACAACGCACCGAGGCGGCCCTCTTGAGTATCGTACGCAGGAGGGTCCTGACGGGTTCTTCAAGGCCTACATGGACGAAGTAGGCAGCGAATGACCTCCTGAAGCAGACCGGCATTGTTCCGCCAGCCGCAATTTTGAAGTGCCCACCGCAGCCCTTCTCAAATCAGCCTCCCAGGCACTACGCTCCTTGGTGCCCACCATCGCCAAGGAGCCTCGCAATGTCCCGCCCTCCATTACCCCCTTTCACCTGCGACAGCGCCATCGAAAAAGTCCGCCTGGCCGAAGACGGCTGGAACAGCCGTGACGCCGCCAAGGTGGCGCTTGCCTACACGCCCGATACCGTCTGGCGCAACCGCGTGGAGTTTCCCCGTGGCCGTGCGCAGGTAGAGGCCTTTCTGGTACGCAAGTGGAACCACGAACTGGAATACCGCCTGATCAAAGAGCTGTGGGCCTTCACCGGCAACCGCATCGCCGTGCGCTATGCCTACGAATATCACGACGACAGCGGCCAGTGGTTCCGGGCCTACGGCAACGAGAACTGGGAGTTTGCCGACGACGGCCTGATGCAGCACCGCCATTCGAGCATCAACGAGCACCCAATCGCCGAATCGGAGCGCAAGTTCCACTGGCCCCTGGGCCGGCGCCCGGACGATCACCCCGGGCTCAGCGACCTGGGGCTCTGATGGCGGTCAGCCAACGGGGAGCGTGACCTTGACCTCGAGCCCGCCCACCGGGCGGTTGCTCAGGGTCATGCTGCCGCCCTGCTCGAGCACGATGGCGCGTGCTGCGGGAAGGCCCAGGCCCACGCCACCGGTATCCTTGTTGCGCGAGCCTTCGATGCGAAAGTACGGCTCGAACACCTGTTCCTGCAGGTGCTCGGCGATGCCCGGCCCACGGTCGAGCACGCGGATGACGATTTGCTCGGCATCGACCGTGAGCTGGATTGCCGGCTCGCGGCCATATTTCACGGCGTTGTCGAGCAGGTTGACCACCACCCGCTTGATGCCGATCGGCCGGCCGACATAGACGTAGCGTTGCGGCCCGCTGTAGCCGACATCCACCCCAGCGTCCTTGTAGTCGTCCACTGCGGTGAGCAACAAGCCCCCCAGGTCGAACGCAGTCGCCTGCTCCAGCCGCGCATCATCGCGGAAGAATTGCAGGGCGGCGTCGACCATCGCCTGCATCTCGTCCACGTCCTTGAACAGCTTCGCCTGCAGTTCGGCGTCTTCGATGAATTCGCCGCGCAGGCGCATGCGTGTGAGCGGTGCGCGCAGGTCGTGGGAGATCGCCGCCAGCATCTGCGTGCGGTCATCGATAAAGTGCTTGAGCTGGGCCTGGGTGGCATTGAAGGCGAGTATGGCCTGGCGCAGGTCGTGGGGGCCGACCACCGGAATCGGCGGTGCGTTGAAGTCCTTGCCAAAGCGCCGCGCGCCTACGGTGAAGCGCTCCAGCGGGTCGGCCAGGTAACGCGCAGCGAACCAGGCCACTGCGAGGCTCGAGACCATCATCAATACCAGGACGATCACGTTGCGCGGCAACTCATCCAGGCCCCAGCTGCGGTCGAGCACGTGAAATTGCAGCCAAGAGCCGTCCGACAACTGAATCAACAAGGCGTAGCCGCGTGGCGCGCTCTGCGCTGGCATATCCTCTGGCCCGAACACCTCGATCTGCACCTGCTGGCGATGCAACAACTCACGCAGGATTGCCGCACCTTTGTGCGAATCCTTTTCAACCCACGCCGGAAGGCCCGACTCGTCGCGCTGGCGGAACCATTGCACGCGGTACGACGCATCGCCCGCCGCGCTTGCAAGGGTCGTACGCTGGGCCACGGGGGCGGCATCGAGCATGCGCGTCACGGTGGCGAACTTCTCGATCAAGCCGCTTTCCAGCAATGGCGGCTGTGCCCATACGCTCATCACCAGGCTGAACAATCCCTTGAGCAGCAGCAAGCTGAGCATCGCCGCCAAGGTGGTCAGAGCAATCCAGCGGGCAATCGTGATGCGCGGCCAAGGCAGCGCCCTGCGTGCCCAGGCAAGCCAACTCATCGCTTGCTCACGTTGGCGGTGAACAGGTAGCCGGCATTGCGCAAGGTACGGATCAACGGCTCGCTGTCGTCATCGATTTCAAGCTTGCGACGCAGCCGGCTTACCTGCACGTCGATGCTGCGATCATAGGCCTCGTGGGACTCGCCCCGCGCCAGGTCCAGCAACTGCTGGCGGCTGAGCACCCGCCGCGGGTGTTCGGCGAACACCAGCAGCAGCTCGAACTCGCCGGTGGACAAGGGGATCATCACGTTCTCTGGCGAGCGCAGTTCACGCCGAACCACATCCAGCTGCCAACCGGAAAACTCCAGGAAAGTGCGCGGGTTGCCCACCGGCCCGTGCGCACTCTCGCCCGCCCGGCGCAGCACTGCGCGCACCCTGGCCAGCAGCTCGCGGGCAGCAAAAGGCTTGGTCAGGTAGTCATCCGCGCCCAACTCCAGGCCGACCACCCGATCGCTCAGCTCGCCCATGGCGGTCAGCATGATTACCGCCACCTGGTACTCGGCGCGCAGGCGCTGGCACAGCACCAGGCCACTGTCGCCCGGCAGCATCACATCAAGAATCACCAAGTCCGGCACGCACCGTTCGAGCGCCTGCCATAGCCCGTCGCCATCTACGGCCACATCGACTTCATAGCCGTGCTGACGGAGGAATTTCTGTAACAGGTCGAGCACTTCGACATCATCGTCGACAATCAGCAAATGACTCACGCCGGGCACCGCGAACAGAGGTAAGTAAGGCGTACTGTAAAGCCATCATCAGGCGTTCGTCATATATTTCAATGCGGCAATAAAGTGTCTGCGCGGAGACATTTCGGACATGCCCAGGCAATCAATCACCTGCAGCATTGGCAGCAGTTCTTGCCTGGAATGAGCCCCATGCCCCTGTCATTTTCTGCCTGGTTTTCAGCCCGCAACTCGGTACTCGCCTTGACCCTGCTCGCCGCCGGAGGCTACAGCGCGCGGCCACCGGCCAGTGGCTACGGGCACACCGCCTACCAGATCAGCGACCCTGCCGAGCCGGTCAACCGCGCCATCTTCGCCTTCAACCGTAGTGTCGGCGACCCTGCGCTGGCGCCGGTCGCCCGGGGTTGCAAGCACCTCACGGACTTCACCCCCCAATGCATGCACAACCTCACCGCCAGCTTGAACGGCCGCCGCATCACCTGGAGCTAAGCGATGAATGACGTATTACAACCCCCGGTGTTGCTATTTCGCCGCCTGGAGAGTGGCGCAGAGCAAGCACTGCTGCATGAGCTGGAGGCACGGGTATCGGAGGATGGTCGCGACCTGATCGTCAGCCGCTATCGCGAGCGCTATGGCAACGGCGATGCACTGCAACGTCACGAAGTGCACCGCCGCGTGCCGATTGCTGCGCTGCTCAAGTGGATGGCCAGAAAAGACGCGTCGCTCTAGCGCACGTTCAGAGCGCCATCTCGCCGACAGCGGCGACCAGCAGCGGCGCGATCTGTTCGTCGGTCATCGCCGGGTAGACATGCCTCTGCGCCCAGATCAAGCTACCCCTCCAGCCTGATTTCCGACCTCTGTGCCGAGCAGGCCGGCGATAGGGCCGCCACAATCTGATGTCCGAAACGCGCTAGTGAGTGCCTGTTCGACGTGAGACAGACAAAAGCAGCGCTGGCTATTCTCCAGCCGCAATGCCTTGCCTCCACACGAAAAGAGCCTCGCCCATGACGACTCCAGCCGCCACCATGGCCTCGCCCTCCACGCCCACCGACCAACCCCAGGGTTTCCTGGTCAGCATCGTCGGTGCCGCCGCCTTCGCCCACCTGCTCAACGACCTGATCCAGGCCGTGCTGCCTTCGATCTACCCGATGCTCAAAAGCGACTTCTCGCTGAGCTTCGCCCAGATCGGCTGGATTGCGCTGATCTACCAGGTCACCGCCTCGCTGCTGCAACCCTGGGTGGGCATGTACACCGACAAGCACCCGCAACCCTACCTGCTGCCCGCCGGCATGCTGGTGACCCTGGTCGGCATCGCCCTGCTCGCCTTCGCCGACAGCTACAGCATGCTGCTGGTGGCGGCCGCCGTGGTCGGCGTCGGCTCGGCCACCTTTCACCCCGAAGCCTCGCGGGTGGCGCGGATGGCCTCCGGCGGGCGCTTCGGCACCGCGCAATCGACCTTCCAGGTCGGCGGCAATACCGGTTCGGCAATCGGCCCACTGCTGACCGCCGCCATCATCATCCCCCACGGCCAAACGGCCATCGCCTGGTTCATGCTGGCCGCAGCGCTGGCAGTGTGCGTGCTGCTGCGTGTCACCGGCTGGACCGTGCGCCACGGCCAGACCCGGCTCAAGACCTTCGCCGGTCAGCAGGCCCCTGGCTTGTCCAAGGGCGCCATGTGGCGCGCGGTCGGGGTGATCGCGGTGCTAATGTTCGCCAAGTTCGTGTACATCGCCTCGTTCACCAACTACTTCACCTTCTACCTGATCGAGCACTTCGGCCTGAGCGTGCAACAAAGCCAGCTCTACCTGTTCGTGTTTCTCGCCGCCGTGGCCCTGGGCACTTTCGCCGGCGGGCCGGTGGGCGACCGCATCGGGCGCAAGGCGGTGATATGGGTGTCCTTCCTCGGCGTGGCCCCCTTCGCCCTGGCCCTGCCCCACGCCAACCTGGCCTGGACAGCGGTGCTGGCAGTGATCATCGGCCTGGTGATGTCCTCGGCTTTCGCGGCCCTGGTGGTGTATGCCCAGGAAGCCGTACCCGGCCGGGTCGGCATGGTGTCCGGGGTGATGTTCGGCCTGATGTTCGGCATCAGCGGCATCGGCGCTGCGGGGCTTGGCGAGCTGGCGGACCGGCATGGCATCGAATGGGTGTACCAGGCGATCGCGTTCCTGCCACTGCTTGGGCTGGCCACCGCGCTGTTGCCGGCGACCCGCTCGAAAGCGCGGCCGGCCACCTGCTGCTAAGATGGCGACGCGCTGATGCGGCTACACGGGAGCACCATGGTCAAGCCCTTGAAAGACATGCTGGTTGAGGTCGATGAATGGTCCTGGGAAGTGGGCAGCCGCGCCACCGACTACCCGCCGGACTGGTACATCGCGCCGCACTCGCATGCCAAGCATCAGCTGATCTACGCCATCAAGGGCTTGATGATCGTGGAGTCCCAGGCCGAACGCTGGACGGTACCGCCGAGTCGCGGCATCTGGATGCCCTGCGGCCAGGTGCACGCCATCCGCTGCGTGGGTGACGTGAAGATGCGCAGCGTGTTCGTGCGCCCCGACACGGCAGCGCCACTGCCGCAGCAGAGCAAGGCCATCAGCATCTCGCCGCTGCTCAGCGAACTGATCAAGGCCTCGGTGGACTTCACCGGGCCCTTCGCCGAAGACTCCCGCCAGGCGCGCATCATGCGCCTGATCCTCGACGAGATCTGCGTGCTGCCAACCCTGCCGCTGAAGCTGCTGCAACCCAGCGACCCACGCCTGCGAACGATCTGCTCGGCACTGCAGCACAAGCCGGACGACCCCTCCACGGTGGCCGACTGGGGCCTGCACCTGGGCATCGATGAAAAGACCATCCAGCGCCTGTTCCGCAAGGAAACCGGCATGACCTTCGGCCAGTGGCGCCAGCAGGCGCGGCTGATGCAGGCACTGGAGCGCATCGCCCTGGGCGAGCGCATCATCGACGTGGCCGGCACCCTGGGTTACGACAGCCCCAGCGCGTTCGCCAGCATGTTCAAGCGCCAGTTCGGCATAACCCCGAGCCAGTTCTTCAAGTAAAACAGGCCCTTTGCAGACAGAAAACGCACGCACCGGACACATCGCGCAGGCTTTGGTACAGGCCCCCGCTTCGTCACATAAGGTTTCATCTAGCCTGGCGAGAGTAGCCACACCCACTCCCCCTCTCGAGGCCATTCCCGTGTCGCAACGTCTGCTCTGTTCCTTGTCCCTGCTTACCCTCGCCGTCTCCGCCGCCCACGCCGCCGATGCGCTCGACACCCCGCGCCTGGCCGGCATGGACAACTTCCGCGACGTGGCTGGCACCACCGCACCCTACAGCACAAGCCATGATGGCGTGATGCGTGCCGGCGTGTTCTATCGCTCCAATGCCCTGACCCCGACAGCCGCCGACATGGCCGCGCTCAACGGCCTGGGCATCAGCGATGTGTTCGACCTGCGTACCCCCAGCGAAATCGCCGCCACCCCCGACAACGTGCCGGCCGGCGCCCGCTACACCAACATCGACATCATCGGCAACACCACCTCAGGCGCGAACATCACCAACATGTCGTTCTCCAGCGCCGCCGAAGCGCGGGCCATGATGGAGGAGACCAACCGCGCCTTCGTCAGCGACGCCGGCATGCGCGGGGAATTCACCAAGCTGTTCAACGAGCTGGCCAGCGCCGATGGCGCAGCGGTGTTCCACTGCACTGCCGGCAAGGACCGCACCGGCTGGACGGCCGCAGTGCTGCAGAGCATCGCCGGGGTCGATGACGCGACGATCATGCAAAACTACCTGGCCACCAACGACTACACCGCCGCGCGCATGGCCGCGACCCTGGCCCACATGCCACCGAGCATGGCCGCCATCTACGCACCCTTGATCGGTGTCGATGCCAGCTACCTGCAGGCCGGCCTGGACGAAGTGACCGCCGAGTACGGCAGCATGGACAACTACCTCAAGCAGGGCCTGGGCCTGAGCCAGGAAACGATCTACGTGCTGCGTGGCAAGATGGTGCGCTACAACACCCTGCCCGGCGAAGCCGGCCTGCAAGGCAACGCCGCAGCCGGTGCGCGCCTGCTCGGGCAGTTGCAGGACACCGCGCTCTCCGGTACCTACAGCGCCTACAACTACTACCTGCAATCGGCCATCGACGCCGGCACCCTGGGCGGCGTCGAGTCCACCGTCGGCGGCCAGGTGCACGCCGACGCCGCCAGCTACCTGCTGCGCCAGGCGAGCATGATCGACCGTGCAGCCGCCCCGTTTGCCGATGGCAGCGACCTCAAGGTCGGCCAGTCACGCCTGTGGAGCACGGCGCTGGCCGGCTACCTGGGCACCGACGGCTCGGCCCATGCCGCCAGCAGCAACGAGCACAGCCAAGGCCTGATGATTGGCATGACCCAGCGCTTTTCCGAACAGCTCAGCGCCCATGCCGGCTTCGGTTACAGCAAGGGCAACGTCGGCGGCGCCGGCGGCGAGGCCGACACCGATCTGACCTTCCTGCGCCTCGGCACCCGCTTCGCCCCCGGCAGCCTGGAGCAAGGCCTGTTCATCGACGCCAACGCCAGCGCCGGCTACCTCGACTACAGCAGCAAGCGCGAACTGGGCGGTGGCCTGGGCACTGCCAAAGGTGACAGCCACGGCACCCTGGCCGGCGGCAGCCTGGCGCTGGGTTATCGCATGAACACCAGTGGCCTGGTGCTGGAGCCGAGCCTGGGCATGCGGGTAAGCCGTGTAGACCTTTCCGGCTTCACCGAAAAGGGTAGCGAACTGGCATTGCAGGTAGACGACCTGAAAGAGACCCGCCGCAGTGCGTTCGCCAACGTCAAGGCATCGTTCACCCCCATTGCCATGGGTAGCTGGCAACTGGTTCCGGGGGTCGAGGTGGGTTACGACCACGCCCTCGGCGACCAGGAGGTCGACAGCGAAGGCCACCTGCTGGGGCTGGATATCGAGCAACGCGCAGCCTTCGACAACCGCGACCAGTTCAACGCCGGCGTGAACCTGATGGCCAACCTCGGCCCGCTGAGCGTCGGCGCCGAGGTGGCAGCCCTGGGCGGCGGAGACAGCCACGGCGTAAGCGGCAGCCTCAAGGCCAGCTACGCCTTCTGAAGCTTTCCCGAAACCCTCCTGTAGGCGCGGATTCATCCACGCCTACAGCTGCCCCCGCCTGACCTGCGCCGGGCTCACCCCAAATGCCTGCTGAAAATACTGGGTAAACCGCCCCGCATTACTGAACCCCAGTTGCAAGGCCACCTCCGCCACCGACCCACCCTCCTCGCTCGCCAGCACCTGCCGCGCCTGCTCCAGCCGCACCTGGCGCTGATAGCCGACAATCGAAGTACCGGTAAAGCGCCGAAACCCCTCCTGCAGCGCCCGCAAACTCACATTGGCCAACGCCGCCAGTTCACTGCCACTGACCTGGCTGGCGGGATGTTCACGGATATGCGCCATCGCCAACTTCACATGACGCGGCGCAAGCGATGGCGTGGGCCTGCGCAACGCCTCGCTGTAATTGTGCGGCCAGGCCTCCAGCAGGGCATCGACCAGCATGTCCTGCAAACGCTGCGGCATCAGCAAACCGCTGTTGAGCAAGTGATCGAACTCCGTGCCCGTGGCCATTTCCAGCAACGCCCGGATACCCTGGAACGCCGGCACATTGAGGTCTACCACCGGGGCAAAACGAATCGGCTCGGCCAACGGCCGTTCCAGCAGCGTCGACAACCGCTTGGCAAACAGCCCACGGCAAAGCGACATGCCGCATTGGGCATGGCCCTCGGTGAAACGCATGGAACGCAGGTCTTTCTTGTCGACGGCCAGCCCCACCTGGGCCCCGCCAATCGACTCGCCACGGTGATCGAAAATGATCTTGCCGGCCGTGGGGAGTACGAAGGTGATCTCATCCTGCGGGGTGGGCAGCACGAACGTGAAATCGCCCTGGTAGTGCATGCGCCGCACGCTCATGCCCTCGTAACGGCCGTAGACACCGCTAATGACAACGTCCTCCGCCAGGCGCGGCATGTCGGCGTAAAGGTTGCCATGGAGCTGGGTGAACAGCGAAGCGAAGTCATCGCTGCGCATGTTGGCGGAGCGGAGCATGAAATGTTTGCGGGTTTTGGCTGGGATCACGACGTGGATCTCCTTGTGCCGCGAGATGGGCGTCGCAGCTTAACAAGGATGAATGACAACGGCGTGACGCGCTTAACAGGTATGGACTAGTCCAGTCCAAAACGAGCAATGTAATAGAACCTCCCGATTCAGGCATCGTCTGCGCCTGTGGGACTGTCAGATCGAGCGCCGCGCGGACGACTCTCGATCTGATAGAGACAGCAAATGTCGTGACGTACACCAGCACGCCTCATCACTTACCTAAGTTGAAAAGCAGAGCGTCATGCGGCTCAGACTGGGTATACCTCACGGTCAATCCGGCTTAGAACATACTCTTGTAGCTGACACTCTGGATGGTCGCGCCGCCCCCGCAACTGGTACGTGGCGCGAATCTCCGGCACGCCAGTAGGCTGGACCCTTCCAGAAACACCGGAATGAGGAGGAACAACACAAGCCGGTTCAAAGGCGTCAGCTTTATTGCTCGATTAAGTAAATTCCGCGCCTACATCGTGGAAAACCGGAAACAGATAAATCTGGGTCTATTCGCCAGGGTTGAGGACGCGTCAGCTGCTTACGAAGAGGCGGCCGAAAGGCTATTCGGGGAGTTCCACAGAAAAGGCCGGATACAGAGAACTCACGCAAAAGTCACGCACATGAAAAAGGCCACCCCTTTCGGAAATGGCCTAAGT
Organism: Pseudomonas sp. KU43P; assembly: GCF_033095865.1. Lineage (NCBI taxonomy): Bacteria > Pseudomonadati > Pseudomonadota > Gammaproteobacteria > Pseudomonadales > Pseudomonadaceae > Pseudomonas > Pseudomonas sp. KU43P. The sequence goes on along the minus strand of NZ_AP019365.1, from coordinate 2,204,734 downwards.
CACTGAATATGTTGGTCGGGACGGAGTGATTCGAACACTCGACCCCTTGCACCCCATGCAAGTGCGCTACCGGGCTGCGCTACGCCCCGACTGGGCTTTGAAGCACGTTCTCAATATTGCCGAGAACGTTGAAGAATGTACCCTAACCTCCTGATAAGTGAAAGCTTTTTTTTCAAAAATTTCCACTCATCGCCAACCAGGTCACTTCTTCAACACCACCAGCACATCCTCCAACTCAACAATCATCTGCCGAATCAGCTGCTTGTACTGGCTGGACTCATCCTTCACCTCATCACTGGAGAGCCGCAACCGCGCCCCACCAATGGTGAACCCCTGATCATAAAGCAGCGCGCGAATCTGGCGGATCATCAGCACGTCCTGGCGCTGGTAATACCGCCGATTGCCCCGCCGCTTCACGGGGTTGAGCTGAGGGAACTCCTGCTCCCAATACCGCAGCACGTGTGGCTTTACGGCACACAACTCGCTCACTTCACCAATGGTGAAGTAGCGTTTGCCCGGTATGGGAGGCAGTTCGTCGTTATGGCTTGGTTCCAGCATAGGCCTCAACCCGGGCCTTCAACTTCTGCCCTGGACGAAAGGTGACGACGCGCCGTGCAGTGATCGGGATCTCTTCCCCTGTCTTGGGGTTGCGGCCCGGCCGCTGGCGTTTGTCGCGAAGGTCGAAGTTGCCGAAACCGGACAACTTGACCTGCTCGTTCTCTTCAAGTGCGTGCCGAATTTCTTCAAAAAACAGCTCGACCAGCTCCTTGGCCTCACGCTTGTTAAGCCCCAGCTCCTCGTACAGCCTTTCGGCCATCTCAGCTTTCGTCAGAGCACCCATGCCGTTATTTCCTTAACGTGGTGTTCAACCTTTGTTCAAGCGAGGTGAGGATGTTTTGCAGGGTAGTGTTCACCTCATCGTCGTTAAGAGTGCGCGATGGATGCTGCCAGGTCAAGCCGACGGCCAGGCTTTTTCTATCAGGATCAATGCCTTTACCCTGGTAGACGTCAAACAGCCTGAGGTCTGTAAGCCATTCGCCTGCATTGTCACGAATTACTTCAAGCACGGAACTAGAAGCTACATCACGTCCTGCGATCAAAGCCAGGTCGCGACGGGTTTCCGGGAACTTGGAGAGTTCGCTGAATTTCGGCAGGCGGCCTTCGACCACGTCACCCAATACCAGCTCGAAGACGAACACCGGGCGGTCCAGATCCAGGGCTTTTGCAAGTTCTGGGTGCAGGGCGCCGAGGTAGCCGACTTCCTTGCCGTCGCGCTCGATGCGGGCGGTCTGGCCTGGATGCAGGGCGTGGTGCTTACCGGCGACGAAGGTGAAGTCGCTCAGGGCGCCGGAATAACCCAGCAGGGCTTCCACGTCAGCCTTGACGTCGAAGAAGTCGATGCTGTCGCGACCGTTGGCCCAGCCTTCGGGCAGGCGGCTGCCGGTGACGACGCCGGCGATCATCGGTTGCTGCTTGAGGTCGCCCAGCTGGCCGACGAAGCGCAGGCCGCTTTCGAACAGGCGCACGCGGTCTTGCTGGCGGTTGAGGTTGTGCTGCAGCGCCTTGACCAGGCCCGGCCACAGGGACGCACGCATGGCGGCCATGTCGCTGGAGATCGGGTTGGCCAGCAGCAGCGGCTCTACGCCTAGGGCGAACAGCTCGAACAGTTTCGGGTCGATGAAGCTGTAGGTGATGGCTTCCTGGTAACCACGGGCCACCAGCAGGCGGCGCAGGTTCGGCAGCTCGCCGCGGGTTTCCGGGCGGGCTTGCGGGGCCAGGCGGGCTTGCGGGTAGCGAACCGGCAGGTTGTTGTAGCCGTACAGGCGTGCCAGCTCTTCGATCAGGTCGACTTCCAGGCTGATGTCGAAGCGGTGGCTCGGGACGTTGACAGTCCACTGCCCTGCCCCGTCGGCCGTGGTGGTCAGCTCCAGGGCGTTGAGCATCTGCTCGACCTGGGTGGCGTCCAGCTCCATGCCGAGCATCTGGGTGATGCGTTCGGCGCGCAGGGTCACCGGGGCGACTTGCGGCAGGTGTTGCTGGCTGACGGCTTCGACGATCGGGCCGGCTTCACCGCCGACGACTTCCAGCACCAGGGCGGTGGCGCGCTCCATGGCTTCGCGGGCCAGCTGCGAGTCGACGCCGCGCTCGTAGCGGTGCGAGGCATCGGTGTGCAGGCCGTAGGAACGGGCCTTGCCGGCGACGGAAATCGGCTCGAAGAAGGCGCTTTCCAGGAACAGGTCGCGGGTCTTCTCGGTGTTGACGCCGCTGTGCTCGCCACCCATCACGCCGGCAATGGCCAGGGCGCGGGTGTGGTCGGCGATGACCAGGGTGTCGGCGCGCAGGGCGACTTCCTGGCCGTCGAGCAGGACGAGCTTCTCGCCCTCTTCGGCCATGCGTACGCGGATGCCGCCGTTGATTTCGGCGAGGTCGAAGGCGTGCATCGGCTGGCCGAGCTCAAGCATCACGTAGTTGGTGATGTCGACGGCGGCGTCGATGCTGCGCACGTCGCTGCGGCGCAGGCGCTCAACCATCCACAGCGGGGTCGGCTTGGACAGGTCGACGTTGCGGATCACGCGGCCCAGGTAGCGTGGGCAGGCGGCCGGGGCGCAGACTTCGACCGGGCGCACTTCGTCGTGGGCGGCCGCTACAGCAGGCACGACCGGGCGGGTAACCGAAACGTTGTACAGGGCGCTGACATCGCGGGCCAGGCCGGCCAGGGACAGGCAATCACCGCGGTTAGGGGTGAGGCCGATCTCGATGCTGGCGTCGTCCAGGTTCAGGTACTGGCGAATGTCCTGGCCCACCGGGGCGTCGGCGGCCAATTCCAGCAGGCCGTCGTTCTCTTCGCTGATCTGCAGCTCGGCGGCCGAGCACAGCATGCCGAAGGACTCGACGCCGCGCAGCTTGGCCTTCTTGATCTTGAAGTCGCCTGGCAGTTCGGCGCCGATCATGGCGAACGGGATCTTGATGCCTGGGCGTGCATTGGGCGCGCCGCACACGACCTGGAAGGTTTCCTGGCCGCTACTGACCTGGCACACGCGCAGCTTGTCGGCGTCCGGGTGTTGTTCGGTGGCGAGAATCTCACCCACGACGATGCCGCTGAACTGGCCGGCAGCGGGGGTCACGCTGTCGACTTCCAGGCCGGCCATGGACAGGCGGGCGACCAGTTCGTCACGGGAGACTTGCGGGTTTACCCAACCGCGCAGCCACTGTTCACTGAATTTCATGCTGTTCTCCTAGAAATTGCGTCGATTGGGCCTAGCGGAATTGGGCCAGGAACCGCAGGTCGTTGTCGAAGAACAGACGCAAATCGTTGACGCCATAACGCAGCATGGCCAGGCGCTCGGCGCCCATGCCGAAGGCGAAGCCCTGGAATTCTTCCGGGTCGATGCCGGACATGCGTAGCACGTTCGGGTGCACCATGCCGCAGCCCATCACTTCCAGCCAGCCGGTCTGCTTGCACACGCGGCAGCCTTTGCCGGAACACATCACGCACTGGATGTCGACTTCGGCGGACGGTTCGGTGAACGGGAAGAACGACGGGCGGAAGCGCACGGCCAGTTCTTTCTCGAAGAACACCCGCAGGAACTCTTCGATGGTGCCCTTGAGGTCGGCGAAGTTGATGTCGCGGTCGATCAGCAGGCCTTCGACCTGGTGGAACATCGGCGAGTGGGTGATATCCGAGTCGCAGCGGTAGACACGGCCCGGGCACACAATGCGGATCGGCGGCTGGGTGGACTCCATGGTCCGCACCTGCACCGGCGAGGTGTGGGTGCGCAGCAGCATGTTGGCATTGAAGTAGAAGGTGTCATGCATCGCCCGGGCCGGGTGGTGGCCGGGGATGTTGAGCGCTTCGAAGTTGTGGTAGTCGTCTTCGACCTCGGGGCCTTCGGCGATGCCGTAGCCGATGTGGGTGAAGAACTGCTCGATGCGCTCGAGTGTACGGGTGATCGGGTGCAGGCCACCGGTGGCCTGGCCGCGACCTGGCAGGGTCACATCAATGCATTCGGCGGCCAGGCGAGCGCTGAGCTCGGCCTCTTCGAAGCCTGCCTTGCGTGCGTTGAGCACCTCGGTAACGCGCTCTTTGGCGTCGTTGATCAGCGCGCCGACTTTCGGCCGCTCTTCGGCTGGCAGGTTGCCCAGGGTCTTCATTACCTGGGTCAGTTCGCCCTTCTTGCCGAGATACTGAACCCGGATCTGTTCCAGGGCATTGATGTCTTCAGCGCGCTCCACAGCCTCAAGGGCTTGGGAGACCAGCGCATCCAGGTTTTCCATGTACAGACTCCAGATACGAAAATAGGGGAAGAGCTTTGAAGGCTCTTCCCCTATCGATGACGTTTTACACCCGCCAGCGCAACGCGCTGACGGATGATTGTCGTGGGTACTTAAGCCAGAACGGCTTTAGCTTTCTCGACAATTGCAGCAAACGCCGCTTTTTCGTTCACTGCCAGGTCAGCCAGAACCTTACGGTCGATTTCGATCGACGCCTTTTTCAGGCCAGCAATCAGACGGCTGTAGGACAGACCGTTGGTGCGGGCACCGGCGTTGATACGAGCGATCCACAGTGCGCGGAACTGACGCTTCTTCTGGCGACGGTCGCGGTAGGCGTATTGGCCTGCCTTGATGACTGCCTGCTTGGCTACGCGGAATACGCGCGAGCGTGCACCGTAGTAACCTTTAGCCAGTTTCAGAATTTTTTTGTGACGCTTACGAGCGATAACGCCGCGCTTTACACGAGCCATGAGTAACTTCCTCTATCTTTGACCAGAATTAACGTACGCGCAGCATGCGCTCGACTTTTGCAACGTCGGACGGGTGCAGCAGGCTGCTACCACGCAGTTGACGCTTACGCTTGGTCGACATTTTGGTCAGGATGTGGCTCTTGAAAGCGTGCTTGTGCTTGAAGCCGGAAGCGGTCTTCAGGAAGCGCTTCGCAGCACCGCTCTTGGTTTTCATTTTTGGCATGTTGGAACTCCGCATTCGATAAAATTACACATAATCATCAGGCCTGCCGTGCCCGGGAGATTACTTCTTTTTCTTGGGGGCGATGACCATCATAAGCTGGCGTCCTTCCATCTTCGGATGCTGCTCAACGGCGCCGTATTCGGCGAGGTCAGCTTCGACCCGCTTCAACAGCTCCATGCCCAGCTCCTGGTGAGCCATCTCACGGCCACGGAATCTCAGAGAGATCTTGGCCTTGTCCCCATCAGTAAGGAAACGTACCAGGTTGCGTAGTTTTACCTGGTAATCCCCTTCCTCCGTCCCTGGACGAAACTTGATTTCTTTAATCTGGATCTGCTTCTGGTTCTTCTTGGCTTCGTTAGCCTGCTTCTTCTTCTCGAAGAGGTGCTTGCCGTAGTCCATGACCTTGCAGACCGGTGGTACCGCGTCTGCAGAGATTTCTACCAGGTCCAGCTTCGCTTCATCAGCGATACGCAGCGCTTCATCAATCGAGACGATGCCAACCTGCTCGCCGTCTGCGCCAATTAACCGAACCTCGCGGGCCGAGATATTCTCGTTGATCGGGGCCTTCGGTGCAGCACGCTTATCGTTTCTCATTTCACGCTTAATAGTCATTACTCCGATTCTTGGCGACCACGCCGGGAAACCGCTTGTGTCAGGAGCTCAGCGAACTGGGCGACGGGCATGGAGCCCAAGTCTGCGCCTTCGCGAGTACGCACAGCGACGGTTTGCGTTTCGACTTCGCGATCCCCTATAACCAAAAGGTACGGGACCTTGAGCAAAGTATGCTCGCGGATTTTAAAGCCGATCTTCTCATTTCTCAAGTCCGACTTGGCACGGAAACCGCTACCGTTCAGAGATTTCTCAACCTCGAGGGCGAAATCGGCCTGTTTGTCGGTGATGTTCATGATCACCGCCTGGGTCGGTGCCAGCCACGCTGGGAACACGCCTGCGTAATGCTCGATGAGCATGCCGATGAAGCGCTCGAACGAACCGAGGATGGCGCGGTGCAGCATCACCGGGCGCTTGCGCGCGTTGTCTTCGGCAATGTAGCTGGCGTCCAGCCGCTCGGGCAGGTTCGGGTCGTACTGCAGGGTGCCGCACTGCCAGTTACGGCCCAGGCAGTCGCGCAGGGTGAACTCGATCTTCGGGCCGTAGAACGCGCCCTCGCCCGGCTGGTACTCCCACTCCAGGCCCGATTCGTTCAGAGCGTCGGCCAGTGCGCCTTCGGCACGGTCCCACAGCTCTTCGGAACCGACACGCTTGGCCGGACGGGTGGACAACTTCATGGCCACGTCGGTGAAACCGAAGTCCTTGTACACGTCCAGGGTCAGTTTGATGAAGTCGGCCGCTTCCTTCTTCACCTGATCTTCGGTGCAGAAGATATGCGCGTCGTCCTGCACGAAGCCACGCACGCGCATGATGCCGTGCAGGGCGCCGGACGGCTCGTTACGGTGGCAGGCACCGAACTCGGCCAGGCGCAGAGGCAGGTCGCGGTAGCTCTTCAGGCCCTGGTTGAACACCTGCACGTGGCATGGGCAGTTCATCGGCTTTACCGCGAAGTCGCGGCTTTCCGATGAAGTGGTGAACATGTTCTCGGCATAGTTGGACCAGTGGCCGGAACGCTCCCAGAGAATGCGGTCGACAACCTGCGGCGTCTTGATTTCCTGGTAGCCGTTCTCGCGCTGGATCTTGCGCATGTACTGCTCGAGTACCTGATAGACCGTCCAGCCGTTGGCGTGCCAGAACACCATGCCCGGGGCTTCTTCCTGCAAATGGAAGAGGTCGAGCTGCTTGCCGATCTTGCGGTGGTCGCGCTTTTCGGCTTCTTCGATGCGCTGGATGTAGGCGGCCAGCTGCTTCTTGTCGGCCCAGGCGGTGCCATACACGCGTTGCAGCTGCTCGTTCTTGGCATCGCCGCGCCAGTAGGCGCCGGACAGCTTGGTCAGCTTGAATGCCTTGAGGAAGCGGGTGTTCGGCACGTGCGGGCCACGGCACATGTCGACGTATTCTTCGTGGTAGTACAGGCCCATGGCCTGTTCGTCCGGCATGTCTTCGACCAGGCGCAGCTTGTAGTCTTCGCCACGGGTCTTGAACACATCGATGACTTCGGCGCGCGGGGTCATCTTCTTGACGACGTCGTAGTCCTTCTCGATCAGCTGCTGCATGCGCTTTTCGATGGCGGCCAGGTCTTCAGGGGTGAAGGGGCGCTCGTAGGCGATGTCGTAGTAGAAGCCTTCGTCGATGACCGGGCCGATGACCATCTTGGCGGTCGGGTACAGCTGCTTCACCGCGTGGCCGATCAGGTGGGCGCACGAGTGACGGATGATCTCCAGTCCCTCTTCATCTTTAGGGGTGATGATCTGCAGCTTGGCGTCGTGGGTGATCAGGTCGCAGGCATCGACCAGTTTGCCATCGACCTTGCCGGCCAGGGTGGCTTTTGCCAGACCTGCACCGATCGACGCGGCAACATCGGCTACGGAAACGGCGTGATCGAACGCGCGTTGGCTGCCATCGGGAAGAGTAATAACGGGCATGGCGCCTCCTCTCCTAGTGGTGACCCCTACCAAAGGTCACGTGGGTTGGGATGAGCCAGTACAAGATCCGACCTGCCTTCCCTTGGGGAAGCCTGCCTCACAGTGGCAGAAGCCTTTCGGCTTGCCAGGGGGACCTGAGTGACTGGAAGGTAAAAAGATAGCTGCAGGTATATAGCTGCAAGCCGAGCATGCTAGCACGCGGGTTGCGCAGCAGGCAGAAATATTTGGAAATTGCGCTTTTACGGTGAACTAACGCAGAAAAATCCCTATCAGATTTTGGGAAGCAACCTACTCTTGATGAGACCTTAACCCAAGGAGTAACTGGTTATGCGAGTTCAGTCTCTTCTGGCCCTTGCCGCCGCCGGCGCCCTGCTGCTACCGCTCGGTGCACACGCGGGCGAATTCCCTTCCGGGGCAAAAGCCAACTACATGAGCCAATGCACTCAAGCAGCCACCGGCCAGGGCCTGGACGCCAAATCGGCAGACAAGCACTGCAAGTGCGGAGCAGAAGCTATCGAAAAGAATTTTACCACCGCAGAGATCGCGGACCTGGACAGCAAGGATGGCGTTGATGCCAAACTGATGCAGCGCGCCCAGACCGCCGTGCGCCAGGCCTGCACACCTAAATCCTGAGGCTGGCAGCCGTTCACCACGCATCATTTGGCCTGGATCAATATCCTGCGAAGGTAAAAGGCGCCACATCCGCAGAATTAGACTATGATGTTCCCCGTGCTCCGTAGCCTCGGCCACATTGCACCACCGAAAAAATCAAAATGTACTGGAGATTCACCCCATGTCCAATCGCCAACAAGGCACCGTCAAATGGTTCAATGATGAGAAAGGCTACGGCTTCATCACCCCAGCAGGCGGCGGCGACGACCTGTTCGTACACTTCAAGGCCATCGAATCCGACGGCTTCAAGAGCCTGAAAGAAGGCCAGGTTGTTTCCTTCGTCGCCGAGCGCGGCCAGAAGGGCATGCAGGCTGCACAGGTTCGTCCGGAGTAATTCGGAAGCTGTAAAAAAAACCCGCCTTCGTGGCGGGTTTTTTTATGGCTTGAGCTTTGTCATTGCCGGCGATGAGGCCAGTGCGATCAACCGCAGTTGACCCGAGTCACCACACCACGCTCGTCCACGTTCAGGTTCAAACGCTCGGAGCGGTATTCCAGGGTCACCACATCATGCGGCTTGAGGATACGCGCCATCTGCGAGCCACTGCCCTTGCGCGCCTGCTCGAGCAGGTCGGCACTGGCCGGCTTGCCGATAGCGAAGTCGGCACCACTGGCCTCGCAACGGCCATCGTTGCTGGCAGGAACAGATGGCTCCTTGCTACCACCCGAGTTACCACCCGTGCTGCAACCAGCGAGCACAACAGCCACCAGCAAGGTTGCCAGGGAAGCGCGAGTTTGGAACATGAATCCTCCTAAATCGATCTGGGAACTGCCTGATCGGACAGCTCCACCAGCCATTCGTTGCAAAACGCCCAAGTCTGCCTGAACTCGGCACGTCAGACGAAAGGCAATCGTCACCGAATTTTGCAGCGTTTGTCACAAGCCGCTTGGTTTAAGGCGTGAAGCTTTTTATGCTTGGAGGCGAAAGCCATTGACGCAATGTCATGATTTACTTTAAGAAGTGAAGGCACAATGCCTTCTTCGAACACCAGGGTCAGGTGTTCGCCCTTCCGCACCGGGCCCCCAGTGAGAGCCTTTCATGAGCAGCCATAGCATCGACGCCGATATCAAGGTCAAGTGGGCCGAAGGCCAGAGCGCCTACAGCCCCGGCACGCCCGAAGAATTGCTGCTGATCGCCATCGACCTGCTGGTGCGCGACCGCGGCGGCGAAGCGGCGCGCAGCTTCATCGATCAGGTGTTCGAGCGCTACGCGCCGCACACGGCTATTGCAATCGAGCCAGGCGCGCGCTGAGCAGGTCGAAGAAGCCCTGAGCGTCACCCTCCGCCACCCACATCACGTTGGCCGGCCGCTTGAGCACGCCGTACCAGTCGGCGACGGTCTGGCCGAAGGTCGGGCCTTCGCGGCTGTCGACGCTCACGTGGATGCGCCGGCCGCTGAACAGCTCGGGTTTGAGTAGGTAGGCGATAACGCTGGCGTCATGCACCGGGCCGCCGGGTAGGCCGTACTGGTCCATATCGTGCTTGATGTAGGCGTTGAGAATGTCCACCACCAACTGGCTGGCGTGGTTGTTGACCGCGGCGAGTTGCTTGAGGCGTGCGTCGCTGGTCAGCATCTTGTGGGTGACATCCAGGGGCAGGTAGGTCAGTGGCACGCCACTGGCCAGCACCACCTCGGCGGCGTGCGGGTCGGCGAACAGGTTGAATTCGGCTACCGGGGTGATGTTGCCACCATTGAAGTGGGCGCCACCCATCACGATCACTTCCTTGATGCCTTTGGCGATTTCCGGCTTCTGGGTGAGTGCCAGGGCCAGGTTGGTCTGCGGGCCGAGCATGGCCAGGGTGATGCTCTGCGGTTTGGCGGTGCCCAGGGTATCGACCAGGTACTGCACCGCATTGCCTTGGGCCAGGGGCTGCTTGGGCTCATGCACCTGCACACCGGTCAGGCCTTCTTCGCCATGCACTTCGGCGGCGTAGATAGGCGTGCGCACCAGCGGGCGCCCTGCCCCGGCGTACACCGGGATGTCTTCACGGCCTGCCCACTCGCGGGCCAGGCGGGCGTTGCGCGAGGTCTTGTCGAGGCGCACGTTGCCGGCCACGGTGGTGATGGCGCGGATGTTGAGCTCGTCCGGGGAGGCCATGGCGAGGAACAGTGCGACCACGTCGTCGGCGCCGGGGTCGGTGTCGATGATCAGCTCGCGGGGGGCGGCCTGGAGGGTGGTGGTGGCGGCTGCGGCCATGAGGGTGAGTCCTTGTAGCAGGGGCTTGAGCATGGGGCACTCCTGTTGCCTTTGGATCGGGCGGGGCCGCTTTGCGGCCCAATCGCGGATGAATCCGCTCCTACGGGAGCCTAGAAGGTGACGCCGGAGATCAGGGCGATGTTGCTATAGGGCTGACACTCGCCGGTGCGCACCACGGCACGGGCATTGCGCGACAACACCTTGAATGCTTCATGGCTCAGCCATTCGCGCTTGCCGAGCTTGGCCTTCAAGCGCTCGATCTCTACCAGCGCCGGCGGCACGACCTTTTGCATTTCTTCAGCCAGCACATGGCGCTCTACCTGCAGCTCACTGAGCACCGCCCGCAACACGCTGGCAAAGTCCGGGATACCTGGCGTCAACGCCAGGTCGATCAGCTCGACACCCGGCGGCACCGGAAGCCCGGCATCGCCGATCACCAGGATGTCGCCATGGCCCATGCCGGCAATGGTGCGCGACAAGGCCACATTGAGCAGCGCGGTCTTTTTCATGGGGTCAGCTCCGCCAGGAAAGGGATCGAGGGTTGAGCACCGGCACGGGTAACGGACAACGCGGCGGCGCGCTGGCCGAACGCGATCGCCTCGCCCTCCTCCTTGCCCTGCACCAGCGCTGCGGCAAAGCCGCCGACGAAGGTATCGCCCGCTGCCGTGGTATCCAGCGGCTTGACCTGCGGCGCCGGGAAGTGCCGGCTGCCATCAGGGGTGACGAACAGCGCGCCCTGCGCGCCCAGGGTGACGATGACCTTGCCTGCACCCAACTGCAGCAGGCGCTCAGCGGCGCGACGGGCACTGTCCAGGTCGCGCACCGGCTCGCCCGTCAGCGCCTCGGCCTCGTGCTCATTGGGGATCAGGTAGTCGATGTTGGCGAACCACTCGGCCGGCAGCGGGCCGGTGACCGGCGCCGGGTTGAGAATCACACGCTTGCCCAGCTCACGCCCCCTGGACAGCACCCAGGCCACGGTGGCGGCAGGCACTTCGAGCTGGCAGACGACCACCTCGGCGACCTGCAGCAACCCATCGAACCGCTGCACCGCCTCAGGCGTCAGCAGGCCATTGCCGCCGGGAATGATGACGATGCAGTTCTGGCTGGCCGCATCCACGGTAATCAGCGCCACGCCACTGGACACACCCGGGCACACACCAACCGCCTGGCAATCGATGCCCTCCACCTCCAGGGCCTGGCGCAATTGAAGGCCATAAGCATCATCGCCCACGTTGCCGACCATGGCCACGCTGGCGCCCAGGCGCGCCACCGCCACCGCCTGGTTGGCCCCTTTGCCACCGGGCACTGTGAAGAAGCTTTCTCCCGCCAATGTCTCCCCCGGCCGCGGCAGCCGCTCGGCGCGGGCCACCAGGTCCATGTTGAGGCTACCGACCACCAGCACCTTGGCACTCATGACGATTCCTTAGCGGTAATCATTGAACAAGTCTGGGCGCGGCCCGGTGGATTCACGCAAGACGATGCGCGGGGCGACGATGCGCTGCTCGGCCGCCTCCCGGCGCGGCGTGGCGATACGCGACAGCAGCAGCGCCGCAGCGTTTTCGCCCAGCTCGCGAATCGACTGGCCGACCGTGGTCAACGGCGGGTACACGTAACGGCTCAGCTCGATGTCGTCGAAACCGATCACCGACAGCTCGCCCGGTACGCTGATGTTGCGCTCGGCCGCCGCACGCAGCACGCCGAAGCCGATCATGTCGTTGCCGGCGAAGATCGCCGTGGGTCGCCGGCCATCGAGCAACTGCGCAGCAGCCGCATGGCCGCCCGGGCTGGTGAAGTCGCAATGCAGCACATTGCCGCTCTGCACTTCGACCTGCGCCTCGGCCAGCGCACGCCGGAAACCGGCCAGGCGCAGTTGGCTGACACCGGTTTCAGCCGGGCCGCCGATGTAGGCGATGTCGCGATGTCCCAGTTCGAGCAGATGGCAGGTCGCCAGGTACGCGCCATGCTCATGGTCGATGCGCACCAGGTCGGCCTCCACGCCCTCCAACTCGCGGTCGACGATGACCATGGGCGTGCGCACGCAGGCCAGGCTCTGCAGCAGGTCGCTGTCTTCACCTACCGACGCGACCACCAGGCCATCGATACGTTTTTCCAACAGCACGCGCAGGTAGCTGCGCTGCTTTTGCGGGTTGTCGTCGGAGTTGCACAGGATCACGCAATAGCCGTTGCGCTCGCAGGCATCCTCAATGCCGCGCGCCAGCTCGGCGAAATAGGGGTTGACGCTATTGGGCACCAGCAAACCGATGGTGGCCGTGCTGCGCGCCTTGAGTGAACGCGCCACGGCGCTGGGCACGTAGTCAAGCTCGGCGATGGCCGCTTCGACCTTGAGCCTCACCTGCTCACTGACGGGGCGGGTCTTGTTCAGGACATGTGAAACGGTGGTGTAGGAAATACCCGCAAGTGCAGCGACGTCTTTGATGGTTGCCATGTTTTCAGTTCCGCCGGTTCGAGCGCCGGCTGCGATAAGTGTCGAGCACCACGGCGATCACGATGACCGCCCCGGTGATGATGCGTTTGGTGGGTTCCGATGCGCCGATCTGCGCCAGGCCTGCGGCCAGCACGGAAATGATCAGCACACCGAAGAAGGTACTGATGACCGATCCGCGCCCGCCCATCAGGCTGGTGCCGCCGATGACCACCGCGGCGATCACCTGCAATTCAAGGCCAGCGCCGGCGTTGGGGTCGGCGGCTTCCAGCCGGGAAATCTGGAACAGCGCCGCCAGGCCCGCCAGCAGGCCCATCAGGGCGAACACCAGCACCTTGTACGGGCGCGGGTCGATACCGGCCAGGCGCACGGCCTCTTCGTTGGTGCCGATGCCGATCAGGTAGCGGCCGAACACGGTGCGGGTCAGCACCAGTTGAGCGAAGACGATCACCAGCAAGGCAATGATGAAGGCCGGCGAGATGCCGAAGGCGATCGGGTTGGAAAACCAGGCATAGGCATCGCCGATGTAGGCGGTGCGCGAGTCGGTGAACTGATAGGCCAGGCCTCGGGCCATTTCCAGCACACCCAGGGAAACGATGAACGTCGGAATACGCCAGGCCACGGTGACCGCGCCGGTGACGCTGCCGGCCAGGGCCGCGACCGCCATACCGAGCAAGGCGGACGGCAGCACACCCCAGCCCCAACCGAGGATCGCCACGCTGACCGTGGACGCCGCCAGGGCCAGCACCGAGCCGACCGAGAGGTCGATGCCGCCGATGATCAGCACGAAGGTCATGCCCACGGCCAGCACCATCAGGTCGGGGATCTGGTTGGCCAGGGTGCTGAAGGTGGCGTAGGACCAGAAGTGGCTGCTGAGCAGCGAAAACAGCACGATCATCGCCAACAAGGCGCCGGCCAGGCCCAGATAGGTGCCAAGGCCGAAGTAGGTGCCGCTGCGGCGCGGGGTCGTACTGCCGGAGGTTTCGAGGGGTGTGGTTTTCATGCATCCATCCTGGGTGCTGCGTCGTGCAGCAAGGCGTCACGTTTCTGGTAGCCAGCGAAGGCGGCAGCGAGCAGCTGGTCCTGGCTCCAATGGTCGCGCTCGAAGGTATCGATCAGGCGGCCGGCACTGAGCACGGCGATGCGGTCGCAGATCAGCATCAGCTCGCGCAGGTCGCTGGACACCACCACCAGCGCCTTGCCCTGGCGCGCCAGTTCGGCCAGCAGGCCATAGATGTCGAACTTGGCGCCCACGTCTATGCCGCGGGTCGGCTCGTCGAACAAAAGCACCTGGCAATCACGCTCCAGCCAGCGGCCGATCACCACTTTTTGCTGGTTGCCGCCCGACAGCTCGCCGACCGCCTGGGCAGCGCTGGCACTGCGAATGCGCATGGCCGCAATCTGCCGATCGGCGAGCGCCCGCTCGGCAACGCCATTGAGCACCCCGGCGCGCGACACGGCGCCGAGATTGCCCAGGGCGATGTTTGCGCTGATCGATTGCGACAGCAGCAGGCCCTCGCCCTTGCGGTCTTCGGTAATCAGGGCGATGCCAGCCTTGACTGCGGCCTTGGGCGAATCGATGGTCACCTCCCGCAGCGGCTGGCCCAGGGCAATGCTGCCGCTGTCGGCGCGGTCGGCGCCGAAGATCAGCCGCAGCAGTTCGGTGCGCCCAGCGCCGATTAGCCCGGAGATACCAAAGATCTCCCCTGCCCTGACTTGCAGCGACACGTCGCGCACCTTGTCGCCGCGGCACAGGTGCTCGACCTTGAGCAGCGGCGCCCCGATCGTGCGCCGGCCCAGGTCGATGTGTTCACCCAGCTCGCGGCCCACCATCAGGTTGACCAGCTCGTTGCTGCTGTATCGCTGGATCGGCTCATCACACACCAGCTTGCCGTCGCGCAGCACGACGATGCGCTGGGCAACACGCTGCAATTCTTCGAGGCGATGGGATATGTAGACGATGGCCACGCCGCGCTGACGCAGGCGCTCGATCTGCACGAACAGCAGCTCCACCTCGCGGGCGGTGAGCATGGCCGTGGGTTCGTCGAAGATCAGCACATGGCAGTCGCCGATCAGGTTGCGGGCGATCTCGACCATCTGCTGGTGGCCGATGCCCAGTTCGCCAACCGGGGTATCCGGGTCGATGGCGTCGAGGCCGACCTGGGCCATGGCGGCCGTGGCCAGCTGGCGCAGACGCTTCTGGCTGATCCAGCCGAAACGGCTGGGCAGGTTGTCGAGGAACAGGTTCTCGGCCACGGTCAGGGTCGGCAGCAGGTTGAGTTCCTGCATCACCATGCGCACACCCAGCCGCTCGGCATCGCTGCGGCTGCCGGGGGCATAGGCCTGACCGCGGTAGCGCATATGGCCGGTGGTGGGTGTTTCGAGGCCGCTGAAGAGCTTGGACAGGGTGCTCTTGCCCGCGCCGTTTTCGCCAGTCAGGGCCAGCACTTCACCGGCGCGCAGGGTCAGGCTGACGTCGCCGAGCACCGGCTGGGCGTAGCTTTTGCCCAGCCCGGTGGCGATCAGCACCCCTTCAACGGCCGTAGCGGACATGGCCATCTCTCCTGGGCGTCAAGGCTTGGTGATCAGGGTGACCGGGGTCTGGATGACGTTGTCGGCATCCACGTCCGGTTTTTCGCCCTTGAGCATCTTCAGCGCCGCCTGGATGCCGAACACTGCCTGCTGGCTGGCGGCCTGGTCGAGGGTGGCGAGCACGCGGCCATCCTTGAGCATCGGCTTGATGGCGTTGATGTTGTCGTAGCCCACCACTTGCACCTGGCCGGCCTTGCCGGCAGCGCGCACGGCCGAGACAGCGCCCAGGGCCATGCTGTCGTTGCCGGCCAGCAGGGCCTTGAGGTCGGGGTATTCGTTGAGCATCGAAGCGGCGACGCTGTTGCCCTTGTCGATTTCCCAGTTGCCGGACTGCGTCGAGACGATCTTCATCCCTGCAGCGTCCATGGCGTCCTTGAAGCCCGCTGTGCGCTGCTGGGCATTGGTGGTGGTCGGCACGCCTTCGATGATGCCGACCTGGTCACCGGCCTTGAGTTTTTCCTTGGCCAGGTAGTCACCAACCAGACGCGCACCCTTGCGGTTGTCGGGGCCGACGAAGGGCACACTGATGTTCTTGCTCTTGAGCACGTCGGGGTCAAGGCGGTTGTCGATGTTGACCACGGTGATGCCGGCGTCCATGGCCTTCTTAACCACGGGCACCAGGGCTTTGGAATCGGCCGGGGCGATGATGATCGCCTTGGCGCCGGTGGAGATCATCTGCTCCACGATGCGGATCTGGTTGACGGTGTCGGTCTCATCCTTGATGCCGTTGGCCACAAGTTCGAAGTCATCGGCATGTTTTTTCTGATAGGCCTTGGCGCCGTCTTCCATGGTGCGGAAGAACTCGTTGGCCAGGGACTTCATCACCAAGGCGACCTTGGGCTTGTCTTCTGCATGGGCAGATAACGGCATGACGAGGGGCAGCGAGGAAATGACGGCGAGCGCTAGCAGACGACCGGGGAACGGCAGCTTCATGGGAGATGACTCCGAATCTTGTGGTTTTTATCGGATCGCAAACGTTTGCGTTGGGTAACTATGGAAACAGGATCCCTATTTGTCAAATCCGTTTCGCTTTTGGGGGGTTAGCCGCTCTAGCGCAGATTATCTGGGATTTTTACGAAAAACCGAACAGCTTTTCCTATTCTTGTTCGGAGTTCCGAATGGCTGGATTACCGCTCCAGCCATTGGAGCCGTGTTGCGGCGGCGTTTCGAGCCGGCTGCGCCCGGGTGGTATGAAAACTGCGTGGCATGGCGTGCAACACCAAAAAATCTCAATAGGAAGAGAGAGAACAAAAACGATGAATGCTGCACTTAAAACTTTTGCCCCCAGCGCACTCGCCCTGCTGCTGATCCTGCCCTCCATGGCCTCGGCCAAGGAAGTCGAAAACCAACAGAAGCTGGCCAACGTGGTAATCCTCGCCACCGGCGGCACCATTGCCGGCGCAGGCGCCAGCGCGGCCAACAGCGCCACCTACCAAGCCGCCAAGCTCGGCGTCGACAAGCTCATCGCTGGTGTACCGGAACTGGCCGACCTGGCCAACGTGCGCGGCGAGCAGGTGATGCAGATCGCCTCCGAAAGCATCACCAACGACGACCTGCTCAAGCTGGGCAAGCGCGTGGCCGAGCTTGCCGACAGCAATGACGTGGACGGCATCGTCATCACCCACGGTACCGACACCCTGGAAGAAACCGCCTACTTCCTCAACCTGGTGGAAAAGACCGACAAGCCCATCGTGGTGGTCGGCTCCATGCGCCCCGGCACCGCCATGTCCGCAGACGGCATGCTCAACCTGTACAACGCAGTGGCCGTGGCCAGCAACAAGGATTCGCGTGGCAAGGGCGTGCTGGTGACCATGAACGACGAGATCCAGTCCGGGCGCGATGTGAGCAAGTCGATCAACATCAAGACCGAAGCCTTCAAGAGCGCCTGGGGCCCGCTGGGCATGGTGGTGGAAGGCAAGTCCTACTGGTTCCGCCTGCCGGCCAAGCGTCACACGGTCAACTCCGAGTTCGACATCAAGCAGATCAGCGCCCTGCCCCAGGTGGACATCGCCTACGGTTACGGCAACGTGACCGATACGGCTTACAAGGCCCTGGCACAGAACGGCGCCAAGGCGTTGATCCATGCCGGCACTGGCAATGGCTCGGTGTCGTCGCGGGTGGTACCGGCGCTGCAGGAACTGCGCAAGAATGGGGTGCAGATCATCCGTTCTTCCCACGTCAACCAGGGCGGCTTCGTACTGCGTAACGCCGAGCAGCCTGACGACAAGAACGACTGGGTCGTCGCCCATGACCTTAACCCGCAGAAAGCGCGCATCCTGGCCATGGTGGCGATGACCAAGACCCAGGACAGCAAGGAGCTGCAGCGGATCTTCTGGGAATACTGATCCCGGCAGGCCCAGCCAGCGTCACGGGGCTTTTCACCTGACAGGCTGTTGCGAAAAATACTACAGTGAAATACTGTATGCGCATACAGCAAAACAAGGAAAAGCCCCGTGGCCAGTACTGCCCCCGCAACGCCGAGCAGCTATGAACAACTGGGTGTGCGCATCCAGAAGATCATCAACAGCCCCACCGCCCAGCGCAGCCGCGCCGCACTGATCTTCCGCCTGGCCCACGAGTCGCCGGACGATTGGGAAACCCTGCTCGAAGAAATCGCCGAGAACGACAACGTCACCCTCGCCCACCGCGACGATGGCGGCGTGCAGATTTTCTGGACGGTGCCGAAGGAAGACTGATCGCGCATGAGAGTTTCGCTTTTTGCCGCGACCTGCCTGCTGCTCGCCACCCCGTTAGCCCTCGCCGATGCACCCCGCACCTTCCAGGAGGCCAAGAAGGTCGCCTGGAAGCTGTACGCGCCGCAATCGACGGAGTTCTATTGCGGCTGCAAGTACAAGGGCAACAAGGTCGACCTGGCCTCCTGCGGCTATTCACCGCGCAAGAACGCCCAGCGCGCCTCGCGCATCGAATGGGAGCACATCGTGCCAGCCTGGCAGATCGGCCATCAGCGCCAATGCTGGCAAGAGGGCGGGCGCAAGCAGTGCTCGCGCCACGACGACATCTATAATCGCGCCGAAGCCGACCTGCACAACCTGGTGCCCAGCATCGGTGAGGTCAATGGCGATCGCAGCAACTTCAGCTTCGGCTGGCTGCCCCAGCAGCAGGGCCAATATGGCCGCTGCCTGACCCAGGTCGATTTCAAGGCCAAGAAGGTGATGCCGCGCCCGTCGATCCGCGGGATGATCGCGCGCACCTATTTCTACATGAGCAAGCAGTACAACCTGCGCTTGTCGAAACAGGACCGTCAGTTGTTCGAAGCCTGGAACAAGACCTACCCACCACAAGCCTGGGAGCAGCAACGCAACCAGCAGGTGGCGTGCGTCATGGGGCGCGGCAACGACTTTGTCGGGCCGGTGAACCTCAAGGCCTGCGGCTGAGGTTCAGGGCAGCGTCTGCAGGTAGGCGCTGGCTTCCCGGTAACGGGCCAGCCGCGCCAGGTCGGCAGGACCAGGGCATGGAATGCGCGAAAGATCGCTGTTGTCCGCAAGGTCGGCCAGCTTCACGGTGCGAGCCAGAGGGTCGACGCCCAGGCGCACCACGAAATCCTCATAGCTCTCGCCCTGACGCCGACTCAATGCCAGCAAGGCAGCCAGAATCTTCAGCGCGAAGCCCTCGCGCGCAAGATCGGACAGCGTAAGCGAAGTGTCTTCAATGACATCGTGCAGCACAGCGACGATCCGCTGCTCGGGCGTAGACACCCGCATCATCACTCGCAAGGGGTGCAGAATATACGCCGCCCCACCCTTGTCGTATTGCCCTTCATGCGCTCTGGCGGCCACTACGATGGCCCGTTCCAGTGTAGACATGAGGCCCTCCCCGTTCAGCCATCTCCCAAGGCAAGCATAGCCGGCCTGGGAGGCAGATGACAGGGCGCCTGCGCCGGGCTTCTGGCGTCAGCGTTGGGCGCCGTGCTGGATAACCACCGAATCCGTGCCCAGCTTGGCCATGACCTCGGCCTTGCGTGCCTCGGCTTCTTCGCGGGTCGGGAATGGCCCCATCAGCACCACCGGCTTGCCCTCGCGGTATTCGACCGAGGACGGGATGCCCTTCTCGATCAGGCGTGCGGTCATGTCGCTCAGTGCGCCCATGTTGGCGCCCTGGATCACTTCCACATCCCAACCCTCAGGTGCCGGCTGGCCGGCCAGAGCCTCGGCGCGACGCTGCAAGTCGGCACCGCCGCACATTTCGCGGATGCGCAGGTTGTTGCCGGTGTCGTCGACGATGATCTGGTACTGGCCATCAGTACCCTTGATGGCCACATAGCTGCGGTAGGCTTCGTACTGCCCGGCATCGTCCTTGCCGCGCACCTGGCCACAAATGGTGCCCTTGGTGTCGATCCGTACGTTGCCGAACTTGGCGGTCTTGGGGTTGTTCAGGTGCTCGGCCACCTGCTTGTGCACACCTTCCACCTCGTTTTCACAGCCCGCCAGGGCCAGCACTGCCATTACCACTGCCAGTTTGCGCACGCGTGTACCTCCAGATTCGAAGGGGCGGATTCTAGCATGGCGCCCCATGGCCCGAACCGCGACCATACGTTACACCCTGCGACAAAGACTTTTGTGCGGGCAAACAAAAAAGGCGACCCTTTCGGATCGCCCTTTCTGAGATTTGGTAGGCACAATTGGACTCGAACCAACGACCCCCACCATGTCAAGGTGGTGCTCTAACCAACTGAGCTATGTGCCTGTCGTGTGGTGCGCATATTAGTGATCAGATGCACACCTGTAAAGCGTTTTTTTCAAAAAAATCAAAAACTTTCAGAACCCGGGCAGCCGCTTTACAAACGGCCGGATACAGCCCCGAAATGCAGAAAGGGCGAACCTTTCGGATCGCCCTTTCTGGGATTTGGTAGGCACAATTGGACTCGAACCAACGACCCCCACCATGTCAACAAGAGGAACCCGAAGGCCCGCCCCTTCTAGATCAAGCCCTTGAGAGAACGCCCATTCACATTTGAGGCGTCATCATGGCAACCATTCGCTCCCTCCCATCTGGTAACTGGAACGCTCAAGTCAGACTCAAGGGTAAGCCCCCTCAGTCCAAGACCTTCAAGACTCAGGAAGAAGCTCAAGCATGGGCTGGCAAGCTTGAGGCTGTCACCAAGCAACACCGAGAGCACACCATCTACACGCTAGGCATGTCCTACTGTGAATCCCTTCTCAAGGGCAAGGGTAGCTATGCCCATGCCATCCAAATCGTTGAGCAGCTAGCTCACGCCTTCCCACAACCCATCAAGCAAATCACCCCTAAGGATGTGAACGACTTCAAATTGAAGCGCCTGGAATCTGTGAAGCCAGCCACCTGTAGGACTCAGCTAGCGTTCATGTCTAGGTTCTTCAAGTATGCGAAGCGTGAACTCCTAATCAACATTGCCAACCCTGTTACTGAGGTGTCGCTTCCTAAGCCATCGAAGCCTAGCGACAAGGTAGTCAGTGCGTATGAACTGAACCTGATGCTGAAAGAGTTAACACCCACCATGGCGCTCATAGCGGAGCTAGCCTATGAAACGGCAATGAGACGCTCCGAGATACTCAAGCTAACAGTCAATTGCTTGCACCTAGAACAACGCATTGCAGATGTAGTGGATGGTAAGAACGGCACTAGGTCTGTACCTCTCACCAAACGAGCCATAGAGCTTCTGAAGAAGGCCATATGCTTGGCTCATGCGGAGCGTATACCCAAGGGTAGATTGTTCACTGTACGCCCTCACAGCGTCTCACAGGCTGTCAGGAAGGCGAGAAACAGAGCAGGCCTTGATAAGTCAGTGAAGCTACATCAGTTAAGACACACACGCATCACTAACGTAGCTAAGAAGGGATTCAATAACGCTCAAATAATGATTGTATCCGGGCATAGGGATACAAGGTCCGTTGCTAGGTACTCACACCTCAACGCTAAAGACGTCCTACACCTCATAGACTGAGCACACCGTTAGCAACCCCAAGGCCTTAGGAGAATCAATCTAGGGCCTTTTTCCAATCCCAACAAATACACCCCCTCTTTTGTATACGTTTCTCACCCCTACCAGTATATTTAGTATAGACATAGAATTTTGAGAGGGAGAGAGTTATGCAGTAAGCACGATCAGGAATTACAACTAAAAAATACAAACCCTAAAGGAAAGCATAGAACATGATAACCATTGAAGACATTGCAAAAATTCAGCACAAACAACTTAATACCCTATCCTCCAAATTGATCTACCTCATTATTAGAAATGAGAAAAAGGAGGACGGATGGTCAGCCATTAGCCTTGCCGCTTTCGAGAGCGCAACAGGCATGTCTAGTAATTCAGTAGCACGAACACTCAACCGACTTATCAAAGTTGGACTCATCGAGCAAAACCCAAGCAAAGAACACCCCAACTCCACTAATGAATATCGAATTATCGAACTGTAAGGAACCCTATCATGACCAAGACTCTTAACCCCCATGACATTTTTGAACTCTCCAAATCCACTGGCCGCTCTCCTGCTGAGATTCTAGACATTGCAGCAAAAGAAGGCTGGGAGATTACCGATGGTACACCTACTCAAGCGCCATCTAATCAACGAGCTAGTGTAATGGGTAATCCTGCTGAGGCAGTTACGCTTATGCGGCAACTGAGACAAGAGACAATTGCACGCCTCTACAAGTCTGATCCAGGAATCCGAGAAGGCATTGATGCTCAGCTTGCCATTGAAGCCAGCAAGGGTAAGAAAGTGGAGCAGAACAATTTCAGTTACGATGAGCAAGGCAACCTCCTTGGCATCAAGCAATCTGTAGTGTCGGGAACCAGCGCTACCGTTAAGAATCAGACAGCACTCATGAAAGAAATCAAGAAGAACATTTACAAGCAATACGGGGTAACAGAATGAGCCTTCGAGAAGCCTACTACTCAGACGCTGAAGCACAGTACCTTGCTGAGCGTAAAGCGCAAACCCAACAGAAAGCAGCCGATATCCTTATTAAAAACTCACTGCTAGTCGGAGAGGTAAAGGAATACAAAGGTGTGCGTTACCAAATGAATCAGCGTGGCAATTATGTGTGTATTGACCTTCCTACCTCTAGCAAGCTTGATAGTGCGTTCACATCCACACAGACTCTACACTCCATCATTGACAAGCTAGAAGCTGACAGAGCACCAGTTAAAGCAAAGGTGAAGACCGATAAGTAATTTACTCCGTCGCTGGGCAATATCCATTCTCTGCCTTGCTAGTGTCACAGCCTTTCTAATCTCTGTAGCAACCCTTCTAATCTCCATTCTGCAAGCTGTTATAGGCTAACCCTAAGCAACCCACAGGGTGACGCTCTACGCCTCTCATACACGCTTATAGGAGCTTGCAGAAGCTCATTAAAGAACAAGGACGCATGACCACTAAAACCATTTATGTAGCGGAAGCATTGCCCGGCAGTGGCAAATCTACCAAATTCATTGAAGCACTACCTACACTAATCTCTAGCTCAAAACTGATTTACGCAATGCCTACCAAGGAGCTTATCAAAGAGCTAGCACTTACCATTAAAACCACTACCGGCATTATCCCTGTCATCATTACTTCTGAAACGACCAGTCATGTAGCTGCCACCATTGAGAAAGCATTAGCAATGGCTAACTCACCCCTGCTTATGGTTACACATGAGGCCCTAAGGCAAGTGGATGCAAGGTTGCTGGCGGGATGGGATTTGGTTATGGATGAAGTGCCTAGCGTCTCTGATTGCTGGTCTCACCAGTTCGATAGCATTAGCTACCTGAGTAGCATTGGCCACTATCTAACCGTAAGTGATGACAAGAAAGCAACGCTCAACCCTGAGCACGTAGCCCTTGTAGAATCCATGATCAAAACCAAAGATGGCAGCGCACTCAGTAGCTCCGCAATTGAAGTGCTCAAGGCTATGATCACCCCCAAATGTAGCGTTGAGGTAGAGAAGCAAAGCACTAAGGGTAAACGCCTAGTACGGATTGTGCGTTACAGGGATTTCCTCCCCGCTTTCACCTACGCAAACACTGTACACATCCTGGCTAACAATGTGAGGGATACGCTCCTAGGCGTACACGCTGAGAGTCAAGGATGGAGTTTTGAACGCTCAATATTCACTCCTGACTTTGATGGTTACGGTAAGCGTGTTGAGCTTCACCCTTTCTTGAAAGGTAAATACTCCAAGACTCAAAGCCTGATGCAACGCAATGGCGAATCTGTAATCAAATGGAACAATGACACACAGTTGGCTTCTTGGCTTGACGGTGTAACCGCAATGATTGGAGACGATGAGAGTTTAGCTTTCATGCACGACTGGGTTGAGTATAGCTTTGCAGACAATGTAACAAAGCTCCCTATTGATAGTCGAGGCATTAATGGCTACCAAGATAGAAGCATTGCCATTTGCCTACAGCATGGAAACGTTAGCCCTGACGACGCATTAAGCTTCCATAGTCTTAGCGAGATGCTAGGTGTACCAGTTCCTGAAATCAGGAAAGCTATTGAGTTCGAGCGACTCTATGAATCAACGCTACAAGCTGTAGCGCGCACTTCACTACGCGATAGAGACAATACAGCACCAGTGGTTCTATTCGTACAGAACATCGAGATGGCTAAGTATCTTCAATCTAAACTTGGTCGTCTAGCCTCTATCAATACTGAGCTTTGCATGACACCTTGGGAGAAAGAGAAGTCTGAGAAGAAGAAAGCTAAGGCGATGCTTCAAGCTGAGGCAGTCTCACTGTTTCTTGAGAAAGGACTTGATCGAAAGGTTATTGCTGACAACCTCGGAGTAACTTACAAATCAATTCTCAATTGGACCGCTGGACTAAAACGAGCAGCTTAAAATTTCCTGCGTCACCACATTTTTTCCAATTTCTCTTAAGGATTCCTTAAGGATTTTTGGGAAATCCACCATAGAGTATCGTAAGAAACTACACATACTCTATCGCTCCTTGGAGATTGTTGATCTACCAGGATCAACCATTGCTACCAATACGCTAAGCCCTTAACAGTAGACAACCATCTAGAGTTCACTGCTTAGCTAGGAGATTGCTTAGCCCTATAGGTAGCCAATACCAAGGTGATACTTATAGGGTGATGGAAGAGCGTATGCCAGTGAACGTCCTTAACGTTCGTTACACTCACACATCATTACTCGCACTAATTTCTGAACGCTCGAAAAGAAGGATTTAACGTTAGGAGGAAACCGACGATACGTCGGCACACCTAACCATAGCGAGTAGTTAACGCTCTTCTCTTTTCATGCGTCAGCCCGGTAGGGCGTGTCAGCTTGCTGACGTGCTCTCGCTTTACCCTTGCGGAGCAAAGCCCCTGCCGGCTTGAGGCACCACTTACTACTACCAAACAAGAGAATAGAAAATGAACATACCAGAAGATGGAAAACAGAAATACATTGAAGCTTACTCCCATAGCCTTCTAGCGAAGGAGTGGGGAGTTAGTCTTATTACGCTAGACAGTCATGCCAAAGATAACGCTTGGGATATTGAACACAAACTTTACTGGCAAGATGTAGCCATTGAAGTATTGAAGAAAGGAACCGAGGAGCATAACTACTCTGCGGTTAAGGAGCTTCTTAAAGCGGTAGGCATTACTCGTCCAGTAGGTAGACCACCTAAAGCTGAAGTCGATAGACACATTGCGATAGAAGCAAGGATTGCTGCTGACTACCAGAAAGACATTGACAGACTTAACCAAGTCAAACCATTGAAGGCGGTAAATTAGCAGGAATTATTTATTAAGACAAAGGGCATGGATTGACTTTCAGAAGGCGTAACCACTTCTGACACAATGCGTTAGATTTCTCTAACTGCCCTTTTAGGGTGCACTAACAGTTACCTGCTAGGCCGTTCTTCAATGGGGGCGTCGCCCGACATTGCCCAACTATTCGGTAGTGGTTCCCGTCCAAGCGTACTCAGCCCTTGCTTGGATATGGCTTATGCCTATTCGTCGGCATACAACGGGCGGGTTCTACCAACCATCCCCGCTATGTAACTGAAGCGTTCTGTCAGTCACTACGCCATCTAAGGCTTCGCTTCCTAACCTACTTACCACAGCCAGCACACTCTCTGCGCTTACAGTAGCTTACCTTTCAGATAAGCAGGGCCGTTTCCCTTTACCGCGTAATATACCTCAAATCAACACAACAACACAAGATCAAGCACTGCCATTTCTCAAAGAGTGGATTAATGAATCCCTCGATTCAAGCCTCAGCAACCTTTTAACTTGCAACCAAAGGCCACCATGCTCAATTCGCTGCAGCTCCTCAGCCACCCTCAAAGCTTTAGACAAAAGGTCAGAAGCCTCATTGAAGACAGTCACATCATCCGTCCCTTCATGTAGCTGCCCACCTGGACTCAAATCCCTAACCACGCTATCTATTAGCTGATAGAAGATGACGACCAATTGCGCAGCATCAGCAGGTAGACTACCAAGCGTTGAAACCAAAGCAGAATACACTCGACAGTAACTAGGGTCGATTGATGCCGAATAAATTACACAAGTTCCCTTCTTATACTTCCCCTCTTCAAACTCTTTTATAGTCTCTATCATTCCTTCTAGATATTCACGCTTACGAATTATGAGCACCAGAGCCTGAATCTCAGCATAGATAGCAAATCTCACACTCCTTCTTTCTAAGTAGAACTTAAACCACCCACCCACAAGACCAATGGTCATAGTGCCAAGGAGAGTGATCACCACCGGAACTACAGCGTTAACCAGTCCAGAATCCATTTCTGCCAAATCTCTATGCCTACAGATGCAAAACTGTCTACACAAGCGCCGATGTAGATACAGCGCCCCCCATGATATGCCGCCCCTTGATACCAGAAGGCCAGCCATTTCTCCTAGAAAATCCTGAGCGGCATTGCAGACATAGGAAGCCTCCCCTACACCCCCTCTCTACCCCACTGGCGTCAAGCCCAAGATTCTCAGACAGCCATGCCTAGGATCACCCCGCAAGCGTACACAGACTGGTATGGCGTCTCGCTTCAGCGTTCCTTGCACTCGCCTATGGCGTTCATCAATACGCATCGTATGCGAGCAGCTAGAGCACCTGACTGGCACATAGCTCAGATGGTTAGACGCACGCCATTGGGAGGCCACGACCAATGAGCACCACCTTCACTAGGTAGAGGTTTGCCCTTTAGGATCAATGGCTTGAGAGTGTTCGTTCACAATTTTTGCTGTGAATGAGGGGTTAGCCTTGCCTTCCCATTCACACAAATCAGGTGTGAATGCCTACAGAGCAGGAAAGCAGGTGCACATTGCAGGATGTGAACGAAGGCTATAGATTGTGAACGTTTTCTCAGGGAAAACGAAAAGAGGAACCCTCTCGGATTCCCCTCTAAGCCCCGTATCTTCTACGGGCGATTTGGTAGGCACAATTGGACTCGAACCAACGACCCCCACCATGTCAAGGTGGTGCTCTAACCAACTGAGCTATGTGCCTGTCGTGTGGTGCGCATTCTACGCAATCCAAAACCCCTGTCAACACTTTTTTTCACGCTAAGCTACTGAATCTTAACCTCTTTATAAGGAAGGGCCACCGACACCCAGTAAAGGATTTTTAACGGGACGACTAGCGGGTGTTTATTATTATTGATAGCATCGGTACATTCGTTAAAAATATAAAACACGAGGTTTCTCGAGCATGGCCAATACCCCCTACCCCCAGTCCTACTACGCCGCCTCGGCCAACCCGGTGCCGCCACGTCCGGCGCTGCAGGGTGAGGTGGAAACCGATGTGTGCATCATCGGCGCCGGCTACACCGGCCTGTCCAGCGCACTGTTCCTGCTGGAAAACGGCTTCAAGGTAAGCATCGTCGAAGCGGCCAAAGTCGGCTTCGGCGCGTCGGGCCGCAACGGCGGTCAGATCGTCAACAGCTACAGCCGTGACATCGACGTCATCGAACGCACCGTCGGCCCCAAGCAAGCACAACTGCTGGGCCACATGGCCTTCGAAGGCGGCCGCATCATCCGTGAGCGCGTTGCCAAGTACAACATCCAGTGCGACCTGAAAGACGGCGGCGTGTTCGCTGCGCTGACCAGCAAGCAGATGGGCCACCTGGAATCGCAGAAACGCCTGTGGGAACGCTTCGGCCACACTCAGCTGGAGCTGATGGACCAGAAACGCATCCGCGAAGTGGTTGCCTGCGACAGCTACGTCGGCGGCATGCTGGACATGAGCGGCGGCCACATCCACCCACTGAACCTGGCCCTGGGCGAAGCAGCCGCGGTCGAGTCGCTGGGCGGCATCATCTATGAGCAGACCCCGGCCGTGCGCATCGAGCGTGGCGCCAACCCTGTCGTGCACACCCCGCAGGGCAAGGTACGCGCCAAGTTCATCATCGTCGCCGGCAACGCCTACCTGGGCAACCTGGTGCCGGAACTGGCCGCCAAGTCGATGCCATGCGGTACCCAGGTGATCACCACCGAGCCGCTGGGCGAAGAACTGGCCCGTACCCTGCTGCCGCAGGACTACTGCGTCGAAGACTGCAACTACCTGCTCGACTACTACCGCCTGACCAGCGACAAGCGCCTGATCTTCGGCGGTGGTGTGGTATACGGTGCCCGCGACCCGGCCAACATCGAGGCGATCATTCGTCCGAAGATGCTCAAGGCCTTCCCACAACTCAAGGACGTCAAGATCGACTTCGCCTGGACCGGCAACTTCCTGCTCACCCTGTCGCGTCTGCCGCAAGTTGGCCGTATCGGCGACAACATCTACTACTCGCAGGGTTGCTCGGGCCACGGTGTGACCTACACCCACCTGGCGGGCAAGGTACTGGCCGAGGCACTGCGTGGCCAGGCCGAACGTTTCGACGCCTTCGCCGGTCTGCCGCACTACCCGTTCCCGGGTGGCCAGATGCTGCGTGTACCGTTCAGCGCCATCGGTGCCTGGTACTACAGCCTGCGTGACCGTCTGGGCTTCTGATCCAGGCTGATGGCCTCATCGCCGGCAAGCCGGCTCCCTCAGGTATCCCACTGAACTCAAGGGCAGTGGCGCACCTGTGGGAGCCGGCTTGCCGGCGATAGGGTCAGCAATTACCCCGCTACTTGCCCAGGCTGCTCACAGCCTGTTTCGCCGCCACTTCCTGCCCCGCGCGGGCCAGTTCGTCGGCAGCCTGCAGCCAACGCTGGCGGTCCACCTGGGCCGGCAGTTGCCGCGGTGGCTGTACCAGCACAGCCCAACTCCCCTCCTTCGCCCACGCCGAGGTGAAGTCATCGAAGGCCATCAGCTGCCGTCGATTCATGCCTGAGCGCAACAGCACACGCTGCTTGTAGCGGTCATAGCCGATCAGCAACGCATAGCGCGGCTCGCTCCACCAGGCCGAACCGTCCTGATACCGCAGCAGCACCGGATTGCCGGCTGCCACCTGGGTCAGTAAAGCGTCGAAGCGTTGATCCAGCGGATAAACCACCATGCCGTATTCACGCGCCACGCGAGGAATGCTGGTGCCCAGCGA
Source organism: Pseudomonas sp. KU43P (assembly GCF_033095865.1). NCBI lineage: Bacteria > Pseudomonadati > Pseudomonadota > Gammaproteobacteria > Pseudomonadales > Pseudomonadaceae > Pseudomonas > Pseudomonas sp. KU43P. The sequence continues at coordinate 2,175,865 of NZ_AP019365.1, read as the reverse complement.
CTCGGCGCCCTGGGGCAGGTTCAAGGGCTTGTCGAGCAACCCCGGCGTGATCGGCGCGCCCTGCTGCGAGAGCAAGGCGGCCAAGGCCATGGCGCCGCTGTGGTTGGCGTTGCCGCGGTAGAACGGCACGCTGCTGATCTCGACCCGTTGCGGCAGGCTTTTGAGGGAAGCTGGCGGCGTACCGGCGCAACCGCCCAGGCTCGCCGCCATCAGGCATGCCAACAGTAGTCGCCGTGGGCCATTGCCCCACGGCTTGAAGGAATCGTGCTCCATGAACGCTCGCTTGTTCCGATGCCAGGCAGGCAGCGCCCGGCTCTGGGCAACGATCATAGGGCGCGGCGCGGCGCGGGTATAGCCCAATGCAAGCCGCAAAGCCACTGGACCAAAGCACCAGACGTTCGGTCAATGGAACGTCACCGCCGGCGAGCTAGACTAATGCTGTGTCTGTAGGGCGAGCCATGGCTTGGTCCGAGAGAAGGAGGCACACATGAGCCTGACAATGGCAATTCTCATGCTGGTGGGTATGTGGCTTAGCGTTGCAGCCGCCATGCTATGGGGCGTACTGCGTATCGTGCGGCGTCATTCACCACATCACCACCAACCACCACAGGGGCCGGCCAAGGCGCAGCCTGTGCGCCGCGCGCGGCGGCATGCCGGGGTGCACTGAGTATCTGGATTCCTTGTAAGCCTTTCAGTGCGGATCATCTCCAGGACGTACGTTGCTAACGGGGTGTACGGCTCACGCGCGGGCCAAGCCTGCGAGTGAGCCGCACAACTATCGATGCAACCCGGCTTCGGCCATCACTTCAGGCTGCACCTGCCCCACCTCCCGCGCCAGGTGGTTTGCCGCGATGTAGCCGAAGGTCATGGCCGGCCCGATAGTCGAGCCGGGGCCTGGGTAGGTCTTGCCCATCAACGCCGCACTGGTATTGCCAATGGCGTACAACCCATCGATCAGTGAACCATCGGCCCGCAGCACGCGCGCCTGCGCATCGGTGCGCAAACCGCCTTTGGTACCCAACTCGCCAGCATCAATGCGCAGTGCGTAGAACGGCGCCCGCTCCAGCGGCCCCAGGCATGGGTTGGGCTGGCAGTTGCTGTCGCCGTAGTAGCGGTCGAACAGGCTGTCGCCTTTGCCAAAATCCGTATCCACGCCCTTGCCGGCCTGCTGGTTGAGGCGTTGCACGCTCTGCGCCAGGCCCTGGGCATCCACGCCAATCTTGGCGGCCAGGGCGGCCAGGCTGTCTGCCCGGTAGATCACCTTGTCCAGCCAGCCGTCGGGGATCTTGCTGTCCGGTTGCACCGTGCCTGGCAACAGCACGCCGCACGGGTAGCGCTTGCGGTATTCGGCATCGAAGATCAACCAGGCGGGCACGTTGGCGCCGTTGCGCTGCTGGTCGGCGTACATGGCGTAGATGATGTCCGGGTACGGCGCCGCCTCGTTGACGAAGCGCTGCCCTTGGCCGTTGACCATGATGCAACGGGGAAACGCCCGTTCGACGAACAGCGCCCGCTGTTTCTCTTCGCCAGGCACATGCACGGTCGGTGCGCCCCAGGTGTGGCTCATCAGGGCCACGTCGGCACCCAACGCCAGGCCGGCGCGAATGCCATCCCCACTGTTGATCGGCGGCGCGGCCGTCCATTTGGCGCTGGTGGGGCCGGGCAGGTATTGCTCGCGCATGAGCTGGTCGGCCTCGAAGCCACCGCAACCGAGGATCACGCCAGCGTTCGCGCGCACATTCACCGCCCTGCCCTGGCGCTCGGCCAACAACCCTGTGACCTTGCCGCCCTCGCTGCACAAGCTGCGCATGGGCGTTTGCAGCCAGAGCTCGATGCCCCTCGCCTGCATCGCCGCACGCAAGCTGGCGACCAGCGCGTTGCCCAGCGTCAGCCGGCGATCCCGAGGGGTGCGCCGGCGCCAACGCAGGTCGGCGAGGTAGCGCAGGCCCAGGCGCGCTGTCAGCCAGAGCCAGCCGGGCTCCTTGGTGACGATGGTGTGGGCCTCGACCTGAGTCATGGCGATGCGGCCGGCGATCAGGGTCGCCGGCGACGAGGCGCGCAGGCGCTGGAATTCGTCGCCCAGGCGGGCGGCGTCGAAGACGGCCGGCTCCAGGGTGCGGTAGCCGGGCTTGCCGCCTTCGCGCTCGGGGTAATAGTCAGGGTAACGCGCCACGGCGCGAAAGTAGGTCTGGGCGCGAGCGGCCAGGTAGCCGAGCATCCTCGGGCCGTGTTCCAGGTAAGCGTCGATGCGCGCGGGCTCGTAGTCTTCGCCAACCGTGGCACGCAGGTAGGCGCGTGCTTGCTCGGGTGAATCGCTGCCGCCAAGGCCTTCGATCTGGTCGTTGCAGGGGATCCAGATGCCGCCGCCGGAGATCGCCGTGGTGCCGCCGTATTGCGCGGCCTTTTCCACCATCAGTACCGACAGGCCATGGTCATGGGCGCGCAGCGCCGCAGTCATGGCGCCAGCGCCGGAACCGACCACGACCACGTCGTAGACGGCATCCCAGCGCATGCCATGCGTGTTGTCATTGTTCATTAATGCCCCTTCTCCATGTGCGGCCACCGGCCGCGATTGCGACGATTCGAGGTCGGCCGGGCAGGCGCGCGCTCAAGGCAACAGTCGCATTGCCCCGAGCGCCGGCATGTAGCACGACTGATATCCAGGCTGGCAGTAATAGGCCACGCGCTGAGACACCGGTAAGGGCTGGGTCAGCGCTGCCACGTAGGCAGCGACGAAGGCAGAGACGATCAGGGTCAGGCAGAATCTTGTTGTTTTCATGGCCATGCCTCTAAACGTAGAGAGGGTGTGCTGCCAGCCTAGAACTGCCGCTCTGCGCCGGCTTCGTCCGAACGGACGAGGCCGGCCTGCCTCAACCCAGTGCGCGGCGCAGGTCCGCAGCGGCGCCCTGCAGGGCCCGTGCGGCAGCCTCGACGAAAGGCGCCATGCTGATGAAACCGTGCACCATGCCGTCGCAGCGCTCCAGCCGCACGCTCACACCTGCCGCCTGCAAGCGCTCGGCGAAGGCCTCGCCTTCGTCGCGCAGCGGGTCGTATTCGGCGGTCAGCAAGGTGGTGGCCGGCAAACCCTGAAGCGCCTCGTCGCGCAGGGGCGACGCCAGGGCGTCGTCAGCTTGCTGCGGGTGCTCCAGATACTGCCCCCAGAACCAGCCCATCATGGCCCGCGACAACAGATAGCCCTCGGCGAACTGCCCATAGGACGCGCTGGCGCACGCCGCATCGGTCACGGGATAGAACAGGCACTGGTGCCGAATCGCCGGCCCACCGTGTTCTCGGGCCAGGCGGCTGACGGCAATGGCCAGGTTGCCACCGGCGCTGTCGCCCGCCAGCGCCAGGCGGCCAGCGTCCACGCCCAGTGCCTGGGCATGCTCGACCAGCCATCGGGTCGCGGCATAACAGTCGTGGGGTGCCGCCGGGAAGCGCGCCTCCGGTGCCAGGCGATAGGCCACCGACACCACCACCGCGCCGGTTTCCAGGGCCAGCGTGCGGCACAGGTTGTCATGGGTGTCCAGGTTGCCGATCACGAAACCGCCGCCGTGGAAGAACACCAGCAACGGCAGGCCGTCACGGTCCAGCGGGCGGTACAGGCGCGCCGCGAGCATCCCCTGCGCGCCGCCGACTTCGAGATCCCGCACGTCGGCCATGTCCGCGCCTGGCAAGGGCGGCATCAGGTTGTCGGCATACAGCCGATACTGGCGGGCATCGAGGGTGGCGTAATCGGGCTCGCCCTGGGCGCGGAAACCCTGCAGTACGCTGGCAAGCTGGTTATCGAGCGGCATGGGCGTCTCCCTCGAGTTCGGGCATGGCGAAAGCTGGGTTGGTTTCATCGAGCACGCTGCGCAGGCGCCGCTCAAGGGCCGGCTTGAAGGCCTTGTGCGGCAGAATCCAGAAACGCTTTTCGGCCACGGCCTGGAACACCAGGCCGGCCAGTTCACGGGGGTTCATGCCGGCGCGAATACTGCCATCGAGCGCGGCGCTGAATGACGCCGCTGGGCCTGCCTCGACCGGGTCGGAGGCCATGATGTCACTGGCCACGGCGCCCGGGCAGAGCACCGAAACCGAGATCGGCGCCCCCAGTTGGGCCAGCTCGTAATGCAGGGTTTCGCTGAGCGCCACCACGGCCTGCTTGGTCACGGTATAGGGCGCCATCAGCGGGCTGCACACCAGCCCGGCCAGCGACGCGGTATTGATAACGTGGGCCGGGCGCCCCTGTTCGAGCAGCCAGGGCACGAAGCAGCGGATGCCGTTGATCACACCACGCAGGTTGATATCGAGGATGCGCTGCCATTGCGCGGGGTCGACTTCCCAGCTGTAGCCGGTCTGCATCACCCCAGCGTTGTTGAACAACAGGTCGACCCTGGCGAAGCGCGCCAGAGCTGCCTCGCGCAGTTGCGCCATCTGTTCGGCGTCGCCCACGTTGGTCACCCTGGCCAGCACCTCGGCGCCCTGCGCCTGCAACCGTGCGGCCAGTGCCATCAGGCGTGGGGCGTCGACATCCGCCAGCACCAGGCGCAGGCCAAGCTGCGCTGCATGCTCGGCCAGCCCGCGGCCGATGCCGCTGGCTGCGCCGGTGATCACTGCTACCTGTCCCGCCATCACGTTCTCCTGCCTGTGGCTGATGGCCGCCAGTAAATCCGCCCTGCTGTCGCAGGCCATCGTCCGTTCAGACGATGACCGCCACGTCACGACCGGCAGAATCGCTTGAGTGCACCGTACCGTCGGCCGAGCTGCCCGTGCGGCCCCAAGAAGAACCGGAGAACAACAACATGAGCACACTGCACCGTATCGAAGCCAAACTGCTGGAAGACCGCTACGCGCGCGGTTGGCACTGCCTGGGTCTGGCCGCCCAGTACCGCGATGGCAAAGCCCACCGCCTGGATGTCTTCGGCACCCGCCTGGTGGCGTTCCAGGGCGAGGACGGCGAACTGAACATCCTCGACGGCTACTGCCCGCACATGGGCGCCGACCTGAGCACCGGCTGCGTCGAAGGCAACGCCATCCGCTGCCCGTTCCACGGCTGGCGCTGGAACGCCGACGGCGTGTGCGACGACATCCCGTACGCCAAGCGCATCCCGCCTCGGGCCAGGATCAAGCGCTGGCCGATCATGGAGCAGAACCACCTCTTGTTCGTGTGGAACGATCCCGAAGGCAATGCACCGATCGCCGAGCAGGCCATCCCGCGCATCGACGCGTGCTACGACGCGCAATGGGCGTCATGGGAAATTGCCGAGCTGAAGATCGACACCAACTGCCGCGAGCTGATCGACAACATCGCCGACATGGCCCACTTCGACACCGTGCACGGTGCACCGATCGATGCCTTCAGCAACGTCTTCGAAGGCCACACCGCCGCCCAGATCATGCGTGCGCGCAGTGCCCGGCTCTCCGGTGACAGCGTGCTGACCACCGTCGCCACCTACTACGGCCCGGCGTACCAGATCACCGAAATGACCGGTGCCATGGGCGACCAGCCGATCCATTCGGTGCTGCTGAACTGCCACGTGCCGATCGACCTCGACAGTTTCACCCTGCGCTATGGCGTGCTGGTGAAAAAGATCCCGGGGCTGAGCGAGGAAGAGAACCAGGCCATCGCCAAGGCTTATGTCAAACAAGCCCAGGAAGCCTTCTACGAGGATGTGGCGATCTGGCACAGCAAGACCCGTGTCGACAACCCGCTGCTGTGCGACGGCGACGGCCCGGTGTACCAGCTGCGCCGCTGGTACGAGCAGTTCTACACCGATGTCGCGCTGATTTCCGACGATACCCGCACCCGCAAGGACTATGTCGTGTGTGGCGCCGAGCGCGCCTGACAGCAACCCCTCCCTGGCACCCGATCAGCCGTCGGCCATGACCGCTGATCGGGCCCGCAACAGGACATTGCGCGTAAACAAGGACACCGTTTATGCTCGCCGACGCCAGTGCTAATAATAATAAACGGTACGCATTCATGCAGAGTCTCAGCCTAGAAGACTTCAGCGAGCTGGTCGGTCAGCTCTATCAGGGCCCGATGGAAAACATCCCCTGGGTCACCTTCCTCAATCAGCTCAATCGCCTCCTCGACAGCAAGTACGTTACGTTCATCCTGCGCCCGCCCAGCAGCCAGGTCGATGGCCTGATGGTCAGCACCAACGGCACCTCCAGCGAGGCGACCAACTCCTACAACAAGCACTTCTACGCCCTGGACCCCTTCATCGGGCTCCCCAACAGCGAAGTGGTCGCGTTGAGCGATTACCTGCCGGAAGCCGAACTCAGGCAATCGGAGTTCTTTCGCAACTTCCTGGAACCTGTGGACGTGTTCCATATCCTGGGCGTGGACATCAACACCAGCGACGGTGCCCAGTGCCGCCTGCGCATCAGCCGGGGCCGCGACGACCCGCCCTTCGTCAACGACGAGAAGACCCTACTGGCACGGTTCATTCCGCACCTGGAGCAATCGATCAAGGTGCACATGCAGCTCAACCGCATCGAGATCGAACGCAATCTGTACGCCGGCGCCGTCGACCAGATGGCCGTGGGCACCATCATCCTCGACGAAACCGGCAAGGTGCTGCAGACCAACCAGGTGGCCGAACGGCTGCTGCAGGAGAAGGACGGCATCAAGCAGGTCAACGACGGCCTGCAGGTCGGCAGCGCCCGCGATACCCAGGAGTTTCGTCGCCTGGTGCGCCAGGCCATGCTTTCGCAGAAGGGCAACCAGGCCACGGTGGTCGAGGCCATGCGCGTCACCCGCCCGTCCGGCCGCGCCGACCTGGGCATCATCGTGCGTTCGGTACCCCTGGCCGCCTGGAGCGAGGGCAAGCAATGTCCCGCCGTGGTGATCTTCATCAGCGACCCGGAGCAGCAATCCTCCGCCCCCCAGGAGATCGTCCGTGCCCTGTTCGACTTCACCCCGGCAGAAACCCAGCTGGCCATGCTCCTGGCCAACGGCCTGACCCTCGACGAAGCCTCCGAAGAGCTGGGCATCAGCCGCAACACTTCGCGGGCCCACCTGCGCTCCACCTTCTCCAAGACCGGCGTCACCCGCCAGACCATGCTGGTGCGGCTGATCCTGCGCAGCGTCGCCACCCTGGGCTGAGCCCTCTTCCCGCCTGTGTCGCCATCGTCCGCCCGGACGATGGCAGGTACCCCTCGGCGCGCCATAGTAAGCCTGTCGCTTACCGTCGCCAGAGGCCCGCCCCATGCGCCAGAGCCCTACCATTCTCAAGACCGAGCTGCTGGCCAAAAGCAGCCATTTCCAGATCGAAGCCCTGCACCTGCAGTTCAGCAACGGCCAGCGCCGCATCTATGAACGCCTCAACGGCACCGGCTACCGCTCGGTGCTGCTGGTGGCAATGCCCGATCCGCGTCATGTGCTGATGGTTCGCGAGTACGCGGTGGGGGTGGAAGGCACCATACTCGGCCTGCCCAAGGGCGGCGCCGACGTTGGCGAAAGCTACCTGGAGGCCGCGCAACGCGAGCTTGGCGAAGAAGTGGGGCTGCACGGCGCGCGGTTGACCGAGCTGGGCGACCTGACCTTGGCGCCTGGCCACCTGGGCCATCGTTGCCGGGTGGTGCTGGCCGAACAGCTCAGCCCTTGCACCCGCTTGACCGCAGACGAGCCCGAACCGCTGGAATGCCTGACCGTACCCATGGCGCAGATCCCTGCCCTGGTCGCCAGCGGCGAGCTTCATGAAGCGCGGGCGATCGCGGCCATCTTCATGGCCATGGGGGTGCTGGCGCAGCGTAGCTGACGCCAGCGAACATCCGCCTCAGGTCGGCAACACCCCGCGCTCGCGGGAAAGGGTCAAGGCCAGGTCCTCGATCATGTCTTCCTGCCCGCCCACGGTCCCGCGGCGGCCCAGCTCCACCAGCAGCTCACGGGCCGGCACGCCGTACTTGAGCTGGGCGCGCTTGGCAAACAGCAGGAACGAGCTGTACACCCCGGCGTAGCCCAGGGTCAGGGCATCGCGGTCCAGGCGGATCGGTTGGTCCATCATCGGCACCACCCGGTCCTCGGCCACGTCCATGATCCGGTACAGGTCCACACCGCTGTTCACGCCCATGCGTTCGAGCACCGCCACGAACACCTCCAGCGGCGTATTGCCGGCCCCGGCACCCAGCCCCGCGACCGACCCGTCGATACGCGCCGCACCCGCCTCGATGGCCGCCAGGGAGTTGGCAATGGCCATGCCCAGGTTGTGATGGCCATGGAAACCCACCTGCACACCCGGCTCCAGGCCTGCGCGTAGCGCGGCGATCTTCTCGCTGACTTCATCCGGCAGCATGTAGCCCGCCGAGTCGGTGCAGTAGATGCAGTTGGCGCCGTAGCTCTGCATCAGGCGCGCCTGCTCCAGCAGCTTTTCGGCGCTGACCATGTGCGCCATCATCAGAAAGCCTACGGTGTCCAGGCCCATCTTCGCCGCCATGCCGATGTGCTGGCCGGACACGTCGGCCTCGGTGCAGTGGGTGGCCACGCGGATGGTCGACACCCCATGCTCATGGGCCATCTTCAGGTGATCCAAGGTGCCGATCCCCGGCAGCAGCAGGGCCGAGACCTTCGCCTGCTTGAGCCGGGGGATCACCGCACTGAAATACGCCTCGTCACTGTGGGCCGGCAAGCCATAGTTCAGCGATGCACCGCCCAGGCCGTCGCCGTGGGTGATCTCGATCAACGGCACGCCGGCCGCGTCCAGTCCGGTGGCCACGTCCACCATCTCTTTGATGCTGATCTGGTGACGCTTGGCATGCATGCCGTCACGCAGGCTCATGTCGTGCAGCAGCACGTTCTTGCCTTGCAGGTTCATGGTCACTCTCCTCAACGGGCGGGCAATTGCAGGGCGCCCTTGTGGGCTTCTTCGGCGAACATCTCGGCGGTGCGCAGGCCGGCGGCGGTCATGATGTCGAGGTTGCCGGCCGACTTGGGCAGGAAGTCCCCCAGGCCTTCCACCTCGATGAAGATCGACACCTTGTTGCCGTCGAACACCGGGCCGTTGACCAGCTTGTAGCCGGGCACGTAACGCTGCACTTCGGTAACCATGCTCAGTACCGAGGCGCGGATGGCGTCCTGGTCCGGGGTGTCGTCGGTCAGGCAGTGGATGGTGTCGCGCATCATCAACGGCGGCTCGGCCGGGTTGATGACGATGATGGCCTTGCCGCGCCGCGCTCGGCCGATGCTCTCCACTGCGCCTGCCGTGGTGCGGGTGAACTCGTCGATGTTCTGCCGCGTGCCCGGCCCCACCGAACGTGAGGACACCGTGGCGACGATCTCGCCATAGGCCACCGACTGGATGCGCGACACCGCCGCGACCATGGGGATGGTCGCCTGGCCGCCACAGGTGACCATGTTGACGTTCATCGCAAGCTTGGCGGCGTGCTCCTTGAGGTTGACCGGCGGCACGCAGAACGGGCCGATGGCCGCCGGGGTGAGGTCGATCATGACCACGCCCAGTTCATTGAGCTTCTCGCTGTTGCGAGCATGGGCGTAGGCCGAGGTGGCGTCGAAGGCGATGCGGATATCGTCGTCCAGCACGTGCGGCAGCAGGCCGTCCAGGCCTTCGGCGGTGGTCTTCACGCCCATCTCGCGGGCGCGCTTGAGGCCTTCGGATTCAGGGTCGACGCCGACCATCCAGACCGGTTCGATCCATTCGGAGCGCAGCATTTTCATCAGCAGGTCGGTGCCGATGTTTCCCGGGCCGATAATGGCCGCTTTCAGTTTCTGGCTCATGGCCTTGCTCCTTGATCAGGCACGGAAGGACACCTGGGCGCTGCCCAGGCCGTCGAGGGTCAGGAAAAACTGGTCGCCGGCCTGCACCGGCTCCAGCGGCACCAGCGAACCAGAGAGAATCACCTCGCCGGCCTTGAAGGGGATGCCGAAGGCGCCGAGGGTGTTGGCCAGCCAGGCGACCGCGGTCAACGGGTTGCCCTGCACCGCCGAGCCCAGGCCCTCACTCAGCGGCTGGCCGTTCTTCGACACGCGCATGTGCAGGTTGGGCAGGTCCAGGGTGCGGGGGTCGACACGCGCGTTGCCGAGTACGAACACGCCGCAGGAGGCGTTGTCGGCCACCGTGTCCTGGATGCGGATGCGCCAGTCGTGAATACGTGAATCGACGATCTCGAAGCAGGCAGTCACGTAGTCGGTCGCCGCCAGCACATCGGCTTCGGTCACGCCGGGGCCGGCCAGGTCGTGCTTGAGCACGAAGGCGATCTCGCCTTCGGCACGCGGCTGGATCAGGCGGTGCTCGGCCAGAGAAATCTCGGCACCGTCGTCGAAAGCCATGCTGCGGGTGATGAAGCCGAAGTCCGGCTGGTGCACATCGAGCATGCGCTGCACGGCAGCCGAGGTGACGCCGATCTTCTTGCCGATGACCCGGTCGCCGGCGGCCACGCGCCGCTGCATGCTGTGCAGCGAGATGTGGTAGGCGTCTTCGATGGTGATGTCCGGCCAGCGCTCGGTCAGGGGCGCCAGGGTCTGGCCTTCGGTCAGGGCCTGGTAGAGTTCGTCGCCGTAGTGCTGGCGAAGCTGCGCGGTCATGGGCGGCCCTCCGCGAGAAATGCCAGGCATTCACGGTTGAACAGGGCACGGTGCTCGACCATCACCCAGTGCCCACACTCGCTCAGCAGCACGAAGCGGATGCGCTGGCAGGCCTGCATCAGGGTCTGCGCGCCGGAGGCCGGGCAGAACTTGTCGTTCATGCCCCAGAAGCCGAGGATCGGGCAGGCCAGCTGCGCCACCTGATCAGCCATGTTCGGCACGTCCATGGTGGCGAGCACGCAAGGGGGCTGCTCGGCGACCACCGCCACGCGCTCGGCCACGGTGTCGTCGTCGATCAGCGATGGGTCGAACAGCTGCAGGCTCAGCAGGCGCTTCATCCCTGCGGCATCGCGCAGTTCACCGCTGGCAAACGCGGCGGCCATGCGCTGGATACCTTCCATCTGCAGGTAGTACTGGGCCTTGTCCATCAACCCGCCGGGGGCCATCAGCACCAGGCGTGTGACCCGCTCGGGGTGGCGCAAGGCGATGGCAATGGCGATGGCGCCGCCCAGGGAGTTGCCCACCAGGGTGCAGCGCGGGATGTCCAGCACGTCGAGCAGGCCCAGCAGGGCGTCGACGAAGAAGTCCAGGGTGTAGTCGGTCAGCGGTTTGTCCGATGCCCCGTAGCCGGGCAAGTCAGGGACGATGGCGCGGTGGCCGGCGGCAGCGAAGGCCGGGTAGTTGTGTTTGAAATTGCTGTGCCCGCTGGCGCCGGGACCGCTGCCGTGGATGAAGACGACCGGGTCGCCGGTGCCTGTGTCGTGGTAGTGCAGCTGCAGGCCGCTGGGTAGCGTGGCCTTGTGCCCTTGCGCTGATGCGCCCATGGGGAATCCTCCCGGCTCATTGTTGTGCCGGAATTATTCAGAGGGGGTTGAAGCGCAACATCGTCCGAGAGGACTACGCGGGCGCAATAGTCCCTTTGGACGTAGGCCCGATCGGCACCGGGGCCTAGGATCGGAGCATTTCCCTGAATGACAAGGCATCCCCATGCACGACCCCTTGAGTTTTCGCGACAAAGTCGTCCTCGTCACCGGCGGTGGCAAGGGTGTGGGCAGAGGCATCAGCCGGCGATTCCTGGAATGCGGCGCCCACGTGGTGATCTGCGGCCGCCAGGCACCGGAGCGGCTGCCGGCCCGGGCTGGCCGGGAGGCGCTGTTCCTGCCCTGCGACGTACGCGACGTGGAGCAGCTGGAGCGGATGATGGGCCACATCATGGAGCGCTTCGGCCGCCTCGACGTGCTGGTCAACAACGCAGGGGGCGCGCCCTACGCCGATGCGGCCAGTGCCTCGCCGCGCTTCTCGGAGTCGATCATCCGCCTTAACCTGCTGGCCCCGCTGAACCTCTGCCAACTGGCCAACCGGGTGATGCAGGCACAGCCCGAGGGCGGCAGCATCATCAACATCTGCAGCGTCAGCGCCACCCGCCCTTCCCCCGGCACCGCCGCCTATGGCGCCGCCAAGGCCGGTTTGCTGAACCTCACCCGCTCGCTGGCCGTGGAATGGGCACCGAAGGTGCGGGTGAATGCCGTCACCGCCGGGCTGATCCTCACCGAACAAGCCGGCCTGCACTACGGTGACGACCAGGCCGTGGCCCAGGTGGCGGCGACCATCCCATTGGGGCGCCTGGCCGAGCCTGACGACATCGGCGACACTTGCCTCTACCTCGCCTCGCCTCTGGCCCGCTACGTCAGCGGCGCCGACCTGGCCGTGCATGGCGGCGGTGAACGCCCGGCGTTTCTCGATGCAGCGAATGCCCACTGAACCTGGAGATTGCAGATGAACCGCATCGCTCGCCACACCGTGGCCCTGAACCTGACCCGCGACCAGGCCTGGAGCAAGCTGCGCGACCTCAGCCTTGCCCCGCACTATGTGCCGGGGCTGACCGGTAGCCAGTTTCACCCGGGTGCCCGCGAGGGCATGGGCGCCAGCCGCCGGGTCATGCGCAAGGGTGGGCAGTGGCTGGATGAGAGCGTGGTGCACTGGGAGGACGGCGCAGGGTTTGTGCTGGTGCTGCACAAGGGTAATGCCGGTGCGCCCTTCCCGTTTCGCCAGGCCAGTTTTCGGTATTGGCTGGAGGGTTCGGGGGACAGCTGCCGCATCAGCACCAGCCTGCATTATCGACTGCGTGGCGGGCGGTTGGCCGAATGGCTAATGAGCCGGGCGTTCGACAAAGTGGTGCGGGAGATTGGTGAAAACCTGAAGGCCTATTACGAGAGTGGGCGCACGCAGAACAAGGATCTGCAGGGTTGATTGGCAGTGCGATATGAAATCGCTTTTGCCTGAGCTGGCCCTATCGCCGGCAAGCCGGCTCCCACAGGTACGGCATCGTTTTCAAGCATTGCGGGGTATCTGTGGGAGCTGGCTTGCCAGCGATAGGGCCCTTGAGGTCAATGCAACCTGTTCTTGGCCACCTCGATATCGTTCATCAATGCCTTGGCCAAGGCACCCAGATAATCCGCTGCGCCGAGCAGCTTGTGGTCATCTTCCATGTCACCCTCACCCACCAGATGCTTGATGTAGCCCAGCAGTATCGGAACTTGCTCGTAGGCATCATCGATCGGAATGCCTGGCTGGACGCGTAACAGGTCGATGGGCGGGTTACCGACATCGAGGAACGTCTCGACGCCGACGGTTGTGACGATCTTGGGCTGGTCAGCCATGTCGTTACCCCTGGGCGTGTTGGCCATAGAGCCGCGTGTGCACATGCTCCACCAGCGCAAACGCGATCTCGCTGGCATGCATGGCATTGCCCAGCATGTTCAAGCCAGGTTCGCCCGCACGGGTTCGGCAGTGTTCGTCGATGGTTTCGATGACGCCGCGTAGCAGCTCGCTGACGTGGGCCAGGGCGTCGGGGGGATACATGTCGGATTGGACGGTGAAGAATGGCGTGTTGGGGGTCTTCGGGCGGGGTGGGTCAGGAACAATCTTTTTCATGACGGATCTCACAGGTTCGCTAATGGGATCTGCCATCTCATCCTTCTCACGGGATAAGGGTGGCAGCAGTACGCGGGGGGGACTGTCAGTTTTTTTGTGTTCGGGCCGGTAATGGCCTGCCGTTAGGCAGGCCCGATTTTCACCACGTCGGCCTGATGAACCGATCCCCGTACAGAATCGCGAATTGATTCATCGCACTTTTCCAATCATGCGCCGCCGAGCCCCAGTTTGCCGTGATGTTCCGCAGCCCCAGCCAGATCAGCTTGGTGGCTGCTTCATCGTTCGGGAAATGCCCCCGAGTTTTAATGATTTTGCGTAGCTGGGCGTTGATGCTCTCAATAGCGTTGGTGGTGTAGATCACTTTGCGGATGGCAGGTGGGAAGACAAAGAAGGGAATCACTCGATCCCAGGCGCGTCTCCAGGCTGCCACGACCGTTGGATACTGTTTGCCCCAGGGTCCGTTTTCAAACTCATCCAATGCCTGCTCAGCCGCTTCTGCATTGATGGCCTGGTAAATCGGTTTCAACGCCTTGGCCAGTGCCCGGCGCTTGTCCCAAGCCACGTAGTCGAGGCTGTTGCGGATCAGGTGCACGATGCACGTCTGCAGCGTCGTTTCTGGAAACACGGCGCTGAGAGCCTCTGGCATGCCTTTGAGGCCATCGGTCACGGCAATCAGCACATCCTCGACACCACGCGTCTTGAGATCGTTAAAAACCTTCATCCAGAACTTCGCACCCTCGGTGTTCTCGATCCAGATGCCTAAGATATCGCGCGTCCCGTCGGGTAGAACGCCCAAAGCCAGGTAAATGGCCTTGTTGCGCACCAGGCCTTCTTCGCGAATTTTCACCCGCAGCGCATCAAAGAAAATGACCGGGTACATCGGCTCCAATGGCCGCTGTTGCCACGCGCCAATCTCTTCCATGACCTCGTCTGTCACAGAGCTGATGAAATCGGGCGAAACGTCGGTTCCATACTGCTCGGACAGAAACGCTCGGATCTCTCTGACCGTCATGCCACGGGCGTACATGGCGATGATCTTGTCATCGAAACCGGTGTACCGCCGTTCGTGCTTAGGGATCAGAATGGGCGCAAAACTGCCGTCTCGATCACGAGGAATTTCCAGCCGCAGCGGGCCATCGCCGGTCAAAACCGTCTTGCCACTCTTGCCGTTACGCTGGTTGGTTTCATCCTCTGGGCGCTGCGCGCCCGGCGGATAACCCAGGTGGTGACCAAGCTCGGCATGCAGAGCACGCTCGATCAAGGCCTTTTTGAACGCCGCAGAGGCATCCTCGATAGCTTCTGCGGTCATCAGGCCCTCACCGAACTGCTCCAGCAGCTCTTTGGGGATTTTGGGCAGGTCACGCAGGGGTTTCTTTTTGGTTGGCATACATGCACCTCTTACTCATGTTATGCCCGAACACAAAATTTCTGACACCCTCACGCGGGGTGAGAAACCGGTGAACCCGTGATTAAGCCCGGCCAGGCCGAAGCCTGCCCGCGCACTGCTGCCATAGCGGTGCTACTAACATGAAGTTCGAAGCGGGTTCTCACACCCGGTCGCCGAAGCGACTGGAGAACGTTATCCGTGAGGCATTTCCCCGACAATAGCGAAATTTCAGTAGCGGTCGTAGGATACTTCCCAAACATGCGAATCCTGAAGCATTTGGTTTCAGGTTCAGAAATATCTTACGGCTGCTGGCCCTATCGCCGGCAAGCCGGCTCCTACAGGTACCCCACCGCCCCTGTAGGAGCTGGCTTGCCAGCGATAGGGCCCTCAAATACTCCCCAGGAGCGAGTTCATACCGCCTCGACGTTAACCTCGCTCCAGTACGCTTTCATGCTGCGGATCAACCCCCGCTCATCAAACGCCATCACATCGATCACATCCAGCCCACGCTCGCCAAACACCACCCGAAACGGCACGGCCCCCTGCCCGTCACAGGTCGCCCGCACCGGCCCGGTCAGCACAGCCGACACCTGCATGGCCCCCAAGCCCTGCCGGTAGAACGCGGCAATGGCCTCGATCCCGCGCAACGGCGCCGCCCCGACCGGGTCCTCGACCGTGGCATCCTCGGCATACATCGCCAAAATGCCTTCGACATCCCCGCCATCCACCAGCAGCACATACCGCTGCATCAGCTGCTGAACCTCCTGCGCCGTCGGCAAGCCCATCTCAAGCCACCTCGAACAGCGCAGCAGCACCCATGCCGCCACCAATGCACATGCTCACCACCACATAGCGCACGCCCCGGCGCCTGCCCTCGATCAACGCATGCCCGACCATCCGCGACCCGGACATGCCGAACGGGTGGCCAATGGCGATGGCGCCGCCGTTCACATTGAGCCGGTCGTTATCGATGCCCAAGGTATCCCGGCAATACAGCACCTGGCAGGCAAACGCCTCGTTCAGCTCCCAAAGGCCGATGTCCTGGACCTTCAGCCCATGGCGCTTGAGCAGCTTGGGGATCGCATACACCGGCCCGATGCCCATCTCGTCCGCCTTGCACCCCGCCACCGCCAGGCCGCGGTAGATACCCAGCGGCTGCAAGCCGCGCTGCTCGGCCAGGCGTGCATTCATCAGCACTGCCGCCGAGGCACCGTCCGACAACTGCGAGGCGTTACCTGCGGTGATGAAGCGCCCGGCACCTGTCCACTGCCCACCCCCCCACACCGGTTCCAGTGCGGCCAGGCTGGCCGCGCTGGTATCGGCGCGGTTGCACTCGTCCTGGCGCAAGGTCACCGACTCATGCCGGCTCTCGCCGCTGGCCTTGTCCACCAGCAGCTTGTGCGTGGTCAGCGGCGCCAGCTCCAGGTCGAACAACCCGGCCTGTTGAGCATGAGCAGTGCGCAACTGGCTCTGCAGGCTGTAGGCGTCCTGCTCTTCGCGGCTGATGCCGTAGCGCTGGGCGACGATCTCGGCGGTCTCGATCATCGGGATATAGGCCGTGGGGTCACGCTCCAGCACCAGGCTGGACTGCAGGCGATAGAGGTTCTTGTGCTTGTTCTGCACCAGCGAGATCGACTCCAGGCCACCGGCCACGGCAATGTCGAGTTCGTTGCAGACGATGCCCTTGGCGGCGATGGCGATGCTCATCAGGCCCGACGCGCACTGGCGCTCTACCGCCATGCCGGCGACCTGCGCCGGCAGCCCGGCCGCCGTCGCGCACAGGCGCCCAAGATTGTAGGCCTGGGTACCCTGCTGGGCCGCGGCGCCGATGATCACGTCCTCCACCTCCTCCGGCGCGATGCCGGCGCGGCGTACCGCTTCGGCCACCACGTGGCCGCCCAGGGTCGGCGCCTCAGTATCGTTGAAGGCACCCCGGAAAGCCTTGCCAATGGGCGTGCGCGCCGTAGACACGATGACTGCTTCGTTCATGCTCGATTCCTCAGTTCGGGTAGTAGCGGCTGATCGTGTCGACCACGCAGCCGGGCCGTTCCTGGCCTTCGATCTCGACGCTGACGCGGATCAGCGCCTGCACGCCCTCGCCCACCGCCTCGGTGGACAGCAGCGTGGCACTGCCGCGCACCCGCGACCCCACGCGCACCACCGACGGGAAGCGCACCCGCTCGCAGCCATAGTTCACGCCCATGGCAATGCCCCGCACCTCGACGATCTGCGGCAGGAACAGGTTGACCAGCGCAAGGCTCAGGTAGCCGTGGGCGATGCAAGCGCCGAACGGCCCCTGGGCGGCGCGCTCGGCGTCCACGTGTATCCACTGGTGGTCGCCGCTCGCTTCGGCGAACAGGTCGATGCGCGCCTGGTCCACCAGCAGCCATTCGCTCTTGCCCAGCTCCTGCCCCTGGGCGTCGTGCAGTGCACCTGGCGTCTCGAAAATACGTGGCATGGTCAGGCCCTCTGGCTGGAGACCGACAGCACTTCGCCGGTCATGTACGAGCTGTAGTCGCTGGCCAGGAACATCATCACGTTGGCCACCTCCCACACCTCGGCGGCGCGGCCAAAGGCCTCGCCTGCGGCCAGTTGGTCCAGCACCGCCTGGGGTGCCGAGCGGGCGAGAAAGTCATGCATGGCAATGCTCGGGCTCACCGCGTTGATACGGATGCCATGCTCGGCCGCTTCCAGCGCCGAACAGCGGGTCAGCGCCATCACCCCAGCCTTGGCCGCGGCATAGTGGGCCTGCTGTTTCTGCGCCCGCCAGCCCAGCACCGAAGCATTGTTGACGATCACCCCGGCGCCCCGCGCCATCATGTGCGGCAACATGGCCCGGGTCATGCGCATGGTGCCGGTGAGGGTCACGTCGATCACCCGCTGCCACTCCTCGTCCGGCATCTCCACCAGCGCGCGGGAGCCGCCCAGGCCTGCGTTGTTGATCAGCACGTCGACACCGCCCAGCTCGCGCTCGGCGGCGCTGACCAGGTCGCGTACCTGCGTCTCGTCGGTCACGTTGCACAAGTGCCCATGCACCGCCTGCAGTTGGGTGGCCTCACGGATGCGCGCCACGGCCTCGTGCAGCCGGCCCTCGTGGATATCGCTGATCATCAGCGCCCGGCAGCCCTCCTCGGCAGCGCGCAGCGCGGCGGAAAAGCCGATGCCGGAGCCGGCAGCCGCGGTGATCAGCACCGCCTTGCCGCGCAGCAGGCCATGGCCCGGAACATAGTGGGGAACAGTCATGCAGAAAACTCCTTCGATCAGGGACGCACTCGCGGCTCCCGGGGCATGCCCAGGGCGCGTTCGGCGATGATGTTGCGCTGGATCTCGTTGCTGCCGCCGTAGAGGGTGTCGGCACGGCTGAACAGGTACAGCGACTGCAGGCGGCTGAGCTGGTATGGCGCACCTTCGAGCAGCTCGGCCTCGGGCCCGAGCACATCCATGGCCAGCTTGCCCAAGCTTGCGTGCCAGCTCGACCAGTTCAGCTTGTAGATGGTCGCCTCGCGGCGCAGCGAACCGTCCTGGGGCCCGGAGAGCATGCGCAGCGAGTTGTAGCGAAGGATGCGCAGGCCGCACCAGGCCTCGGCCAGGCGCAGGCGCAGATGCGGGTCGCGGTCGGCGCCGTTGCTGCGGGCGATGGCGATGATCTCGTCCAGTTCGTTGTTGAACTGCATCTGCTGGCCGAGGGTGGACACACCACGCTCGAAGCCGAGCAGCGCCATGGCAATCTTCCAGCCCTCGCCGGGCTGGCCGACGATGTTCGCTGCTTCTGTGCGGGCATCGTCGAAGAACACTTCGTTGAATTCCGAGGTGCCGGTCATCTGCTCGATGGGGCGCACGCTGATCCCCGGCTGGTCCATCGGCACCAGCAGGAACGACAGGCCATGATGGCCGACGCTGCCGGGCTCGGTGCGGGCCAGCACGAAGCACCAGTCGGACTCGTGGGCCAGCGAGGTCCAGACCTTCTGGCCGTTGATCAGCCAGTCGCCGTCGGCGCCTTGGGCGGCGCGGGTTTTCACTGCGGCCAGGTCGGAGCCGGCGCCCGGTTCGGAATAGCCCTGGCACCAGAAGGTGGTGCCGGCGACGATGCCCGGCAGAAACCGGCGCTTCTGTTCCTCGCTGCCGAAAGCGGCAATGGTCGGGCCGGCCAGGCCTTCGCCGATGTGGCCCATGCGCCCCGGGCCGCCGGCGCGGGCATATTCTTCGTGGAAGATCACCTGCTGGCTGATCGACAGCCCGCGCCCGCCATGCTCCGGGGCCCAGCCCACGCAGGTCCAGCCGCCTTCGGCGAGCTTGCGCTCCCAGGCTTTGCGCTCGTGGGCGAACATGTGCTCATCGCCCGGGCCGCCGCGAAACCGCAGTGCCTCGAACTCGCCGCACAGGTGCTCGGCCAACCAGCCGGCGACTTCTTCGCGAAAGCGTTCGTCCTGTTCACTGAAACGGATCTTCATGCTTGCTCCCCGATCACCAGGTTGGCGATCTGCTGCAGATGCCAGGCGGGTGCACCGAGGTAGCTTTCGCTGGCCCGGGCACGCTTGAAATACAGATGCGGGTCGTACTCCCAGGTAAAACCGACACCGCCGTGCAGCTGGATCGACTCGGCGGCGCAGTGGAAATACGCCTGGGAGCACTGAGACTTGGCCGTTGATGCGGCCAGCGGCAGCTCGGCGGCGACCTGCGCGGCGCCCGCCGGGTCCAGCGCTTCCTGGGCAACGCAGGCGGCGTAGTAGCTGGCCGAACGGGCACACTCGACCTGCAGCATCATGTCGGCGACGCGGTGCTTGAGGGCCTGGAAGCTGGCCAGCGGGCGGCCGAACTGCTGGCGCTCCTGCAGGTAGGCAACGCTCAGGTCCAGCGACTGCTGGGCACCGCCGACCTGTTCGGCGGCCAGGCCGATGCAGGCCAGGCGCAACACCTGCTGCAACAGCGGCCAGGAGGCCTCGAGCACGGCCTGCGGCCCGACGTACACACGGTCCAGGCGGATGCGCCCGAGGCGCCGGGTCTGGTCCATGGTCGGTTGCCACTGGCGCACAAGGCCCACCTGCCCAGCTTCGACCAGGAACAGGTTGATGCCCTGCGCCGTCCAGGCCGCGACCACCAGCAGGTCGGCACTGTGGCCGTCGATGACTTGGGCGTACTCGCCGTCGAGCACATAGCCCTCGCCTTCGGCCTTGGCGACCACGCTGATGCCGTCCTGCGACCAGCCGGCACCGTCGCCCCAGGCCAGGGTGGCGCGCACCCGGCCTTCGGCAATGGCGGGCAGCCAGCGTTGTTTCTGCGTTTCGCTGCCGGCCAGCAACAACGCTGGCGTGGCCAGGCAGGCCGTGGCGAAGAACGGTGAACAGAGCAGGCGACGGCCCATCTGTTCGAGCAGAATCGCCAGCTCGACGTAGCCCAGGCCCAGGCCGCCGTAGGCTTCGGGGATGTGGATGGCAGGCCAGTACATCTCGCTGCACAGGCGTTGCCAGAGGTGGGTGTCGTAGCCGGTTTCGCTGGCCATGGCCGTGCGTACGGCGGCGCAGTCGCAGACATCGGCGAGGAAGCCCTCGGCCGATTCACGGATCATTTCCTGCTCGTCGGTGAATGCAAAGTCCATCGCGGGGTCTTCTACTCGTCTGGCGGGTGTTGAGCGAAGTGTGGGCGGGTGCGGGGCGAGTGGAATCGGCCAATCGGACTAGGGGCGGCCTTTGCCCGTGCCCTGGCACAACAAAAAAACCGCATCACCCTGGCAAGTGATGCGGCCCGCAGAGCCAGCGGAAAACGTGGAGTCAGGTGCCGTAGACTTTCTGCGCCGGCACGGCCTGTTGCAGCAGTTGCGCAACGGCTGCGCCCACCTCGGCCACCGCCCAGCGCCCATGGTTATCGAGCTGTGGGCCACGCCGCCAGCCGTCGGCGATCGACAGGCGCCCGCCTTCGACCTCGAACAGCTGCCCACTGACGCCGGCCGATGCCGCCGAACCCAGCCACACCACCACCGGGGCTACGTTGTCTGGCGCAAAGAAGTCGAAGCCCTGCTCCGGTTTCTTCATCACCTCGGCAAACACCTGCTCGGTCATGCCGGTGCGCGCCGCCGGGGCCAGGGCATTGACCGTGATGCCGTAACGCGCAAGCTCTGCCGCCTGCACCAGGGTCAGCGCGGCGATCCCGCCCTTGGCCGCGCTGTAGTTGGACTGCCCGATCGACCCCTGCAGCCCGGCGCCGGAGCTGGTATTGATGATCCGCGCATCCACTTTCTCGCCATGCTTGGCCTGCTCGCGCCAGTGGCGCACGGCGTGGCTGGACAGGCAGAAATGCCCCTTCAGGTGAACCGCCACCACCGCATCCCAGTCGCTTTCGGTGAGGCTGGCGAACATCCGGTCACGGCAGATGCCGGCGTTGTTCACCACCACATCGAGCCCGCCAAAGGTGTTCAGCGCCGCCTGCAGGATCCGCCCGGCATCGGCGTAGTCGGTGATGTCGTTGCTGTTGGCCACGGCCTGCCCGCCGTGCTCGCGGATCTGCCCCACCACCGCCTCGGCGGCTTCGCGGTTGATGTCGTTGACCACCACCTTCGCGCCCTCGGCGGCGAAGGCCAGGGCATAGGCCCGGCCCAGTCCGCCGCCGGCACCGGTGATGATCACGGTGCGGTTTTCGCAACTTGCCATGCTGTTCTCCTACAAGCGTTCGATAATGGTCACGTTGGCCTGGCCGCCGCCTTCGCACATGGTCTGCAGGCCATAGCGGCCGCCGCTGCGCTCCAGTTCATGCAGCAGGCTGCACATCAGCCGGGTGCCCGTGGCGCCCAGCGGATGGCCCAAGGCAATGGCGCCGCCGTTGACGTTGGTCTGGGCATGGGGGTAGCCCGTCTCCTGCAGCCAGGCCATGGCCACCGAGGCAAAAGCTTCGTTGATCTCCACCCGGTCGATGTCCTCCAGGCGCATGCCGGCGCGCTTGAGCGCGTATTCGGTGGCCGGGATCGGCGCGGTGAGCATCCATACCGGGTCGTCGGCGCGCACGCTCATGTGATGGATGCGCGCCCGCGGCGTCAGGTTGTAGCGCTTGAGCGCCGCCTGCGAAACGATCAGCACCGCGCTGGCAGCGTCGCAGGTCTGGCTCGACACCGCGGCGGTAACCCGGTCGCAGCCGAACAGGCACTCCAGCTCGGCCATCTTCTGCAGGCTGGTGTGGCGCGGCGTCTCGTCATGCTCCACGCCCACCAGCGGCACGATCTCGCGGCGGAAATACCCCTGCTCGATGGCCCGCAATGCCCGGCGATGGGACTCCATCGCATAGGCTTCCAGCGCCTGGCGGCTGAGCTGCCAGCGTTCGGCGATCATCTGCGCCGAGCGGAACTGGGTCGGTGGCGTGGTGCCGTAACGGCGCACCCAGCCCTCGGAGCCGGTGAACGGGTTGGTGAAACCCAACGGCTCGGCGGCGGTCATGGCCGAGGAAATCGGGATCTGCGTCATGGTCTGCACACCGCCTGCGACCACCACGTCCTGGGTGCCGCTCATCACCGCCTGGGCGGCGAAGTGCACCGCCTGCTGCGACGAGCCGCACTGGCGGTCGATGGTGGTACCTGGCACGGCCTGGCTGAGCCCGGCGGCCAGCCAGGCCGTGCGGGCGATGTCGCCCGCCAGCGGGCCGATGGTGTCGACGCAGCCGAAGATCACATCGTCGTAGTCGTCATCGGGAATGGCATTGCGCTCGACCAGGGCCCGCAGCACATGGCCACCCAGGTCGGCGGCGTGGATCTGCGCCAGGCCACCCTTGCGCCGCCCGGTGGGCGTACGCAGGGCGTCGACGATATAGGCTTCAGGCATGTTCTACCTCTAAGTCGGCAATCAGAAAGTGGCGCCGGCGCCAATGGCCAGCCCCTGTTCGAACAGCGCCTGGCGCACCCGCGCCTTGTGCAGCGCCGGGTCGCCCCAGGCCTTGTCCAGGGCCCAGGCGCGTTTCATGAAGATCTGCAGGTCGACTTCCCAGGTGTACCCCATCGCGCCGTGGGCCTGCATCGCGTTGCGCGCCGCCAGCATGGCCGCCTCCGAGGTGGCCAGGCAGGCGTGGGACACGGCCACCGCCTGCGCCGCCTCGCCATGGGCCACGCTAAACGCGGCGCGGTACAGCGGGCCCTTGGCGAACTCGATGCGCACCGCGACGTTGGCCATCAGGTGCTTCACCGCCTGGAACGAGCCGATCGGCTTGCCGAACTGCTTGCGCTCGAAGCTGTAGTCCACGGCCAGGTCGACCATGCGCTTGGCCAGCCCCAGGCGCTGCGCGGCGCAGCCCAGCGCGCCCCGTTCGAAGGCACGCGCCAGCAGCTGCGCGGCTTCATCGCCACGGGCCACGCAGGTGGCTGCAGTCGGTGTCCAGCTCAGCTGATACAAGTGGCGGCTCGGGTCCACCGACACATTGCGCACCCGTTCCACGGCTTCACGCGGCACGGCATGCAGCTCGTCTGCATGGCTGAGCAACAGCAGGTCGGCGACATGGGCATCACTGACCAGCGGGTTGCCCGGCTCGCACACCGCCAACCGCGCCCGCCCTTCGGCCACCCGGCCCAGCCAGTCATGCTTGAGCGCCTCGTGCGCCTGGCCAAGCTCGGCCAGCAGCGGCACCGCCACCAGCATGGTTTCCACCAGGGGCTCGGGCAGGCCGGCGTAGCCGCATTCCTGGGCCAGCAGCACGAAGTCCAGGGCACCCAGGCCCAGGCCGCCGTACTGCTCGGGCACGGTCAGGGCAGTGAGGCCCAGCTCGACCAGCTGGCCCCAGAGTCGATCGCATCGGCCACTGTCGGTGTCCCACAGCTCGCGGATGCGCTCCGGGGTGACCTCGTTGATGAAGAAACTGCGCACGCTGTCCTGGAACAGCAGCTGGTCGCTGTTGAAACTGAAGTCCATGGTCTGCTCCTCAGGCGCGCGGCATGCCGAGCATGCGTTCGGCGATGATGTTGCGCTGGATCTCGTTGGTGCCGGCGTAGATCGGCCCGGCCTGGGCGAACAGGAAGCCTTCCAGCCACGGGCCGACGTCGCCGGCGGCCGGGGCCTCGGGCAGCAGCTCGCCGCGCAGGCCGAGGATGCTCATGGCGGTGTCGTGCAGGCGCAGGTCCAGCTCGGACCAGAAGATCTTGTTGGTCGAGGACTCCGGCCCGATCCGCCCGCCCTTCACCAGCTTCGAGGCGGTCATGTAGGTGAGCTGGGTGTAGGCCTCGGCATCCAGCCAGCAGCGCATCACCGCCTCACCGATGGCCGGGTCGCGGTCGGCGCGCTCGCGGTTGGCCTGGTACAGCTGCACCAGGCGCCGTGCGGTTTCCTGGAAGCGCGCTGGCGAGCGCAGCATCAGCCCGCGCTCGAAGCCTGCGGTGGACATCGCCACATGCCAGCCCATGCCCTCACCACCCAGCACGTTGTCTACCGGCACCCGCACATCGTCGAAGAAGATCTCGGCGAAACCCGGCAGGCCGTTCAACTGCGGGATCGGCCGCACGGTGATGCCGGGGCTGTTCAACGGCACCAGGATGAAGGTCAGCCCGTGGTGGCGCTGGGACGCAGGGTCGGTGCGGAAGATGCAGAACACCCAGTCGGCCCATACGGCGCGGGTCGACCAGGTCTTCTGGCCGTTGAGCACATAGTGGTCGCCGTCGCGCACGGCCTTGGCACGGATCGCCGCCATGTCGGAGCCGGCGCCCGGCTCCGACCAGCCCTGAGCCCAGATGTCCTGCCCGGTGGCCATGCGCGGCAGAAAGCGCGCCTTCTGCTCCTCGGTGCCGTACTCCATCAGGGTGGGGCCGAGCAGGAAGATGCCGTTCTGGTTGACCCGCGCCGGGGCGCCGGCACGGTAGTACTCTTCTTCGAAGATCAGCCACTCGATCAGGTCGCAGCCCCGCCCACCCAGCCGGGTGGGCCAGGTGACCATGCCCCAGCGCCCCTCGTTGAGCGTGGCTTCCCAGGCGCGGTGCGCGGCAAAGCCCTCTTCGGTGTCGAACGAGGGCAGCGGCTCGCTGGGCACATTGGCTTCGAGCCAGGCGCGCACTTGGGCTCGGAATGCCTGTTGAGCCTTGGTGTAGGTCAGGTCCATGGTCGCTGCCCTCAGCCGTTGAAGTGAGCGCTGCGCTTCTCGACGAACGAGTCGCGCGCTTCCTGGGAGTCCTGGGCACGGTACGCCTCCAGGGTGAAGCCCTGTTCGCGGCGGTACTTGTCTTCGAGGTTGCCGTCCTCGATGCCGTTGAGCGCCTCTTTGGCCAGGCGGATCATGGCCGCGCTCTTGCCCGCGATGGACGCGGCGATCTGCAGTGCGGCCTCGCGCAGCTGTTCACGCGGCACCACGCGCTCCACGGCGCCCAGGCGGTACGCCTCGGCGGCGTCGATCATTTCGCCGGTGAAGTACATGTGGCGCACCTTCTGCACCGGGAACAGCCGCTGCAGGTGCGCGCCGCCGCCCATGGCGCCACGGTCTACCTCGGGTACGCCGAAGCGGGCGCAGTCGGAGGCGAGCAGAATGTCGGCGGCGCCGCAGATGCCGATCCCGCCGCCCAGCACGAAGCCGTGCACGGCGACGATCACCGGCAGCGGGTTGCGGTGAATGGCCTTGAAGGTGTCGTAGTTGCCCTTGTTGACCGCCACGATCAGGTTGGCGTCGGCGGCCAGCTCCTTGATGTCGACCCCGGCGCAGAAGCCGCGGCCCTCGGCACGGATGACGATCACCCGCACCCTGTCGTCGCGGCCCAGCGCGTCCAGGGTGCGGGCGATATCGGCCCAGCCCTGGCTGTTGAAGGCATTGACCGGCGGGTGATCGAACACCAGCTCGGCGATGCCGCGGTCGATGGTGACGTTGAATGCTTGCATCGGGATTCCCCCTCAGGAAAGTCGGCGGTACAGCGCGTCCAGGTGCCGCTCGGCATCCTGGACGATCTGCTCTATCAATTCGGCGCAATCGGGCAGGCTGTCGATACCGGCAGCCACCTGCCCGGCCGGCAGCACGCCCTCGGCTGGGCGGCCTTCGACCATGGCCTTCTGGATCACCATCGGTGCGTTGGCGGCCATCAGGCTCTGGGCGGCAGTCAGGCCGCCGCCCTGGCGCATTTTCAGCGCGCTGCCCAGCAGCTCGCCCAGGCCCAGGCCGGTATGGCGGCGGTAGGCCAGGCCGCTGCGCAGCGCCAGCAGCCAGCGGCGCAGGCTGTTGCCGGACTCCAGCGAATCCAGCAGCTCGTTGCGGATCATGCGTTGCGGCATGCCGTCGATGGCCCGGCTGACGATCACCTGGGCCGGGTCGCGCACCGCCAGGTAGCGCGCCAGCGTGGCGGCTGGCACCGGGCTCTCGGCGCTCATCAGAAAGCGCGTGCCCATGGCGATGCCGTCGGCCCCCTGGGCCAGGGCCGCCACCAGGCCACGGCCGTCCTTGAAGCCGCCCGCGGCCACCACCGGCACCTGGACCGCATCGAGCACCTGGCCCAGCAGCATCGCCGTGGGCACGGTGCCGGTGTGCCCACCGCCCTCGCCGCCCTGCACGGTGACCACATCGGCGCCCATCTCCACGGCCTTCTGCGCGTGCTTGAGGGCACCGACGGTGGGCATGCAGACCACGCCGGCGTCCTTGAGGCGGGCGATCATCTGCTTGCCGGGCGAACGGCTGTAGCTCACCGCCCGCACCTTGTGGCGCAGCACCAGCTCGACGATGTCGGCGGCGTTGGCCTGGTACATGTGGAAGTTGACCCCGAACGGCTGGTCGGTGAGGCGCCGGGTTTCCACGATCGCCGCCTCCATCTGCCGCGGCTCGATGGTCGCCCCGGCAAGGAAGCCGAAACCACCGGCGTTGCAGGTGGCGGCCACCAGGCGCGGGTCGGCGACCCAGCCCATGGCCGTCTGGATGATCGGGTAGCGGCAACCGAGCAAGGCGGTCAGGCGCGTCTGCAGTGACACGGCCATCTCACGCCCTCCCCGTTTCACGTTGCGCGCTGGCCATGGAGCGGGCGTCGTGGCCGCCCAGGCGGTCGCCGCAGACCAGCTCGTTGTGGGCGTGGGCGAAGTGGTGCAGGCCGAACACCATGTCCATGGTGGCGCGCTTGCCCATCAGGTCCTCGGCGTTGTTCACCGCCTGCTTGGCCAGTTGCAGGCCCAGGCGCGGCATCTGTGCCAGTTGCTCGGCCATGGCCAGCGTGGCCTGCTCCAGCTGCTCGCGGGGGACGACCTGGTTGAGCATGCCCATCTGGTAGGCGCGGGCCGCCGGCATGGGGTTGCCCAGGAGCAGGAACTCCTTGGCGATACGCGGGTTCAGCTCGTGCACGTGGGCGAAATATTCCACCCCCGGTATGCCCATGCGCACCACCGGGTCGCGGAACCAGGCGTCGTCGCTGGCGACGATCAGGTCGCAGACCCAGGCCAGCATCAGGCCACCGGCGATGCAGGCGCCCTGGACCATGGCGATGGTGGGCTTGGGCATGTCGCGCCAACGCCGGCACATGCCCAGGTAGACCTCCTGTTCACGGGCGTAGAGAAACTCGCCGCCCGGCTTGTTGACGTGGTCGTACCACAGGCTGACCCGGTCGAAGCTCTGGTCCACATCGCGCCCCGGGGTGCCGATGTCGTGGCCGGCAGAAAAGTGCTTGCCCGCGCCGCGCAGCACGATGACCTTCACCGCGTCATCGGCGCAGGCGCGGGCGAATGCTGCATCCAGGGCATAGGTCATGCGTGAGTTCTGGGCGTTGTGGAACGCGGGCCGGTTCATGGTCACCAGGGCCACCGCACCCCGTACTTCGTACAGCACCACCTCATCGGCGGGTGTGATGTCTTGCTCGCTCATTGCTGCTACTCCGATTCGAGGTGTTGGCCTTGTGCGGCTCAGCGCTGGCCGGGCGGGTTGCCCTTGAGCTGGCTGGCGCGCAGCGCGTGAGGGTCCAGCCGCTGGATCAGCTGCAGTTGCGCCTGGGTGGGCGCCGTGGTGAGCGGCACCTGCTCTGGCACATGCAGTTCGAAGCCGGTGTTGTCGCGCACCTCGTCCAGGCTCACCCCGGGGTGCAGCGAGCGCACCCGCACCTGGTGCCGAGGGCCGAGGAAGTCCAGCACGCACAGGTCGGTGACGATCAGGCGGATATCGATGTCTTCCAATGCCCAGCCACGGGCCAGGCGAGCCGGGTTGTAGCCCACCGACGAAACCATGTCGCACTCGCCTTCGACGAACACCCGGCGGTTGTGGCTGGGCACGTAGAACGAGTTGGCATGGCTGATGGAGTTGCCCGGCAAGCCGCGCACGCCGAGCATCTGCGACTTGGGTTTGGCGTAGTCGCCGATGCACGACAGGTTGGCCTGGCCGAAGCGGTCGACCTGGATCGGCCCGATCATCGCGTGGCGCTTGCCGCTCCAGACGTTGTCGAAGATCCGCGAGAAGCCCATCCAGCTGTCGCGTTTGGGCTCATGGCCGTTGCGTGGGCCTACCGGCACCGGTTCGGCGACCATGTAGGCCTCCGAGTCGGTCATCATCAGCCGGGGGTTACCGTCGAGCATGCTCAGCGAAGCGGCCAGGCGCGGGATCACGCCAATGCCGGTGGCCAGCACCTCGCCGTCGTCGCGCCAGGCCTGGGCGGCGGCGCAGATCATCAGTTCGGCGAGGCTGTAAGGGTGTGCGGTGGTCATGGCGTTCCTCGCTTAGAAAACCGGCAGGGGCAGTTGGCGGATGGCTTCGAGGCCGCCGCAACGTTCCAGGTACTGGGCGTGGGAACAGCCCACGTAGTGGTCGACGTACCCCTGCCAGTCGGCCTCGCTTTGCGCCGAGGCGGCGTAGGCCTTGAAGTGCGGCACATCGAAGCCATACAGCGGCGCGCAGGACGAGGGGTGTGCGCCCCCCGGCACATGGGCGACTGCGGTGGTCAGGTTGCGCTCCCAGAACACCTGGTGCGCACGCGACGGCTCGGCATGGAACCAGTCGCTGGGCACAAGTTCGTCGCAGGTGACGAAGGTGCGCGCCGCAGCCCGCACGAACAGGTCGTCCATGTAGTGGTCGGGGCCAGCGATCTGGCAGACGCCGCGGGCGTCGGCGCGGTCGACGTGGACCAGCGCCGCGTCGAGCTTGAGCGCCGGCATGGCGACCCAGTCACGGCCGTCGGCATACGGCGAGGCCACCAGCTTGATGTCCGGGTTGCAGCGCAGCACGTCGGTGCCCAGGCCGACGGCCGTGGGGATGAAGGGCACGTTCATCGCTGCCGCCCGCAGGCCCAGCAGCAGCATGCCTTCATCGATTTCCATCACCTCGATGGCCCCTTCCTGGCGCGCCTTGCGAAAGTGCGGCTCCAGGGGAATGAAATCGAGGGACACGAAGGCGAACACCAGCTTCTTCACCTTGCCAGCAGCGCACAGCATGCCGACATCGGCCCCGCCGTAGGCGACGATGGTCAGGTCCTTGAGGTTCGAGCGCAGGATCTCGCGGATCAGCGCCATCGGTTTGCGCCGCGGGCCCCAGCCGCCGATGCCCAGGGTCATGCCGTCCTGCAGCTGGGCGACCATTTCGGCGGTGGTCATCTGTTTGTCCATGGGTACTGTCCTCATTGGCGGCCAACGCTGAAGTCATGGCCCCACTGGCTGACCACGGTGCTCTCGAACGGCGTGTGGCGGCTCCAGTCGACCACCAGCCCGTCGCAGCCGTACTCCAGGTCGAAACCCGAGGGCGTGCGCATGTAGAAGGAGATCATCTGGTCGTTGGTGTGCTGGCCGAGGGTGGCGGTCAGTTTCACGCCGTGGGCGTGCAGGCGGTCCAGGCCGCGGCCGACTTCGTCGAGGCCGTCGACCTCGACCATCATGTGCACGCAGCCGCTGGCAACCGGGCACTCGAAGATCGCCAGGGAGTGGTGACGGCCGTTGTTGCAGTGCATGAAGTGAATGCGTTTTTCCGGCTCGGCCGGATCGGGGGTGAAGCGGACTTTCATCAGGTCCGAGAGGCCGAAGCCCATCAGCTGCTCGTAAAAATCACGGCAGCGTTCGAAGGTGGGCGCCGGCAGCACCACGTGGCCCATGCCCAAGTCGTCGCTGACGAAGCCGCGCACACCGACCGGCGAGACGAAGCGGGCAAAGTCCTGCCGCGGGCCCCAGTACAGCTCGTGACGGTTGCCGTCGGGGTCGGCGAACAGCGCCAGCGCCTGCACCCGGCGCTGGGCGCACTGGCCGGCATCGCCCTGCTCCACGGTCACGCCGCCGACACGCAGCTCGGCCACGGCCTGGTCGAAGGCGGCCTGGCTGGCCACCTCCCAGCCGCAGGCGCCGAAGCCGTCCTGGGCGCTGTGCTGCACCAGGATGCGATAAGGGCGCTCGTCCATCTTCAGCAACAGGCGCTCGCCGGACTCGTCCTCGCTCACCATCATGCCCAGCACCTGGCTGGCATAGTGGCGCCACTGCTGCAGGTCGCGCGATTGCACGGTGACATACCCCAGGCCACGGATATCCATGTGCCGTCTCCTTGTCTGGTTACTGCTGTTTGCGGAAGTGCGGGATGACTTTCTCGCCGATGTTGCGCAGGGTCTCCAGCTGCGCCCACTGCGGCACGGTGCCCATCTGGCAGATGAACAGGATCTCGTCGGCCCCGGCGTCGATCAGCCGCTGCACATAGCCGATGCAGTCTTCGACGGTGCCGTAGGCGTGGTTGGGGTTCATCATCGCCATGGTCGGGTCGGAGAAGTCGACGCGCACTTCCTCGGAGGCAAAGCGCGACTTGATCACTGCCTGGCCGTTGCCGTCGACATAGGTGTCGTCCTTCCACTTTTCCGGGTCCGGGCGCTCGCCACCGCCGTACCAGTAGCCCAGCGATTCCATGAAGTAACGCTGGCCACGGATACCGATGTGGCGCGCCTGCTCGTTGTCCTCCAGCACGATTGCCGGACACAGCGCGGCGATGTGGCGGTTGGGGCGGAAACCGACCTGCTTGCGTTCGTCACGGTTGTCGAAGGCCTCGTGGTACACCGCGACCTTCTTGGCGATTTCATCCGGCCCGCCGAAGCCCAGCACCAGCGCGCCCATGCCACGCCCACCGGCGTTCTTCAGCGAGTCGGTGTTGGTGCAGGCCAGGTACATCGGCGGGTGCGGGTCCTGGTACGGCTTGGGGTGGATCGGCCGTTTCGGGATCTTGACGAAGTCACCGTGGTGTTCGATCTCGTCCTGCACGAACATTTTCGGGATCAGGTACATGGCCTCGTCGATCTGCGGCTGCAGGGTCGCCAGGTCGTAGCCGAAGGTGCCGGCCTCCTGCTGGGTACCGCCCTTGCCCACGCCGAAATGCACGCGCCCCTTGGACAGCAGGTCGAGGGTGGCGATGCGCTCGGCGACCTTCACCGGGTGGTTCATCGCCGGCGGCAGGCAGACCACGCCATGGCCGATGCCGATGCGCTCGGTCTTGCCGGCGACGAAGGCCAGCATGGTTTCGGGTGCGGACATGTGCGAGTAGTTGGTCAGCGCGGTGTGCTCCACGCACCAGAAGGTGTCGAAGCCCAGCTGGTCGGCCAGCACCGCCTGCTCGACGGTGTCATCGAAGATCTTGCGGTCACCCTCGCGGCTGGCATCGATGGTCTGGGCTTCGTATATCAGCGAGAATTTCATGTGCCTTTCCTTATTGTTCTGCAGACGTGGCCGGGAGCCCGGCCTTGATCACATCCTCACGCATTGCCCGGGCGCTCGAATCCCACAAATGGACTAGCCGAAAGCGGTGAGCGCCCGGTGCGTTCAGAGGAAGAAGTCGGTGCTGTCCTGGCCCATGCTCACCGCCCCCAGGTTCCAGGCGTACTTGGCCGGGCTGTTGGCCACATGGGCGCGGCCGGTGTGGATGTCACGGAAGGCGCGATTGATCGGGTGGTCGCGGAAGATGGTCGATGCGCCGCTGTTGAACATCAGCTCGGCGACCGCCTTGGCGCAGCGGTCGACCACCCGCGCCGAGTCGTAGCGCATCTTGACCCGCAGCTGCATGTACAGCGGGGTGCCGTCGCGGGCGCTGCCCAGCATCAGCTCGAAGTTGCGCAGCAGCACGGTGCGGCACTCGTCGACACAGACCATGGCGTTGGCCAACGCGCTCTGCGCGGCCGGGTCCTGGAGCACCTTGCGGCCATCGTTGACGGCGACTCGCGCTCGGTTATGGGCGATGAAGTGGTCCACCGCCCCCTGCAAGGCGCCGATGGCCGAGGTCGACACCGCGCGCACGAAGATCTGCCCGAACGGCAGGCGATACAGCGCCGAGGTGTTCACCTGGTTGCCGGGGCTCTGCTGCATGAAGCCGTCGGCTGCCCGATGGGTGCGGTATTCGGGCACGAAGGCGTTGTCGACCCGCACGTCGTGGGAGCCGGTGGCTTCCAGCCCCATGACGTTCCAGTTGTCGAGTATCTGGTAGTCGCTGCACGGCACCAGGAAGGTTCGATAGTCCGGCGCGCCACCCGGTGTTTCCGGCGGCACCAGCGCCCCGAGGAAGGCCCACTGGCAGTGCTGGCTGCCGGAAGAAAAGCCCCAGCGACCGCTCAGGCGAAAACCGCCCTCGACCCGCTCCACCTTGCCCACCGGCATATAGGAAGACGAGATCAGCACGCTGCTGCTCTGCCCCCACACATCCTGCGCGGCGCGGTCGTCGAACAGCGCCAGCTGCCAGTTGTGGATGGCCACCACACCCAGCACCCAGGCCGACGACATGCAGCCCTCGGCCAGGATCATCTGCACTTCGAAGAAGTCTTTGGGCTCCAGTTCCAGGCCTTGCCACCGGGCCGGCTGGAGGATGCGAAAGAAGCCTGCCTCGTGGAAGTCGGCGATGGTTTCTTCCGGCAGGCGGCCTGCCTGGGCGGCCTGGGCGGCACGCTCGCGCAGCACCGGCACCAGTTCGCGCGCTCGTTGGCGCAGGGTTTGACGGGTGAGGTCGTTGTTCATCTTGTTGTTCTCCTCTGGTCGCCCCGTTCGCCGGAGCGCATGCGAGAGAGGCGCTAAAGCCTCCACCGCCGGCATTGCAACAAGGCGTATAGGGTTCGGCATCCCTCAAACGGACCATGCGCAGTGCGCACCGACTAGTCCCCTCGGACGATGTTGGCCATTGCCAGCGTTGCAAGAATTCATCGCACTGAAACCGCCAACACCGAGGCCGTGCGATGAACGACAACTCACTCAAAGCCGACATGCTCCAGGCCATGCGCCGCCTGGCCAAGTCCGTCACCATCATCAGCACCAGCGACGGCAGCCAGCGCTTTGCCATGGCCGCCACTGCGGTCGACTCGCTGAGCACCGAACCGCCATCGCTGCTGATCTGCGTCAACCAGAGCGCTTCCCCCCACGCGGCGCTGGCCGCCGGTGCCGGCTTCTGCGTGAACATCCTGGGCCTTGAACAACAGCACCTGGCCCACCTGTGCAGCGGCAGCATCAAGGGCGAGGCGCGCTTCGGCCAAGGCCAGTGGCTGACCAGCGACGAAGGCATCCCCTACCTGGCCGACGCCCAGTCGTCGATCCTCTGCCGCCAGGACGGCCAGTTCGCCTACGGCACCCACACCATTTTCATCGGCCGCATCCTGCGCATTCACACCACCCCGACCATCACGCCGCTGGTGTACCTGGACGGCCACTACACCACCACCGCCAAACCTGTGCCCCTCGCGGCCAGTGCCGGCTGAGGCGCCCATGACAGCGCGGGCGGTGATGGCACCGCTGCGGGTGAACCAGGCGCAGCAGCTGCAATGGCAGCAGCAGGCCGACCTGGTGGTGGTCGGCTTCGGCGGCGCGGGCGCCAGCGCCGCCATCGAGGCGGCCAGCCGTGGCCTCTCGGTGCTGGCTCTGGAACGGTTTGCCGGCGGCGGCGCCACTGCACTCAGCGGCGGCGTGGTCTATGCCGGAGGCGGCACGCCGCAACAGCAGCAGGCCGGTTACCCGGACAGCCGTGCGGCCATGTTCGCCTACCTGCGCCAGGAGGTCGGCGATGCTGTCAGTGAACCCACGCTGCGTAGCTTCTGCGACGCCAGCGCTGACCAGCTGAGCTGGCTGGAACGCCAGGGCGTGGTGTTCGAAGGCAGCATGGCGCCGCACAAGACCTCCTACCCCAGCGACCGCTACTACCTCTATTACTCCGGCAACGAAGCCGTGCCGGCCTATGCCGCCACGGCCGAACCTGCGCCACGCGGGCACCGTGCCAAGGGCCATGGCCTGTCTGGCGCCAGCCTGTTCGCGGCCCTTGCCGACAGCGCCCGGCGCCAGGGCGTCACGGTGCGCACTCAATGCCAGGTACGTCGCCTGGTGATCGACCGGGATGACCAGGTGGTGGGGGTCGAGGCCTGGCAGTTGCCGCAGGGCAGCCGCGCAGCCCGCCAGCATGCCCGGCTTTCGCGGTGGGCGGCGGCGGTGCACATGTACGCCCCGGCATTGTCCGCCCGCCTGCGGGCACGCCTGCAACGCATCGAACAGGCATCCGCCCGACCGATACTGATACGTGCGCTC
Source organism: Pseudomonas sp. KU43P (assembly GCF_033095865.1). Classification (NCBI taxonomy): domain Bacteria; kingdom Pseudomonadati; phylum Pseudomonadota; class Gammaproteobacteria; order Pseudomonadales; family Pseudomonadaceae; genus Pseudomonas; species Pseudomonas sp. KU43P. The sequence goes on along the minus strand of NZ_AP019365.1, from coordinate 2,141,610 downwards.
CATGGCGTGCTGCTGAGCAGCGGCGGCTTCGTGTTCAACCGCACACTCTTGCAGCAATTCGCCCCTCGCTACCTGGCCGGCCTGCCGCTGGGCAGCAGCGGGTGCGACGGCAGCGGCATCGAACTGGGCCGCAGTGCCGGGGGCAGCCTTGGGCAGATGCACAAGGTCAGCGCCTGGCGCTTCATCAACCCGCCGCTGGCCTGGGCCCGGGGGCTGATCGTCAATGCCCGCGGCGAGCGCTACTGCAACGAGGAAGTGTATGGCGCCACCCTTGGCCATGACATGGTCGAAATGCACGATGGCCGTGCCCTGCTGATCCTTGACCGCCACCTGCGCAACCAGGCGCTGCGGCAGGTGGGGCCGGGCAAGGTGTGGTCGTTCCAGCGCCTGCCGGTGCTGCTCAACCTGCTGTTCAACTGCCGGCGCGGCAACAGCCTCGAACAACTCGCCCAGCGCTGCAAGCTGCCGGCACCGGCCCTGCGCAACAGCGTCGACACCTATGGCCGCGCCGCCCGCGGCGAAATCGACGACCCGCTGGGCAAGTCACCTGCCATGCGCCACGACCTGAGCCAAGGCCCCTGGTACTGCCTGGACCTGTCCTACGACAGCCGTCTCTACCCCTGCCCGACCCTGACCTTGGGCGGCCTGCGGGTGTGCGAGCAGAGCGGCCAGGTGCTCGACGAACGGGGCAGGCCGATCACCGGGCTGTACGCCGCCGGCCGTTGTGCGGTGGGCGTGGCCTCCAACCTGTATGTCTCCGGCCTGTCCCTGGCCGACTGTGTCTTTTCTGGCAGACGCGCTGCGGCCCATGTTGCCGAGCGCCATGCCAGCCACCCTAGCCCCCAAGGAGAACACCCATGCAACGTGTAGAAGGAAAGGTCTGCCTGGTCACTGGCGCCGCCAGCGGCATCGGCCGTGAAGATGCCCTGCTGCTGGCCAGCCAGGGTGCCCGCGTGGTACTCACCGACCTCAACGACCAGGCCGGCCGCGAAGTGGCCGCGCAGATCGGCGAGAATGCCCTGTTCATCAAGCACGACATCGCCAGCGAAAGCGATTGGCAGCAGGTGATCGCCACCACCCTGGAACACTTCGGCCGCCTCGACGTGCTGGTGAACAATGCCGCGATCCTGGCCATGGGCACCATCGAGGACACCAGCCTTGAGCTGTGGCAGAAGGTGCAGAAGATCAACGGCGAGGGTTACTTCCTCGGCTGCAAGTACGCCATCGAGGCGATGAAGAAAACCGGCGGCGGCTCGATCATCAACATGTCGTCGGTGGCGGCGCTGGGCGCCATGCCGCTGTTCTGCGCCTACTCGGCCTCCAAGGGCGCGGTGGCGGCCATGACCCGCTCCATCGCCCTGCACTGCAAGCAGCAGGGCTATCGCATCCGCTGCAACAGCGTGCACCCGGACGGCGTCAACACGCCCATGACCCAGGCCCTGGCCGGCGGCCAGGCGATCCCCCAGGAGGTACTCGACCAGGACCCGATGAACCGCATGTGCGCGCCGCGTGATATCGCCAATGTGGTGCTGTTCCTGGCCAGCGACGAGTCGCGCTTCGTCAATGGCGCCGAGCTGCGGGTGGATAACGCTCAGTTGATCAGTGGCATCTGACATGAACGTCCTGGCTGCTGCAGAACCGACCCTGACCGCCAGCGCCACAGCAGGCGAGCTGCGCCTGCAGGTGTGCGCGATCATCGATGAAACTGCCGACGCCCGCTCGCTGGTGTTCGAGGTGCCCGAAGCGCTGCGTGCACGCTTTGCCTACAAGCCTGGGCAATTTCTCGGTTTTCGCGTGAACGTCGGGGGCCAGCGGCTTACCCGCTGCTACTCGATGTCCAGCTCGCCGTGGACCGATGCCAGGCCCAAGGTGACCGTCAAGCGCGTCGAGGGCGGGCGCGTGTCGAACTGGATGAACCAGAGCGTGCAGGTGGGCGACTGGCTCGAGGTGCTGCCACCGGCCGGGCATTTCTGCATCGACGCGCACCAGGCCGCCGACGACAGCCGGCCACTGGTGCTGTTCGGCGGCGGCTCGGGGATCACCCCGGTGTTCTCCCTGCTCAAGGCCGTGCTGCACAGCGGCCAGCGCCCGGTGCTGCTGGTGTACGCCAACCGCGACGAAGCGTCGGTGATCTTCCGCGACGCACTGCGCCAGCTCGCCCGGGCACACTCGGAGCAATTGCAGATCGTGCACCTGCTGGACTCGGTGCAGGGCTACCTGGAGGCTGCGCAGGTGCGCCAACTGGTGCGCCAGTGGCGCGGCGCGGATTACTTCATCTGCGGGCCGGGGCCGTTCATGGATACCGTGGAGGGCACCCTGCTGGCCCTGGGCGAGCCGCGAGAGTGCATCCACGTGGAGCGCTTCGTTTCACCACCGGACCCGGACAGCGTGGGGGTTACCCAGGCGGCCATCGAGGTGGAAGGCGCGGTGTGCGAGCTGCTGGTGGTGGAGCTCGATGGCGCGACCCACCAGATCGTGCCGCGCCCTGGCGACACCTTGCTGCAAAGTTGCCGTGCGGCGGGGCTGGATGTGCCGTTCTCGTGCGAGGAAGGGTTCTGCGGGGCCTGCATGTGTACCGTGCAGGAGGGCCAGGCGCAGCTGACCCGCAATGATGTGCTCAGCAGCGCCGAGCTGGAAGCGGGCTGGACCCTGGCCTGCCAGGGGCACCCCCAGGGGGCTCGGGTGCATCTGAAGTTCCCCACCTGATGCCACTAGTCCTTGCGGACGATCCCGACAGGCTCGGCAACAGGTAGACTCGCCAGCGGAAACGCTCCACAACAATAAGACAGAGGGTTTGAATATGGCTCGTTTGCAAAGCAAGGTCGCCGTGGTAACAGGCGCTGCGTCGGGTATCGGCCTGGCCTGTGTTCGCCGTTTCAGCGCCGAGGGCGCCCAGGTGGTCGGGCTGGACGTTGGCCAGCCGCCTGAAGATTTCCCTGGCCTGTTCATGACCTTGGACGTGCGCAATGAAGAGCAGGTGCAACAGGTGATGACCGAGGTCATCCAGCGCTTCGGCCGTATCGACGTACTGGTCAACGCCGCCGGCGTGGCCAGCCAGGGCAGCGTGACCACGGCCAACACCGCCGACTGGCAGCGCGTGCTGGACATCAACCTGACCGGCAGCATGCTCACCAGCAAGCATGTGCTGGGGCAGATGCAGGCTCAGCGCAACGGCTCGATCATCAACATCGGTTCGATCTTCGGCCTGCAGGGCTGCGACGGCAACGTGGCCTACAACGTGTCCAAGGGCGGTATCAACCAGCTCACCCGCAGCATGGCCATCGACTACGGCCACGCCAACATCCGCGTCAACGGTCTGTGCCCGGGCCTGATCGAAACGCCGATGACCAGCATGGTCCGCGAGCAGCAGGCGTTCCATGACTTCTTCGCCTCGCAGCACATGCTCAGCCGCTCGGGGCAACCGGAAGAAGTGGCCAGCGTCGCCCTGTTCCTGGCCTCGGACGATGCGTCCTTCGTCAGCGGGCAGATGATCGCCGTGGACGGTGGCTTCTCCGCCGGCCGCCGCTTCGCCCCGCCCAGCGCCTGACCCATCCGGCCGGGCCCACGGGCCCGGCCATCCCCTTGGCTTATCGATCCTCTGCCTGAGGAGGCCCCATGCCGCCCGTGGAAAACGCTCAGACCCTCCCGCAACTCTTCGCCCTGGCCGCCGCGGCCTACGGCGAGCGCCCGGCCATCGAAGAGGCCGGGCAACCCATCAGCTACCAGCGCCTGGACCAACTACGCCGGCTGGCGGCACGCGCCCTGCTGGCACTGGACGTGCCGGTCGCGGCGCGGGTGGCGGTGTGGGCGCCCAACCTGTGGGAGTGGATCGTCGCCGCCGGTGCCCTGCACAGCGTCGGCGCCACCCTGGTGCCGCTCAACACCCGCATGAAAGGCGCCGAAGCGGCGCAGGTCCTGCGTGACAGCGACACCTGCGTGCTGTTCTGCATCAGCCAGTTCCTCGACACCGACTACCCTGCCCAGCTGGCCGGGCAAGCATTGCCTGCACTGCGCCAGGTGATCCACCTGCGCCCTCAGGGCGAGGTTGCCGGCGGCCTGGCCTGGGGCGATTTCCTCGCTTTGGCCGACCAGGTCGATGAGGCGCGGCTGACCGAACGCGAGCAGCAGGTGAACGGCGAGACCTTGTCGGACCTGCTGTTCACCTCCGGCACCTCGGGCAAGCCCAAGGGTGTGATGACTGGCCATGGCCAGAACCTGCGGGTGGTGCGTGACTGGAGCGAGATCGTCGGCCTGCAGGTGGGTGACCGTTACCTGATCGTCAACCCGTTCTTCCACTCGTTCGGCTACAAGGCGGGTTGGCTGGCGGCCTTGATGCGTGGCTGCACGCTGCTGCCACAGCAGGTGTTCGACACCCGGGCGCTGCTCGAATGCATCGAGCAGGAACGCATCAACGTGCTGCCTGGGCCACCGACCCTGTACCAGTCGCTGCTGGCCCATCCGCAGCGTGGTGAGTACGACTTGGGCAGCTTGCGCGTGGCCGTGACCGGGGCAGCGTCGATCCCGGTGGAGATGATCCGGCGCATGGGCAGCGAGTTGGGTTTTGCCACCATCGTCACGGCTTACGGCCTGACCGAGGCCTGCGGTTTCGTCACGATCTGCCGCACCGGCGACAGCGCCGAACGGGTTGCCACCACTTGCGGGCGCGCGATGCCTGATGTGGAAGTGCGCTGCGTCGACCCGCAGGGGCGGCCGGTAGCGGCCAACACGCCGGGCGAGGTTCTGGTGCGGGGCTATAACCTGATGCGAGGTTACCTGGACGACCCCCATGCCACGGCCGAAGCGATCGATGAGCAAGGCTGGCTGCATACCGGGGATGTGGGCGTGCTCGATGAAGAGGGCTACTTGCGCATCACCGATCGACTGAAGGATATGTTCATCACCGGCGGGTTCAATGTGTACCCGGCGGAGATCGAGCAGGCCCTGGTGCGCTACCCGGGCGTGGCCCAGGCGGCGGTGATCGGGATTGCCGATGAACGCCTTGGTGAGGTAGCCATGGCGTTTCTGCTGCCGGTGGCGGGGCAGCGGCTCGATGAGGCTGCGGTGCTGGCCTGGTGCCGGGAGCAGATGGCCAACTACAAGGTGCCGCGGCGGGTCCAGGTGCTGGACAACATGCCGCTCAATGCCACGGGGAAAGTGGCCAAGCAGGTGTTGCGCAGTTGGGTGGCGGTGCCTGCTTGAGGGGGCCGCTACGCGACCCATCGCCGGCAAGCCGGCTCCCACAAGTACAGCGCCGCTTTCAGGAACTGCGCGATACCTGTAGGAGCCGGCTTGCCGGCGATGGGCTGCACAGCAGCCCTAGATCACCCGAGCCGGATGCTGCCGGCGCGGCTCACCCAGCATCGCCCGGTGCGAAGGCGGCTGGCGCCCGTCAGCCTCGGCAATGCCATAGCGCGGTGCAACCTCGGCACTGATCAGCGTCTGCCCGCTGTAATCCGCCAACTGCGGATCATTGAGCAAGGCATGGATCAACCGGCCATTGAACCCGGGCGTCTCGGCATTTTCCAGGAACGCCCGATACTGCTCGCCATGCTCCTCCCCGGCTATGCGCGTACGCTCGGTCAACTGCGGCCCCAGCCACAGTGACACGGCGGCCACCCCGCGCCCTTCGAAATCCACGGCCATGTCCGCCGCCAGCTTGTCGCACCCGGCCTTCTGCGCGCCATAGGCCGGCCCGTGCATGTAGCATCCCGCGCCAAACGACGAAATGAAGCACACCAGCGCCTGGCCGCTGCGCAGCAGCAGAGGGGCCGCGTGGTAACTGGCGACATAGGCCGAGCGCAGGCCGACATCGAGGATGCGCACCAGCGACAGCGGTTTCTCCCAGAAGGGCTCCGGCTCGATCAACTGGTCATGAACATGGGCAACGTTGTTGACCAGCAGATCCAGCCGCCCGCAGTCCCGGTCGATGCGTTCGAACAGCGCTCGCACCTGCTCATCGTCACCATGGTCGCACGCCACCGCGATGCCGCGCCCACCAGCGGCGTCGATGGCCGCGGCCACGCCCTGCAGGTCGCCCTCCAGCGCATGGCCGTAAAGGGTCGCACCGCCCTGCCCCGGCACCCGGCCGGTGACGTACACGGTCATGCCCTTCTCCCCCAGGGCCAGGGCAATCCCCCGCCCCACGCCTCGGCTGGCGCCGGTCACCAACGCCACCTGTCGCCTGTCTGTGTGCATGCTTCTATCTCCCGGTCAGGGCCAGGGTGAACTCACCCTGGCGTTGCTGGCTTTTGCCGCGAATCTGGTTGGCGGCCAGGAAGCCGAAGGCCATGGCGGGCCCGAGACCGGTACCCGGGCCGATGGCGTACAGGCCCTGGGTGCCGGGGCGCATCGCCAGGCTACGCTCGCCACTTCCCGAGGCGATGATCACCCCATGGCGGGCCTTGATGTTCAGCCATTGCCCGTCGCGCCGCACGCGGGCACCGCCGAGGCGATGGCCGACCATCAGCAGTTGGTCGAGCGGGCAGTTCAGCCACAGCGGCAGGCCGCGGTCGAGCAGCGAGCAACGCAAGGCGCCGACCAGGGCGCTGCCCTGGGTGAGATAACGGTCGCGCCGCGACAACCTGCGGCCCTCACGGTCACGCCAGTAGCGCCACAGCACGGTTGCCGCCAGGCCCAGCCAGCCCTTGCTGCGGTGAACAAGCACCTGCGTTTCGGTCAGGGTCATGGCCACGCGCCCCATCAGCAGCGTGCCGGGCGATGGCTCGCGCATGCGCAGCAATTCCTCGCCCAGGGCTGCGCCTTCGAAGGGTTTGGGCTCCATGGCGACGAAGCGTACGCGCGTGTCGCGCTCAAGGTACTCGAGCATGGCGCGGCCCAGGTCGGGGATCCGCACACTACCGCCAGAAGCCACCGAGGTACCGCCGTACTGATCGCGCTTCTCGATCAGCAGGGTATCGAGGCCCAGGTCATGGGCACGCAGCGCGGCGGTCATGCCGCCAGCGCCCGCCCCGACCACCAGCACGTCGCAGCATTCATCCCACCTGATCATCCGCGTACCTCCGTCGGGCAGACCGCAGCACGGCCCGCGCGGGGCCATCGGCCAGGGATTGTCCAACGCACGAAGCGCCCCGGCATCGTCCGATGGGACTACCGCGTCGATGCACCGCGCGCGTAGTCCACTTGGACGATGTTGCTGCCAAGGCCCCATCCCATAGTCGTGCCTGCACCACCTACCCAAAACGTCGGACGGGCAGGCATGCCCGCGCACGAGGACGACAATGATAAGAACAACAATCGCCCAGCCACCGCTCAACACGTACGTAAGCCTGCCCCTGCTGCTGCTGGCCGGGAGCCTCAGCCAGCCGGCCAGCGCCCTGACCTTCCAGCCCAACGATGACCTCAGCATCGACTGGGACACCACGTTGAGCTACAGCCTTGCCTGGCGTACCGAGAAACGCGACCACAAGCTGGTGGCCAATGCCGATGGCAACGACGGCGACAATGCATTCGACCGGGGCAGCCTGATCACCGACCGCGTGGGCTTCCTCACCGAGGCCAACCTGCGCTGGCAGGACAACTACGGCGTGTTCATGCGGGCCTCGGGCTTCTACGACCGGGCCTACGATCAGAGCAACGACAACGACACCGGCACCTCCAACTGCTTTGCCAGTGGCGTGTGCAGCAAACCGAACCGTTTCCCCAAGGACACCGTCGACCAGCACCGCGATGACCTGCGCATGCTCGATGCCTATGCCTACGGCACCTGGGACATGGCCGGGCACAACCTCAACCTGCGCGTGGGCGACCAGGTGGTGAGCTGGGGTGAAAGCCTGTTCTATCCGGGTGTCTCGGGCGCACAAAGCCCGGTGGACGCGACCAAGGCGACCACCCCGGGCGTCGAAGTGAAGGAAGTGCTGCTGCCGGTCGGCCAGGTGTTCGGCCAGTTCAGCCTGACCGACGACCTGGATGTGGAAGCCTACTACCAGTACAAGTGGGAGAAGACTCAGATGTTCGGGGTCGGCAGCTACTTCTCCACCACCGACTACATCGACCGGGGCGGCTACAGCGACGCCACCGGCTTCGTCAGGCGCCTGAAGGACGACGAGCCCAGCGACAGCGGCCAGTACGGCGTGGCCTTGCGCTACAGCGCCGCCTCGCTGAACAACACCGAATTCGGCCTGTACTACGTGCGCTACCACGACAAGACCCCGACCCTGGACTTCCAGAGCGACCTGGGCTTCTACCGTGCCCGCTACTTCGACAACATCGACCTGTATGGCGCCAGCTTCGCCACCGTGCTCGGCGATACCAGCCTGGCCGGCGAAGTCAGCTACCGGGACGGCCAGCCGGTGATGGTCGACAACGGCTTCTCCAGCGCGGTGCGCGCCGAGACCTTGCAGGCACAGCTCTCGGCCATCCACGTGTTCGGGCCGAATGCCTTCTCCGACAACACCACCCTGACCGGGGAGCTGGTCTACAACACCGTGCTGCACAACGACAAATCCGACCCGCTGACCCTGGCCCCGGGCCTGACCCTGGGCGGCACCGACAGCCTGGTGGGCGACCGCGATGCCTGGGGTTACACGGTGCAGGTCAACTTCGACTACAACGACGTCTTCAGCGGCTGGGACATGTCGGTGCCGATCAACTTCAGCACCGCCGCCCAGCACGACAGCGCCCTCACCGGCTCGATCAACTATGGCCAGGGCGACGATCGCGCCAGCATCGGCACGACCTGGCGCTACCTCGGCAACTTCACCGTCGAAGCGCTCTACAGCGCCTTCCTGGGCAACGCCAACAACTCGCCCTGGGCCGACCGCGACAACGTCGCACTCAACTTCAAATACCGGTTCTGAAGCCCTGAATGAGGATCAACGACATGCATGACTTCAAGCACACCTGGCTGCGCGCCACGCTTACCGCCACCCTGCTGAGCAGCAGCGTGGCCCTGCAGGCCAGCGCCAATGGCAGCGATGCCGCGCAATTGGGCAAGGCCCTGACCCCGATCGGCGCCGAGCGCGCCGGCAACGCCGATGGCAGCATCCCGGAGTGGACCGGCAAGTGGCGCGGCGCCCCGCCACAGGTGAAATTCGACGGCCCCGGCAGCCCCTACCCGGACCCCTACGCCAACGAAAAGCCGTTGTTCGTCATCACCGCGCAGAACATGGACCAGTACGCCGAAAACCTTTCCGAGGGCCAGAAGGCGCTGTTCAAGCGCTACCCCGCCACCTTCAAGATGCCGGTCTACCCCAGCCACCGGGATTTCCGTGCCGACAAGGACACCGAAGCGGCAATCTTGCGCAACGCCCAGAGCGCCAAGCTCAGCGCCGACGGCAATGATGCACTGGAAGCCTTCGGCGCCTCGCCGTTCCCGATCCCGAAGAACGGCAACGAGCTGATCCTCAACCACAACATGCAAGCACGGGCAGTCACCGAGGAAGCCAACTACAACCAGGTGGTCGTCTATGCCGACAACAACCGGGTGCTGGAAAAGGTCAACTACAAGATCTACTCACTGTGGTCCGACCCCAAGCAGAACGCCCAGACCACCAACGGCATCTTCACCAACTTCCTGCTCACCACGCTGGAGCCGGTGCGCAAGAAAGGCGAGATCATTGTCGGCCACGAATTCACCGACTCAGCCGCGCAACCCCGCCAGGCCTGGCAGTACACCCCCGGCCAGCGTCGCGTGCGCCGGGCGCCGACCGTGGGCTACGACTCGCCAACCGGCGCCGGTGGCTTCCGTGTGTATGACGAAGACCGCTTGTTCAACGGTGCGACCGACCGCTATGACTGGACCATCGTCGGCAAGAAAGAAATCTACATCCCCTACAACAACTACAAAATCGATGAACCGGACGTCAAACAGTCGGACATCATCAACGCCGCCGGCCACATCAACCCGGACCTGATGCGTTACGAGAAGCACCGCACCTGGATTCTGCAGGCCACGCTCAAGCCCAGCGCACGCCACATCTATGCCAAGCGCACCTTCTACATCGACGAAGACAGCTGGGCCGCCACCCTGGCCGACAACTACGATGGCCGCGGCCAACTGTGGCGCACCAACATGCAGACCTCGATCTATGCCTACGACATCCAGCGCTTCCACGCGCGCCTGGCCATCTACCATGACCTGATTGCCGGCGCCTACATGGTCGACCGGCTGCTCGATCATCAGAAACCGGCACTGCTCAATGCCAGCAACTTCGGGCCTGAAGAGTTCACGCCCGGGAACTTGCGCAAATTGGGTACTCGTTGAGTGCGAAGCCCCGCCCCCCCCGTGTGAACACAAAGCCCCGTGAACCGGGGCTTTGTGTTCACACGCGAACGGTACAGCTTCTTTTACTACGTCTGTGCAATGATCATTCGCGACCCGACGGCTTGCCCTTAGCTCCACTCCAGCAGATGTGCAGTCTGTTCCAACCTAGATGAGACGGCGCAGGCGCAACTGGTGAATACACTGCTGAAATAGTTTGGCATCACTGGGATGGTCCAGATTCGAGTTTTGCACCTAACGCCTGGGTTCTGAGGAGCCCCTATGAACTGGTCAACTAATTTTGGACACCGGTTTAGGTTTTATGCCGCTGCCTTCAGCTTTTTCTCCATGGCTACCGGGGTTTCGTAACCGTTGTAGCTGTGGAGGCGCTTCAGGTTGTAGCGCACCAAGTAAGCCTGGATGTCCGCCCGAGCTTGCTCTTCGGTTTCATAGCCCTTAGCAGGGATCCACTCTGATTTCAGGGCCCCGAAGAAACGCTCCATGGCGGCGTTGTCCCAGCACTGTCCGCGATGACTCATGCTCTGGTTCAGGCTGTACTCTTCAAGTGCAGCCCTGAATTTGTGGCTGGTGTACTGACATCCCTGGTCGGAATGAAACATCACGCCTGTCGGTTTGCCACGGGACTCGGCCGCCATGTGCAGTGCGTTACAGGCCAGCCTGGCGTCCGCAATCATCGAAAATGCCCAGCCGACTACACGGCGCGCATAAAGGTCGATCACAGCGGCCAAGTACAGCCAGCGCTTGCCAACCTGGATGTACGTCACGTCTCCACACCAAACCTCGTTGATCGTCGAAACTTTGAAATTTCGCTTCAGCTGATTCTCAGCAATCAATGCTTCCACGCCTGATGAGCGGTACCGGTGCGGCCTACGCTGCCTGCACTTAAGGTTAGCTTCACGCATCAGCGCACGTACTTTGTAACGCCCAATCTTATGGCCGTCGCGTCGTAACTCCTGGGTTAGCGTCCGCGACCCGGCCGAATCGCGAGAGGCTTTGAAGTGGCCTTCCACAGCCGAGCGTAACTGATCCCGTTCAGGATTTTTTCGGGCTTGGCGCTGGCGCCACGCATAGAAACTGCTGCGCTTGACCCCAAGCACGCGACAGCATTCGACAACACCATATTGCTCACTCAGTTCGTTGATCAGCGAGAACGATCTTTGGAGTCCCGAAGCAGGAGAGCACTGGCCTTTTTTAGGATTTCGATATCTCGATCTTTCTGCCGAACCAGTGCCTCAAGCTCTTGGATTCGATGTTGATCCGGGGTAATGGCCTTGGCTCCAGCTGGCACCTGGCCCTCCCGCTCCTTGCGCACCTGTTCGACCCAACGCCGCAGGGCTGTAGGCCCAATCTCAAGCATTTCGCAGACTTCGGGGACTGACTGGCCACCGTCCAGCACCATCTCGGCAGCCCGGACTTTCTGTTCTTTCGAGTATGACTTTCGCACTGATTTTGCCTCCAATTGGGCGCCATCATAGCGCCCTAAGAAGGTGTCCAAAATCATTAGGCCAGTTCACTATCGGCAGTCTTTGAGCGCCTAGATTCTGTAGAGCCCCCGCTGTCGACGGAGAAGTATTCTATGATGACAAAGCGTTATGAAGACTCGGGCGAGGCTTGGGGAGTGGCCTCCTATTCCCCTCATCGAACTCATGATCAAGGACGGCTGCGCCTGTGCGCCCCCTAATCCTCGATGGCATGTTCTGTGTACTCTGCTCACGCGCTGCTTGGCCATATATGCCGGAGCGCTTCGGCCCATGGTCAGCGATTTAGCAACGGTTCCGGGACTGGAGGAATCAGGGACTTTCGATCAGATGGTCGAGCACATTTAAGTCAGATTGGATGATCGACGAAAGCGCAGTACGCGCAACCCGAGTCTCGTCCGGCACTTGGGATAAAGAGGGCTGTCAAGCCTGCCGATAACGCTCTGCTCCACAGCCGCGTTAGTCTGACAACCAGAACCCGCACACTCTCACAACGTTGCGCGCCCTCTCATCTGGCGGCCGAACCAGTGACCTCAGCTATGCCCTACCTCATGTATAAACGATCCGATGAGTTGGAGCTTATCAAGCTTAAGCTCAATCTGACTCCATTTTGATTATCCCTCCAATTGCTAGTGCCTAAAAATACAACCCAAGCACCTCCTCTCATTATTTTCGGTACACGTCACATCGCTTACAAATTGGCCGCCACTACCCCCAAGCGCACTTCCATATGTGAGACCTGATAACCCTACGACGTACAAGGGAAACATGATTTTACATATCGCCTTAGCTAAGCACGTTCGGCAATTTCATTCGGCCGCTTTAGGAATTTATAAACTGCCAGCCGGATACTTTATTTGGTGATAACTCACTTGTAGGATCAGTTTCATGGTATCCGCCATTCAAATGAGGTAAGCCAACATGCCTGAGAATACCCTGGAACATATATCCTCACAGCTTTCTGAATTACTGAACTCTGATCCGTTTTCAGAAAGAGATTTCTTTTGGGAGCAACACCGCTTTGAAAGAAATGGCTACCTGAAGATCAATGATCTTGTTGATCCGGCAGTAAATGCTTTAATTGCCGAGGATGTAAGGTTTCTCCTAGCGAACCACTCGAAACGTCGAGATTTTGTCATTGAGTCAACCGGCAATACTCCTAGGCGTTTAAGTAATGTGCCTCAGGAATCCATTGAGCAAAATGGAAAATTTATTTCCTTGGCTTATGAGTCAAAGTACCTGTCCAGCCTGATAGCAAACATTGTTAAAGAGGACGTAATCCCCACACCATGGAAATGGGACAACTACATTATTAACTGTCAGCATAAGTCAGGGGATACACATGGATGGCACTGGGGGGACTACCCTTACACAATTATCTGGGTAGTAGAAGCCCCCGCTATTGACTGCGGGGGGCTATTGGAGTGTGTCCCACACACCAGGTGGAATAAGAAAAACCCGCGAGTGGAAGAACTTTTGGTGGAAAACAAAATTGACTCATACTTCCATTCTTCTGGAGATATATATTTACTGAAAGCCGATACGACATTACATCGTGTCAAGCCACTAACCCATGACGTTAATCGAATTATTCTAAACACCACATGGGAGCGAGCTAGAGACAAGGATCGCTTCGTAGAACACGAGACCTTTGTTTTTCGGGACTAAGTATCAGGGCTACCCTATGAACAATATTAAATACGCGCACGCAAACTTAATATCGTGCGACTGGCGCAATTTATCAAATTTCTATATTTGTGTCTTTGGGTGTGTCCCAGTCGGTTCGCCGAGAAAACTCTCTGGAGATTCAATTGCAGCGGGGACCGGAGTGTGCTCACCAGAGATCGAGGGCATTCATTTACGGCTACCGGGTTATGGGAGTTGTGGCCCAACGCTGGAAATCTTTCAATATAAAAAGAGCATTCAAGCGGCAGAAAAACAGGCCAACACACAAGGTCTAACCCATTTGGCTTTTGAAGTAAAAAATCTAGAAAGCGTATGTGTGGATGTAATCCGCTGGGGCGGTGCGCTGCTAGGTAGGCTCTCTGAAGTTTTCGTGGAAGAAGTGGGCACCTGCAATTTTTTATATGTTCGGGACCCAGAGAGAAACATTATCGAAATTCAAAGCTGGGAGTACCTATGACTAAAATATTGGCGCAGTTTGACCTGGTAAAGCCTAAATTCCCACGCGATGATCGTAAAATGGATGAATTTTACAACAACGTTGATTACATAAACAAGTTAGCGGAAAGCTCACGCGGATTCATATGGCGCGAAGTAAATGAAGATCAAGACAAGTTAGATACGTTATGGGGCGAAGGCTATCTCTATACGCTCTCGCTGTGGAAAGATGTGTGGTCGCTGAAAAACTTTCTTTATAAAACCCCACATGCCGAAATGATCCTCAGTAGACACAACTGGTTTCAGCCAATTGAGCATCCACGGATTGTTTTATGGTGGGTCGATTCGGGGCATATCCCAACTCTCGAAGAGGCACATAGGCGCTTGATATGGCTGTATGAAAATGGCCCTTCATACCAGGCATTTAATCTCAAATCTTGCGATTTCCCAACAGCGTTGTATTGAGAGGCGTCGATATGAATTCCTTGATTTATGAAGAGCAAGAGAAGCTTGCAAGTTATTATAGAAAAGTACTTGGATCACCAGAGAGCCTGGTTGCCATGAGGGGGGTGCTTCAAAATATAAAAAATGAAATCCATCGCCTGGAAGACAACTGGCTTACGTTCGAGGAGCATAACGTAAATACAGATGAACTACCCACTAATAAAGAAGAGTTTGTCAGTTGGTATATCGCAAAAGAAAACAAGCTTAATATCGATATTCAACTGTTCATTGAGTATGTTAGGCAAGAAGCGACCGTTGAGCAGATGGCATACTACATCTGCATGGAAGAGCTCGTTGATGGTTCATTTGATGATTTAATGGCAATGGTCCAAATAGGGATGCCAGTAAAACAAAAAATGGTGGCTGGAGAAAACTACTGGGATGAAATGGGAAATGGCGATTTCACTGCCGTTCATACCTCAATGTTCAAGCAGTCATCAGCACATATGCGCAAGGTGCTGGACGGAGCTGGAATATCTGTAAAATACCCCACACTGGAATGCCTTATGAACGGCAATGTTCTGCTTATGTGGGCGATAAGAAGAGAATATAACGTGAGGTTGATTGGCGCAATGGGACTTGTAGAGGGATCTGCACCAGTCCGATTTCGTGCAACCACTGAAGCGCTCGAACGCTTAAAGTTGCCAACAGAGGTTATTGCTTATCACAAAACGCATATCAAAATCGATACACGGCATAGCTGTGCTTGGTTGGAGCGAGTCTTGCCGCACTATGCAGATTGCGGTCCAGATGTTTTGCGAGAGTTATCTCTGGGAGTTGCCATTCGATATAACGTTGCAATTAGATATTACGAGCATATGTATCAGATGATGAGGAGTATTCAATGAATGGGCGTCGATCTGCGATCGTCATAGTTGATCCTGTCAGCTCTGCTCGCCACTACGGTAGTGAGATTCGAAGCAAAGGTCTAATTGGTGTTGCACTCATAAGTGTTGCCAAACTATCGGAGGGGCTTCGCCGTCTGCAGGATCTGAGTGGGTTCGAAGTAGTGGTATATGCAGGAAGTTTTGAACTAGCTGTATGCCGCCTAGCAGAATACGAAATATGCGCGGTAATTCCGGGTTCTGACCTCGGATTGGGGCTTTCAGACATGTTGAATTATCATTATGGATTGGTGGGAAACCCAGTAATCAGCCTAAAATCGCGAATGTGCAAACTAGAGTTAAAGAAAACACTTGAATACAAGAACGTTCCTGCGACTCATTCGATTGAGGTTAGCCTGAAATCTATTGAGCGCAGTCAAGATCAGAACTTTAATTTTCCTCTCGTAGTTAAACCTAGCCAAGGAACCGGCAGCAAAAATGTGAAAGTATGTAAGAATCTCGCTGAGCTGAGCCTTGCCATATCTAACATAGAGGGCAATCATGATTTTCATGTAGATGGAGAAGTAGTTGCGCTAGCTGAAGAGTATATTGAGGGCATAGAGTATTTTGTTGTAACAGCCAATCTTGGAAAGAACGAAAATAAGATATTTTTATGTTTTGCGAAATACGAGAAGATTGAATGCTCGGGCAACCTAAGCATTTACAAGAATATCATGTCGCTACCGCTATCGGGAGACAATGCTCAACTTGCTTTTTCTTATGCTTGCGATGTAAATGAAGCGATTGAATTAGATTATGGAATCAACGATATAGAATTAAAAATAGGCCCGAAAGGTGTCTTGATTATCGAGCAGAATGGTCGTTTACCAGGTGCCGATGTACCGAGAATGATTGAGCTCTGTTCTGGCTTCAATTGCTACGACTTTAATCTCGATATCTACTTGGGCAAAAAATTTCAACATACTGCAACACCAAGATTTAATAAACACTTCTGCATATGCTGTCTGATTAGCACAGCACCGGGTGAGGTTAAGAGCATTTCAGGAGTGGAGCTTGTTAGCCAACTAAGCTCTTTCAATTCTATGAACCTATTTGTATCGACAGGGCAGCGTGTAGAGGTGACACGAGACTTCCTTTCTTCATGGGGCATGGTTTATCTAGTACACGAGAACCGAGAACTATTAGCGGAGCACGCCGAGTTAGTGCATCAGCTTCTTCGCTTGAACATGTAGCCTCAAGCGTTCATCCCTGCAAAAATTAAGGTGCTGCAATGAAAGAGTTTATTGCATTGGCGCTGATGATACTAATTGCCTGCGTCGCATGTAGAACAGTACTGGGCAAACTTGGTCAGCCTACGGTTTTAGGAGATGTATGCGCCGGCGTTGTATTAGGAGGGACGGTTCTTGGTTTCTATTATCCTTTCTTTTGGAGCGTCATCCCCGCTAACGCGCTAACGCTGTTAAAAATGCTTGGTGAATTTGGCTTAGTTTTTATACTGGTTGAGGCCGCGTGGGAAATAAGCTTAAAAAATAAACTTGAGATCAGCGAGACATACATCATGTTGTTCTCAGGCGCAGGAATAGCAGTGTCGTTTATTGCTGGAGGGGTTCTGGCATTTTACTCAAGATTTGATATTGGTCCTATTTCCAATTTAGCAGGATATATAGTCTTCTGCGGGATTGCTTTTTCGGTGACAGCCCTCCCCGTTCTTATGGCAATAGTGAAAGAATCGAATGGGCTTCAAGCCAGATGTGGACGACTAGCTGTTACAGCAGCTGTATACACGGATATATTTGCTTGGCTGGCATTAGCTTTTCTATTGATTGTGGTTCGGCATGATGAGGTAGGTAATCTTGCTAATGTGATGCTGCTTGCCGCGTACACTGCAACCATGCTGTTATTAATCAAGCCCTTCTTGCGCAAACTAAAAGCCAAGCCTACTAGCAAATCGAGTGGCGTAGGTTTATTTGTATTCTTTATTGTTTCGGCAGTGACGACAGATATCCTTGGCTTCCATTTTTCAATAGGCATAGTTTTGGCTGCTTGTGTAGCCGTTGAGATGGAGGGTGCAAAAAATGTTTGGGATAGATGGATAGGTGGTATTGGTCAACTTCTGATCTCCCTATTTTTTGTTAATGTTGGCCTTCAATTCTCACTTAACGGGCTTGCGGAATTGAAAGTTTGGTTGTGGGTGCTGATCTTCCTAAGTGGGGCAGTTATCAGCAAGGCTTTGAGCTCTTACTTTGCTGGCCGGATCATAGGCTTAGGCCAGCGCGCATCAATTGAGCTTGGTATTCTGATGAGTACAAAAGGTGCAGCTGAACTGATTGTTATCGCTGTAGGATATCAGGCAGGGCTACTGTCGGAAAATTCCTATAATGTTCTAATGCTCGTGACGTTCTTCTCCACAATATTGACAGCGCCTTTTATTTCCATCTCAAATAGATTCTTCGAACGAAAGTTGTCTTTTGATCGCCTCTAGACGAGTGGCTGTCGTCTCGTTCTTGAAACTACTGTAGGGAAGGAAAATAAGAATGGACGTAACGATGGGGCTGGTAGCAGCGGTATTTTGGGGTATTACTGACTATTTAGTAAGCGTAAACGCAAGGCGTTTTGGTGTGAGCAGGTCTGTCTTTCTAGGGCAGTTTCTAGGCTTAGTGCTCTTGAGTGCCTTCGTTTGGATGTCCCAAGAGGGTTTTGAATTTATTCGGATAGCTAGCTTAGCTGTAATGCTAATTAGTTTAGCCGCCTCATTATTAACGTTAACAGGAGCTATCGCGCTGACCAAAGCCTTTAAATACGGAAAAACCGCAATTGTTGCTCCTTTGATCACCTTGTATGGAGTTGTTACCGCATTACTTGCATGGATGAGCGGAGAGTTATTGTCAACACTTCAATTTCTGGGTCTTGCAGGATGTGTATTGGGCGTAATACTTGTCGGAGCAGGCCATAAATCCAAAAGCCGTCCGGTTTGCTTCGGCGAGAGCAAAGCCATTTCCTTTGCTCTTGTAGCTGCCATATTATATGGATTGAGTTTTTGGATTCAGGGAGAATATACGCTTCCGGCGATAGGGCCAGTTAACATGCTTTGGACAACTTATCTAGTGGGAGTTATTTTCCTTTTTCCATTCATGCTTAAGCAGCATGCGAAAAATTCTCTGGGTGTAAGATCATACATTTCCTTAGGTGGGGCCGGTCTTTTTAACTTAGGAGGATTCACAGCGTTTTCGTATGGAGCTATCCATGGATCTATCGCGATTGTCACCATTATCAGCACGCTATCTGGAGGTGTGGCTGCTGTTCTAGGTTTTATCTTCATAAAAGAGCGCTTATCTCTAATTCAACTGCTTGGAATCACATTAGTTTTGTGTGGCGCAGTAATGCTTCACATTGTTGCCTGATTCCTCAGGAGCTTCACGCCCTTGACTTGATGTATGTTTTTAATAAAAAATATGAGTGGTCGATAAATGGAACCTAAAGGCTACCTTCCAAAGAGTCATATTGATATATTACCGTGCATGGCTGCCTTCGCCGTAGTTGTTGAAACCGGCAGCTTTGTTGAGGCCTCAGTTAAATTAGGAGTAACTGCCTCAGCCATTAGCAAGCAAGTAACGAAGCTTGAGAGTGCACTTTCTTTGAGACTGCTTGAACGCAGCACTCGACACTTGAAAATCAATGCAGAAGGTGAGGAGATTTACGCACACTGCAAATCAGTGCTCGATTCATCTGCAAATATGTTCAAGGTAAAAGAACGGTTCTTGGAGTCTCCTCAAGGTTTGATAAGGCTGGCCGTACCGAAGTCCCTGTATGCTTTATGCAGCAAGCTGATGCCGAGATTTTTAGTTGCACACAGTGGTGTTAACGTTCACCTAATATGCGGTGAGAAGTTTGACTTCATTGCGGATGCTATAGATGTTGGCATTGTCATCACTGATAGACCACCACTGGGGATGGTGGCTAGAAAGCTCTTTGATGTAGATTTTGTAGTGTGTGCTACGGATGGTTACTTGAAGCTGCATGATGCGCCTAATCATCCGTCTGAGCTTATTGGACACAGCTGTATTCCTTTCATAGGAAACCCTGACAGGCAGTGCTGGAAATTTATATCGGGTAACGAAGAGTGTGATGTATCAGTCGCTGGTCGGTATTTGTCAGAGTGTCCCGAGGCAACGCTCACTGCTACGCTATCCGGACTAGGTATCTCTTGTATGCCAATTTGCATGGCGGCTGAAGCAATAGAGAGTAGAAGATTATGTCGTTTACTGCCAGGGTGGATCTTTAAAGGGGCATCTCAGGGAGCTGCCTGGGTTGTTTATCAACCTGGACGGTTTGTCCCCAAAAAAGTAAAAATTATAGTTGAGTTTCTTTTGGGTGAACTCATAGTGCTTAGTAACGAATGGCAGACCAAAATAGTAGCTGGGGCTGGCAGTAAAGAGGAGTATCGAAATGGCTGAAGCAAAGTATTTTTGTCGAAAATGCTGGTATTGCTACGACGAGACTTTTGAGCGTATTGGTCAAGAGGAATTCGCTTCTTCAGCTTTTGCTGACCTGCCAGAAGACTGGTTATGCCCAGATTGCGGAGCAAAAAAAACAGAGTTTTACGTTATAGAGGAAGAGTTTCGCTAGAGCAGGCCAGTAATGCACCTATCTATATTGCATGTTGATGATAGTCATCAAACTTAATTATGCAGGCTAAGGAAGTTGGGCATTTTTCAAAAAATTGCTATGCCCGCTTTCTCTCAGACTGACATCAGCTGTGCCCAACCATTGCTGCATGAGGTCATGCATTCTGTCGAGGCGAGGTGGCCCCTCGCGCAAACACTGTAAATGGCGGCTTGCTGAAGGGCTACGAAGCCAAGCAAGCTGATTGCCAAATCCCAGGCACAAAAAAAGAGGCCCTAAGGCCTCTTCTTTGTGATCCCAGCGACGCACTGAGGATCAAATTTGGAGCGGGAAACGAGACTCGAACTCGCGACCCCGACCTTGGCAAGGTCGTGCTCTACCAACTGAGCTATTCCCGCGTCGTGATGGGCGCCATTCTACCGATATCTAAAATGGCGTCAACCCCTTGATTCAAAAAAGTTTTATTTCTGCTCCGAACCTTCGCGCAGGTGCGGCCAGGCGGCTACCAGGTAATGCACCATCGACCACAGGGTCAGCGCTGCAGCCACCAGCAACAGGCCATAACCCAGCACCACCCAGAAGCTCACGATCGGTGGGTTGGCCAGCAGGATCACCAGCGCCAGCATCTGTGCGGCGGTCTTCCACTTGCCCAGGTTGGACACGGCCACATGCGCCCGGGCTCCCAGCTCAGCCATCCACTCGCGCAGGGCCGATACCACGATCTCGCGGCCAATGATCACCGCAGCCGGCAGGGTCAGCCAGAAGTTGGCGTGCACCTGCACCAGCAAGACCAGGGCCACGGCTACCATCAGCTTGTCGGCCACCGGGTCGAGGAAGGCGCCGAATGGCGTGCTCTGCTGCAGGCGGCGCGCCAGGTAGCCGTCCAACCAGTCGGTGGCGGCAGCGATGGCGAACACCGTGCTGGCGGCCATGTAGCTCCAGTGATAGGGCACATAGAACAGCAGGATGAAGATCGGGATGAGCAGGACGCGTAGAACGGTGAGCAGGTTTGGAATATTCATCGGTACGACTGGCTGCGGGTTGAGCCCGGCATTCTACTCGCTATGCAGGCTGGCATAAATTGATTCGGCAAGCTTTTTACTGATGCCGGGGGCTTTGGCGATTTCGTCGATGCTGGCGCGGTTGAGCTCCTGCAGGCCGCCGAAATGTTTCAGCAGGTCGCGGCGGCGCTTGGGCCCTACTCCGGCCACATCTTCCAGGCTCGACACGCGCCGGGCCTTGCCGCGGCGCGCGCGGTGGCCGGTGATGGCGAAGCGGTGAGCTTCGTCGCGAATCTGCTGGATCAGGTGCAGCGCCGGGTTGTCGCCCTTGAGGGTGAACTCGTGGGCCACGTCATTGAGGTACAGGGTTTCGAAGCCGGCCTTGCGGGTCACGCCCTTGGCCACGCCGAGCAGGGTCAGGTCGGTGAAGGCCAGCTCCTGCATCACTTCTCGGGCCATGTTGAGCTGGCCTTTGCCGCCGTCCACCAGCAAGACGTCGGGCAGCTTGCCCTCGCCGTCCCTGATACGCCCATAGCGCCGGGTGAGGGCCTGGTGCATGGCAGCGTAGTCGTCGCCCGGGGTGACACCTTCGATATTGAAGCGGCGGTAATCGGACTTCAATGGGCCTTCCGGGCCGAACACCACGCAACTGGCTACCGTGGCTTCGCCGCTGGAATGGCTGATGTCGTAGCATTCCAGGCGCTGCGGCACTTCATCCAGGCCGAGCACCTGGGCCAGCGCCTCAAAGCGGGCGGCCATGTGCTGACGGTTGGCCAGCCGTGCGTTGAGTGCCTGTTCGGCGTTGGTCACAGCCAACTGCTGCCAGCGGGCGCGGGTGCCACGCACCCGGTGGCTGATGGTCAGCTCGCGGCCGCGCAGGGTCTGCAGCGCCTCGGTGATGGCAGCAAAGTCCTCGTGCACCACGTTGACGATCAGTTCGCCCGGCAGTTCGCGCTCGGCGTTGCCCAGGTAATACTGGGACAGGAACGCGGCCATGACCTCGGCCACCTCCTCCTCGATGCCCACCTGCGGGAAGAAGTTCTTGCTACCGAGCACCCGCCCGCCACGCACGCTGATCAGGTGCACACAGGCACCACCCGGGTTGACGAAGGCGGCGACCACATCGACGTCGCCAGAACCACCCTCCATGTACTGCTGGTCCTGAACCCGGCGCAGCAGGGCGATCTGATCGCGCAGCTCGGCGGCCTTCTCGAAGTTCAGGGCCATGGCGGCCTGCTCCATCTCGGCGTTGAGCTCGTTGCCCAGCTGCTGACTGCGGCCTTCGAGGAACATCACCGAATGGCGCACGTCCTCGGCGTACTCTTGCGGCTCGACCAGCCCTACACAAGGCCCCTTGCAGCGCTTGATCTGGTACTGCAGGCACGGCCGGGTGCGGTTGGCGTAATAGCTGTCTTCGCACTGGCGCACCGAGAAGGCTTTTTGCAGCAGGCTCAGGCTCTCGCGAATGGCACCGGCGCTGGGGTACGGGCCGAAGTAGCGGCCCTTGGCCTTCTTCGCGCCGCGGTGAATACCCAGTCGTGGGAATTGGCCGTCAGAAAGGAAGACATAGGGGTAGGATTTATCGTCGCGCAACAAAATGTTGTACGGCGGTCGCCATTCCTTGATCAGGGTCTGCTCAAGCAGCAGCGCCTCGGTCTCGTTGGCGGTGATGGTGGTTTCAACCTGGGCGATGCGGCCCACCAGCGCAGCGGTTTTCGGCGCCAGGCCGGCCTTGCGGAAATAGCTGGCCAGGCGCTTCTTGAGGTTCTTGGCCTTACCCACGTAAAGCAGGCGAGCTTCGGCGTCGAACATCCGGTAAACGCCCGGGCGACCACTGCAGGTCGCCAGGAATGCGCTGGCATCAAAAGTTTGGGACATGAGGGTTTACAGGCTTGCGTCGACCATACCGTGGCGAACGGCCAGCAAGGTCAGTTCGACGTCGCTGGTGACCGAGAGTTTTTCGAAGATCCGATAACGGTAAGTATTGACGGTCTTGGGCGACAGACACAACTTGTCGGAGATGATCTGCACTTTCTGACAGCCGACGATCATCAAGGCGATCTGGATTTCCCGCTCCGACAACGCATCGAACGGCGAGCCTTGCGGCTGGAACGACTTGAGCGCCATCTGCTGGGCGATCTGCGGGCTGATGTAGCGTTGCCCGGCGAACGCCAGGCGAATGGCCTGGACCATCTCGTCCAGGCCTGCGCCCTTGGTCAGGTAGCCAGCAGCCCCGGCCTGCATCAGGCGGGTGGGGAACGGGTCTTCTTCGCACACGGTGACGGCCACCACTTTGGTGTCCGGGTGGCTGCGCAACAGCTTGCGGGTGGCTTCCAGGCCGCCGATCCCAGGCATCTTCACGTCCATCAGCACGACGTCCGGCTTGAGCTCTCGGGCCTGCTTCAGCGCCGACTCACCCGAATCCGCCTCACCCACCACCTGCAGGCCATCGATGTCGGCGAGCATGCGTGTAATACCGGTTCGCACCAGATCGTGATCGTCGACCACTAGGACCCTTATCAAGCAGACACCTCGTCAACAGGGCGATTGGATCCCGCCACCTTAACAAAATTTTTCAAAGCGGACCTAGCGTAAAACTTCTGTCACACCTGACTGGCGCTCATGATGCCGAGGCCACGTGCCATGGCCACTGCGCCCCTCGCCCACCAGGCGCCCGAGCAAATGCCACAACGCGGCCTGGTCTGCAGCCGACAGGCGCCGGAACGCACCCAGCAAACCGCTTTCATCCACACTCAGGCTCTGCAGTGGCGCGGGTGTGCGCACACCGCTGAGCACATAGAGGGCATCCACCCCCTTGGCCGCCAGCGCCGCCAGGTAGTCGACCCGTGGCGTGCGCTCGCCGCTTTCGTATTTACCCTGGGCATTGGGCTCGACACCACCGATATCCCCAAACACCCGCTGGGTCATGCCCAACCGCTCGCGCTCTTCCCTCAGTCGCGGACCGAGTCCGTTCATATGACGCTCTCCTTCTTCCTTTTTGCCGTCATTGGGGCCTGCTCACCATCCTGTGCGCAGATGCAGACTGTGCGGTCACTATGCCCCTGGTCGGCATCCGTCGCAAGCCAGTATTAGGCCACCAGTGAAACTGGAATAAGCCACACGAAGCGCTTGTTAATTATGAAAAATATCAACTTAGGCGATTGCAAAAAGTCCTGCGACGAGTGCTAAGCCACGCTGAACGCCATCGATCTGGCGCCATTTAGCCGACACAACGCGACAAAGCAGTTTTTTGACGCCCAACTAACAGCAACTTTAAATTATTGATTTTAAACAGTTTTTTAACTTTCACACGCACAATCAAAGTTATTTCAAAATAAGCAAAGATCTACGCTTGCAATAAAAATAAAAACGCATTTAGTCTGTAAAAAGACCACTAAGAAACAGCCTGTAACGCCACTTCTGAGCGCGGCTTACTTCTGCGCGTCTGCCATTCGAAACCTACGTGAACTGTGCAATCTCGGCCGGCTTCGCCGCGCCTGGGGAGAGGGATCTATGAACATCAGTATCTTTGGACTTGGCTATGTCGGCGCGGTCTGCGCGGGTTGCCTGTCGGCCCGCGGTCATCATGTGCTGGGGGTGGATATCTCCCCGGCGAAAATCGAGTTGATCAACCAGGGCAAGTCGCCCATCGTCGAGCCGGGGCTGGAGCAGCTGCTGCTCGATGGCGTGCGCCAGGGCCGCCTGCGCGGCACCACCGACGTGCAGGCCGCCATTCTCGCCACCGAGCTGTCGCTGCTGTGCGTCGGCACGCCGAGCAAGAAAAATGGCGACCTCGACCTGGTCTACATGGAAGCGGTGTGCCGTGAAATCGGCACCGCCCTGCGCGACAAGGGCAGCCGCCACACCGTGGTGGTACGCAGCACCGTGCTGCCCGGGACCGTGAAGAACGTGGTCATCCCGATTCTGGAAGAAACCTCCGGCAAACGTGCCGGCGTCGACTTCGGTGTGGCGGTGAACCCGGAATTCCTGCGCGAGAGCACCGCTATCCAGGACTACGACTTCCCGGCCATGACGGTGATCGGTGAGCTGGACAAGGCTTCGGGCGACCTGCTCGAGTCGCTGTACCAGGGCCTCGACGCACCGATCATCCGCAAACCGATCGAAGTCGCCGAGATGATCAAGTACACCTGCAACGTCTGGCATGCCACCAAGGTCAGCTTCGCCAACGAGATCGGCAACATCGCCAAAGCCTCGGGCGTGGACGGCCGCGACGTGATGGACGTGGTCTGCCAGGACTTCAAGCTCAACTTGTCGCGCTACTACCTGCGCCCGGGCTTCGCCTTCGGCGGTTCGTGCCTGCCCAAGGACGTGCGCGCCCTCACCTACCGCGCCAGCCAACTCGACGTCGAGCACCCGCTGCTGGCCTCGATCATGGCCAGCAACCGCAACCAGGTGCAGAACGCCTTCGACCTCATCGAGCGCCAGGACAAACGCAAGGTCGCGCTGCTGGGCCTGAGCTTCAAGGCCGGCACCGACGACCTGCGCGAAAGCCCCCTGGTGGAGCTGGCCGAACGCTTGATCGGCAAGGGCTACGCGCTGCGCATCTTCGATGCCAACGTCGAATACGCCCGCGTGTTCGGGGCCAACCGCGACTACATCGAATCGAAGATCCCCCATGTCTCGTCGCTGCTCGACAGCAACCTGCAACAGGTGATCGATGACGCCGATGTGATCGTCCTGGGCAACAACGACGAGCGCTTTGCCCAAGCACTGGGTGCCGGCAAAGGCAAACAGGTGATCGACCTGGTCGGTTTCATGCCGGGCGTGAGCGACGCCCGTACCCAGGGCATCTGCTGGTAAACGCCACCCCGCACTGCTGCACAACGCCCCACAGGCCCCGGCCTGTGCGGGTGCTGTGCGGGCGGCGGCAAACAGGAGTGAAGGCTACATGGATCGACAGCAACCGCCCTTCGTGGCACCAGGCTACTTGCGCGCAGGCGCCAGCTTCTTCGCCTGGGCGTGCCTGGCCGGCCTGATCGCACTGGCATCGGAGATGGTCGCGCCGCAGTATCTGGACCCGAACCACCACCTGTTCATCTTCATCATCGGCACCCTGGGCATGTGGCGGTATGGCAATGCCATCATCCACTACGTGCGCGGCATGTACTTCCTGCACTGGCAGTTCCCACGCCTGCGCCGGCGGGTCGAGCGCATGGGCGATGCGGCCTTGCCGTCGCACCTGTTCATGGTAGTGACCAGCTTTCGCATCCCCACCCACACCACCTTCAAGGTGTACCAGTCGGTGTTCCAGGAGGTGCAGCGGCTGAAGGTACCGTGCACGGTGATCGCCTCGATCGTGGAAAAAGGCGACGAGACCTTCATCAAGGACATCATGCGCAACGAGGTCCAGGGCCGCGACGACATCAAGCTGGTGATCGTCCGCGCCCGTGGCACCGGCAAGCGCGATGGCCTGGCCCATGCCTTCCGTGCGCTGTCGCGGCAGATGCCGCTGGATGACGCGGTGGTCGGCGTGGTCGATGGCGACACCATGATGCTGCCGGGCTGCGTCGAGCGTGCGGTCAAACTGTTCGCCGTGCTGCCGGCTGTCGGTGGCCTCACCACCAACGAGTTCTGCGAAGTCGAGGGCAGCCGCTGGATGCGCCAGTGGCACTCGATGCGCTTCGTCCAGCGGCACATCAACATGTGCTCGATGGCGCTGTCGCACCGGGTGCTGACCCTGACCGGGCGGCTGTCGTTCTTTCGTGCCTCGGTGATGATCGACCCGGCGTTCATCCGTGACGTCGAGGCCGACTTCCTCGAGCACTGGCGCCTGGGCCGTTTCCAGTTCCTCACCGGCGACGACAAGTCGAGCTGGCTGAGCCTGATGCGCGCCGGCTGGGACACCTTCTACGTGCCCGACAGCCACACCCTGACCGTCGAGCACCCGCCCAGCGACAGCTTCTGGGTGGCCACGCGCCAGCTGATGTTCCGCTGGTACGGCAACTCGCTGCGCCAGAACTTCCGCGCCACCGCCCTGCTCGGCCGCGCGCGGCTGGGGCTGTTCACCCTGTATGTGCTGCTCGACCAACGGGTGTCGATGTGGACCTGCCTGATGGGCCTGACCGCCTCGGTGGTGGCCGGCCTGGTGTTCGGCATCCAGTACCTGCTGGTGTACCTGTTCTGGGTACTCATCTCGCGCAGCCTGGTGACCGTGCTGTTCGTCTTCGCCGGCCACCCGGTCAGCCCGATGTACCCCTTCGTTCTCTATTACAACCAGATCGTCGGTTCGCTGATGAAGGTCTACGCGATGTTCCACATGGACCAGCAAAGCTGGACGCGGCAGAAGACCACCCTGGCCACCGGTAGCGTCGACTTCGACGCCACCCTCAACCGCTGGTCCTCGAAGGCGATGCTGTGCTCCTCGATCGCCATCTTCTTCGGGGTCATCACCGTTCTCTTGGAACTCACGCAACGTTAAGGAAAGGCGCCTGCACATGAGTAGCACGAACATTCCCGTGGCCCCGGGCAAGACTGCGGCCAACATCGTCCACGAGGCCATCGACGAGCGCCAGTACGTGCGCACCCGGATGAACGCCCGCGTGCGCCTGAGCAGCGCCGGGCAGGCGCCGTTCGAAACGGCCTTGCAGGACATCTCGCTCGGTGGCCTGGGCCTGCGCCACGAGGCGCCGCTGACCGTTGGCGCGCTGTACGACGCCTCGATCCGCCTGCGCCTGAATCAGGTCGACCTGAGCATCGACAGCAAGGTGCGCATCGTCTCCCAGCGCGGCAGCGAAGTGGGTGCGCAGTTCGTCGAACTGGATGCGCAGAAACGCGACATCCTGCGCTACCTGATCAGCGCCTACATGTCGGGCGAAATCGCCGACATCAACGGCCTGTTCAACGTCATGCAGCGCGAGAACTACATCAAGGAACGCAAGCAGAAGTACGCCAGCGCACGCACCCCGGGGGCGCGGCTCAAGGCGCTGACCGGCACCCTGCTGTACACCGCCGCCGGTGTCGCGGCCCTGGCCTTCGTCGGCTACAAAGGCTACCTGCTGTTCTTCCGCATTCCCGCGGTGCAGGCGCAGGTGGCGGCCAATGCCCAGGTCATCAGCATGCCCGACAACGGCTACGTGAAGTACCTGCTGCCCGCCGATGCCAGCGAAGTGAAGGCCGGCCAGCCGTTGGCGAACATCTCCACGCAACTGGCCACCAGCTTCACCAGCCCGGCCGACATGAAAGCCGTGGCCGACCTTGCGCCCGGTGACCTGCAAGCCCTGCTCGGCCGCGCCACCATCGAAACGGTGATCAACAGCCCCTGCGACTGCCAGGTCTACTACCCGGCTCAGCGGCTGGACGGCTACGGCTACAAGCAAGCGCCGCTGATGCACCTGCTGCCCAAGGACCAGGGCCTGTTCGTACGCGCCAATGTGCCATTCGACAAGCTCGCCGATGTCGGCCGGGTGAAATCGGTGGACATGCAGGTGTTCGGCCTCGATGGGCACTTCAGCGGCAAGGTGGTCGATGCCCGTGTCGATGAAACCAACCGCAACCTGGCACTGACCATCCAGCCGGACACCCCGCTGCCGGCCGACGCCTACCAGCAAGCAGTGGCGGTCGACCTGTACCTGGGCCTGCCATTCGGCGCTGCGCGCTGACTGGCCGAGGACTGACCCATGAGCGTGAACATGCCCTCCCGCCTGCTGCTGGCAAGCATCGCCCTGGCCTGCGCCAGCGCGGCCACTGCCGGGCAGAGCCTGGAACAGATCCGCTACGCGCTGTACAAAGACCCTTCCGCCGAGGTCACCCGCGACCTGCGCGAGCTGGCGGCCCGTGGCGACCTGGCCAGCACCCTGCTGCTGGGCGATGTGCTGGCCGGGCGCGACGACGCCAGCCGCACGGAGGTGGTGGCGCTGTATCGCAAGGCCTTTGCCGACGGCCACGGCCTGGTACCGGCGCTGGCCTCGCTGGCGCGCCTGATCGACCGCACGCCCAGCCTGCGTGAAGCGCAGCGGCCTTGGGTGGCGCAGGCGCTGACGCGCTACCCGGCCAACCTCGACCCACGCAATACCAGCACCACCCTCGAGGTATTCCTGGCCTATCCAGAGCTGGTCGAGGTCACTCAGGCTGCACAACTGCTGGAGTTGTACCAGCGCGCCTGCCTGCTCGGCTGCCGCCCCGAGCTGTACCACGCGGTGCTGGCCGAGCGCCAGGGCGACCGCGCCGGCGCCGAGCACTGGTACCGCCAGGCCGTGCAAGTGGATGTACGCGCCATCGACCGCTACTACGCCTTCCTCGGCGAGCGCCAGGATGCGCTGTTCCCAGCCTTCGCCGACCAGCTCGAAGCGCAGCGCGAGCAGTTGCCGGTGGAGATCGTCCATCGCATCGCGGCCTTGCTCGACAGCATCACCAGTGTGCAGCGCGCCGAGCTGGACGCCGACCGCTACGAGCGCCAGGCGGCCACCAGCACGCTCGAAAAGCTGCCGCCCAGCCCCGAGCAACTGGCCCGCGACAAGGCCCAGGACGATGCCCTGAACCTGGCCAGCGCACGGGTGCAACGCTGGCGCGACGTGGCCGTGGCCCGCGGCTTCGTGCCGGCCATGGTGTCCAAGGCCAACTACATGATCTCCAACCCCACCGAGCACAACGCCGAGGAAACCCAGGCGCTGATCGACCAGGTGCGCGAGCGCGAGCCGACCCGGGCCAAGGCCCTGCAGGCGCAGTTCTACATGGTCAACAACTGGCTGACCCTGAACCCGGACAAGGCCCGCAGCTTGATCGAGGAACTGCGTGCCAGCGGCTACCCCGGTGCCGGCCTGCTGCAGGCCGAGTACTACAGCAAGGGCGTCGAAGACCAGCCCGACCAGGAAAAGGCCCTGGCCCTGTTTCAGGCCGAAGCCGACAAGGGCAACACCGCCGCCTGGTACCGCATGGCCACGTTGCACGCCTATGGCCGAGCTCTGTGCCATGACCCGGTCAAGGCCTACGCCTACGCCCGCGTTGCCCTGGACCTGGGCGAACGCAGTGCACGCAGCCTGCTCAAGCGGCTGGAAAAGACCTTGCCAAAGGATGACATCGAGCGCGCCCTCGCTGCTCGCAACGGACTGTTCAAGGAGGCCACCCTGTGAAAGCGCATCACCCCCTGTTCGGCGCCCTGCTGGCCCTGGCCCCCTTGCCAGCGGCCCTGGCGGCGGAAGAAATCACCGGCCCCGAAGCCGACAGCAACGCGCCAGTGCGCGTCGCCGCGGCCGATGGCAGCGAGCCGGTCATCACTTCGGAGTTCTTCAACAAGCTCACGGTGCAGACCGGCTACGGCCCCGAGGACTCCCAGGTCGGCAGCGACCGCGAATCGTTCTACAGCCTGCGCTATGAGCCATCGTTCGCCTGGTACTCGCCGGAAAAGCGCTGGGCCAAATGGATGGTCTACGGCCGCCTGTGGCTGAACTACGACTCCAGCCAGTCGAGCAACCTGACCAACGAAGCCAGCAACGCCAATGAACGCGAACAGCCAGAAGGCTGGTACGCCGAACTGCGCGAGCTGTACGTCAAGCGCAACCTGATCGGCGACGACCCGCGCTTCTCGGCATCCCTGGGCCGCCAGCGCTTTTACGACGACTACGGCATCTGGTGGGACGACAGCCTGGAATCGGTGCGTTTCAACTACCAGGACACCTTCTCCGAGGCGTTCTTCGCCGTCGGCCAGAAATTCCACAACTACAACACCGACGTCAATCGCCTGGCCGACAGCGAGGAGCGCACCACCTACCTGATGGGCCAGTACGCCTACCGCTGGAGCCCGAACAACCAGGTCGGCGTGCGCCTGATGCACGAGAACGACCACAGCGGCCACGACGCCGACGACCGCTACGACTTCAAGGGCATGCGCTACGGGCTGTTCTTCAAGGGCGACAACCTGGCCTACCCGGTACTCAGCGATTACCACCTGGAACTGGCGGCGCTGGACGGCAAGATGGACAACACCGACGGCAACGGCCAGACCACCACCGGCCACAGCAGCAAAGGCTGGGCAGCCCTGGGCGAAGTCGGCAAGCGTTTCGACAGCCTGCCGTGGACGCCACGCCTGGCCCTGCGCGGCGGCCTGACCGACAAGCCCGGCGACGAGAACGATGGCTTTCGGCTGAACGCCATCCAGTCCGACCGCATCACCCGCAGCGGCTCCTACAGCACCCGCCTGACCAGCGCGTTCGTCGCCCTCGACCTGCGCAACCTGAGCTACTACGGCCTGGCCGTGGAAACCCGCCCCACCCCGCGCAGCGCGCTGGACCTGCGGGTCACCCAACTGAACCTGCGCGACGCCGACGGCACCCTGCCGATCCGCATGAACGGCGACCAGCGCGCCGAACGCAACCGCGCCATCGCCCAGGGCAGCAACGGCAATGGCCGCAACGTCGGGCAGATGCTCGACCTCAACTACTACTGGAAGATGTTTCCGGTGGCCATCGACGGCAAGCACCTGGACGTCAACGCGCTGGTCAGCGCCAGTTACCTCAATGCCGGCAGCGCATTGGCAACCGGCGACGACTACCAGCTGAGCGTTGGCGTGGTGATCAGTTACTAAGGACGGGCCCCGCCATGATCTTCGCCTCCAACGTGTTCCTGTTCCTCTACCTGCCGCTGTTCCTGGCCGTGTACTTCCTGGCCAGGCCGCAGTGGCGCTCGACGGTGATCGTCGCCGCCAGCTACATCTTCTACGCCTGGTGGCGGCCGGACTTCCTGCTGCTGTTCGTCGGCATCACCTACTGGAACTACGCCTTCGGCCTGCGCATAAAAGCCCGCCTGGATGCCGGCGACAAGCGCTGGGCCTTGCGCCTGCTGTGGATCGGCGTGGCCGGCAACCTGTCGACCCTGGGCTACTTCAAGTACGCCAACTTCGGCGCCGAAGTGCTGGCCCTGCTGCTGGCGCCGCTGGGCATCAACACCTGGACGCTGGAGAACATCTTCCTGCCGCTGGGCATTTCGTTCTACGTGTTCCATGCCCTGAGCTACATCGTCGACATCTACCGCAAGGACGCCACGCCCACTCGCAGCTTCATCGACTTCGCCGCCTTCGTGGCGTTGTTCCCGCACCTGGTGGCCGGGCCGATCCTGCGCTACAGCCAGCTGGCCCCGCAGCTGCGTGAACGCAACCATTCCCTGGAGCTGTTCTCGCTGGGCGTATGCCGCTTCATGCTCGGCTTCATCATGAAGGTGCTGATTGCCGACCGCCTGGCGCCGATCAACGTGCTGTTCGTCAGCGAGGGCGCGTTGCAGTTCAGCGACGCCTGGTTCGGCCTGGTGATTTCCACCCTGCAGCTGTATTTCGACTTCGCCGGCTACAGCCACATGGCCCTGGGCCTTGCATTGATGATGGGCTTCCGCTTCCCGGAAAACTTCAACCAGCCGTATGTGTCCCAGAGCATCACCGAGTTCTGGGCGCGCTGGCACATGACGCTGGCGCATTTTCTGCGTGACTACGTGTACATGCCGCTGGTGCGCAAGCGCGTGGCCGGGGCGCTGCCGGCGCTGGTCTGGACCATGCTGCTGTCGGGCCTTTGGCACGGGGCAAGCTTCGCCTTCATCTGCTGGGGGCTGTTCTTCGGTATCGGCATGGTCATCGAGCGCAAGTTCGGCCTGGCGACCAAGGTCACCACGCCCTACCACTTGGGCCGCAACCTGCGCACCGCCGTGCTGATCGTGCTGAGCATGCCGCTGTTCTTCACCATGGACCTGCGCCACAGCCTCGACATCTACCAAGCACTGTTCGGCTTCAACGGCTTCGGCTCGCTGCAGCTGTACGTGCTCGGCGCCTCGAAGATGGCCATGGCCTTCGCCCTGGTGGCACTGGCCTGGCTGGTGCTGGCCGGGATCAACAACGTGCGCTTCTACGCGGGCAACAAGCAAGGCTATTTCATGCGCCATGTCGGCGCGCTGAACAGCGTGCTGCTGTGGGGTGGCTTTTTGTTGGCGCTGAGCAGCCTGGCGGCCAATTCCTTCTCGCCCTTCCTGTATTTCCAGTTCTAGGAGACGGCCATGTACCCAGTAATGAACACGGCCAGCAAGGCCAACGGCCTGATCTTCGCCCTGGTGCTGGGGGCGATGTTCATCTACTCGCTGCCGCCGGTGGTGAGCTTCGCCCGCACCTCGACCGACACCTGGAACCTGTTCGTCGACGGCAAACTGCTGCGCAAGTTCGAACAGGCCTACGACAAGCGTTTCTTCCTGCGTGACCCTTCGGTGGAGCTGTGGGCCGATGCCCAGTTCCACCTGTTCGGCGAAGGCACCAAGGGCGTGGTGCTGGGCAAGGAGGGTTGGCTCTACACCAACCAGGAGTACCGCGTGCCCTACGACCTGGACGCCAACCTGGCCAGCCAGCTCGCGCAGATTACCAAGGTGCAGGCGCAACTGGCCGAGCATGGCAAGCAGCTGGTGATCCTGCCGTTGCCGATGAAGCTGGACGTGTACGCGGCCCATGCCCAACAGGCCTTCGACCCACGGGTGAGCAGCCTCTACGACCGCTTTGTCGGTGAGCTGCAGAGCCGCCAGCTGGACGTGGTACCGCTGCGTTCTGCCTTCCTCGCCAACCTCAACGGCCCACAACTGTTCCTCAAGTCCGACACCCACTGGAGCCCGGAAGGCGCGCGGCTGTCGGCCTACGAGCTGGCGCGCCAGCGCCCGCAGTTGCTCGGTGATCAGGTGTACGTGTCGCACAAGGCCGGCGAGAAGAGCGTCAAGGGCGACCTGATGAACTACCTCCAGTTCGACCACGCCCGCCTGGCACCGCAATACGGCCCCAACCCGATCGCCCTGTACGAAACCCTCAAGGCCGAGCAGAAGGCCGACGACCTGTTCGCCGAGCAGGAGCAGAGCCTGCTGCTGGTAGGCACCAGCTACAGCAAGATCGACGACTGGAATTTCGTCGGCTTTCTCAAGGAGGCGCTCAACCGTGACCTGTTGAGCATCGCCGTGGAAGCCCGTGGCCCCTTCGAGGCGATGAACCAGTTCCTGGCCAGCGACCAGTTGGCCAACGCGCAGATCGACACCGTGGTCTGGGAATTCCCCCTGCGCACCCTGCTCGCCCACCGGCCCGGTTCACTCAGCCACAGCGCCACACCCCAACATTTCTGACGAATCATGGAGAACCTGATGAAACTGACCCACCTGTTCGCTGCCATCGCCCTGGCCACCGCCAGCCACGCCACCCTGGCCGCCGAGGGCAACGCCGACCTGTACGACGCCGTGGCCCCGGCCGACTCGGCCTTCGTGCGCGTGCTGAACCTGTCCGACAGCAACATCGACGTGACCCTCAGCGGCAAGGTCAACCCGCAGCGGGTCGCTGCCGGCCAGATCAGCGGCTACCGCTTCACCCCCGCCGGCCCGCACAAGATCGCCGTGGGCAGCAAGGCCATCGAGCCGCAGCTCAAGGCCAATGCCGCCAGCACCGTGATCTTCGATGGCAAGCAACTGACCCTGATCAGCGACAAGTATGTCAACGAGCCGAAAAAGGCCCAGATCGCCTTCTACAACCTGACCCCGACCCAGACTGCGTTGAAGACTTCCGATGGCAAGCACGAAGTGGTCGCACCGCTGGGCAACGGCCAGACCGGCACGCGCATGGTCAACGAGATCAAGATCGACTTCGCCGCCTACGCCCAGGACACCAAGGTCGCCAGCTTCGACGAGCAGTTCCTCAAGAAGGGCCGCTCCTACAGCTATGTGCTGCTGCCGGGCAACCGCAGCATGACCCTGGCCAACAGCATCGACCCCACCGAGTGACGCCCCACGCTGCAAGGATGAATGGCACATGAAGACGCTTCTAACCTCCGCCCTCGGCCTGGCCATGACGTTGCTGAGCCTGTCCGGGCAGGCCGCCCCGGCGGGCAAGGCCGGCTGTGAAAACCTGCAATGCATGGTCTGCCCGGCGCTGAGCGACCCGCAACGCTATGGCGAAGGGCGCATGAAGCTGATGCGCGAGATCGTGCCCGGCAAGGACCGCTGGCTGTTCCGCTCGATGGTCGACCTGACCAACGACTTTGGCATCCCTGCCCCCATGCGCCCGGAGTTCGCCCGCCTGATGCAGGCCTTCGAGCGCCAGGGCATCCATGTGGCCATGGCGATCCAGCCGACCCGCGGGCTGATGCACCGTGACAAGCTGCTGCCCGGCCAACTGCACGGCTTCGACTACGCCCGCGCCAGCAGCAACCTGGGCGCCTACCTGGGGCAGCTTCGCCAGGGTGGCGCGGTGGTGGCGCCGATGATGCAACTGGTGCAGCAGCCGCCCAAGGACGAGTACTTCTTCCGCCGCGACCACCACTGGACGCCCCACGGTGCCGAGGCCACCGCCAGGCTGATGGCCGATGAAATCCGCCGGCAACCGTTCTACGCCGGGTTGGCCAGGAAGGCCTACCGCACCGAACCCGGGGTGATGGTGCCCAAGGACGGTACGCTGAACCTGGCGCTGAGCTACATCTGTGGCAACAACTATGGTTTCCAGTACGTGCGCGGCTATCAGACCATCCCCGAGGCCGCTGGCGCCGATGCGCTGTTCGACGAAGCGCCCGACCCCGAGGTGATCTTGGTCGGCGACAGTAACGCAGCGGCCCGTGAGGACGAGAGCAAGCAGTTCAACTTCGATGGCTACCTGAAGCAGTACCTTGGGGTGGACATCCTCAACTATGCGTTGCCGGGGGTTGGCGAGGATGGCTCGTTGCTGGAGTACCTGCTGTCGAGCGACTACAAACCCAAGGCACCGCCCAAGCTGATCGTCTGGGAGCTGCCGGCCAACTACCGGCTCGACTCGCCGCTGATGTACCGCCAACTGGTGCCTGCGGTGCAGGGGGGGTGTTCGGCGTCCAGGGAAGTGCTGGGGTCGAAACTGCAACGCCCGGCGCTGAAGGTGGGCGAGCGGATCGAGCTGTTGAGCAATGCCGGCAGTGGGCGGCAGTCGCTGAGCGGTTCGAAGGGGTTTCTCGACATTCGCCTGAGTGACAAGAACGTCAAGGACTTCTACATCATCGTTTATTACGACAACGGGGCGCGGGACAAGGTGTGGTTCCGCCGTGAGGCGGCGGTGACCGGGGGGCAGTACTACCTGGAGCTGAGCAAGGACCCAGCGTTTGCAGGGGCCAACTTGTTGTCGGTGTTCATGGAGCCGACCAAGGCGGGGGCTGCGGCTACCGATGTGGAGACTCGACTGTGTCTGTGACCCCCATCGCCGGCAAGCCGGCTCCCACAGGGATCTCCAGCGCCCACGCGATGAGTGTGGGAGCTGGCTTGCCAGCGATGGGCCGCAAAGCGGCCCCGCTTTGGCTGGCTATCGCCCTGCTGGCCCCCCAAGCCCACGCCGCCCAATCCATCTGGCCCCCCCACAGCACGCCACAGTCGGCGATGATCGCCGACTACCGCACCCTGTCCTGCACCCGGGAGCCCCCCGCGCCCTATACCGGCGCCCTGCACCTGCAAAGCAAGTACGACCAGCGCGACGCCAGCAAGTCGACCCTGCGCAGCAGCCCTGACGCCGACAGCGAACGCATCGGCAAGCAGGTCAAGCAGTTCGTCGGCGGCCTGATCTACGCCAGCAAGCACTTCCAGCGCGCCAGCAAACCCCAGGAAGCCAACATGGCCCTGGCCTGCCAGGACCAGTGGCTGCAGCGCTGGGCCGAAGCCGGCGCCCTGCTCAACCCCGACGCCAGCGGCACCGGCATGGCCGCGCGCAAATGGGCGCTGGCGGCCATGGCCGGCAGCGTGCTGCTGACCCAGGCCGCCAGCGACGGCAAGCTGCAACTGAGCCCCGCGCAAAAAACCTGGTTCACCCGCCTGGGTGAACGGGTGATCGCCGAATACGACCCGCGCCGCACGGCCAGCGGTGTTTACTTCAACAACCACGACTATTGGGCCGCCTGGGCCGTGGCCGCCGCGGGCATGCTGGTGGGCCGCGACGACTTCATCCAGTGGGCAGACGGCAACCTGCGCCGGGGCCTCGCCCAGGCCGTGCGCAGCAGCGACGGCAGTTATGCCTACCTGCCGCTGGAGGTGGCCCGCAGCAAGCTGGCCGCCACCTACAGCCAGTACGCCCTGGTGCCGCTGGTGCTGCTGGCCGAATCGGCGCGGGCCAACGGCCTGCCGTGGAGCGCCGACGACCAGCACACCCTCGACCTGCTGGCCAACTTCGCCGCCCGCAGCGTGCTCGCCCCGGATGAGCTGCCCGAACTCAAGGGCCAGTCACAGACGGAGGTGGCGCCCTACAAGCTGGCCTGGCTGATCCCGTTCCTGCAGCGCAACCCGCACCATGCTCTGGCGCGCCAGCTGTACGACAGCGAAGACGGCGAGGTGGACAACTACAGCCAGCTCGGTGGCCCGCTCAAACCCTTCTATTCGCCCCTGCCCGGATCAAGGAGCTGACCCATGGCCGCCCTCGCCCGCTTTTCCGTTACCTGCCTGGCCGCCCTGTGCCTGGCCGGCACCGCCCATGCCGCCAGCCAGACGCTGCCGGTCAACGCATCGGTTACCGCACTGCCCCAGGACCAGCGCCAGCTCAAGGTCGACCAGTTGCGCCAGCAGGTGCGCCAGGCAGTAGCCTTCCAGCAAGGCGAACGCCCGCGCCCGGCAGGCCGCGCCAGCGTCAGCTTGCAACCGATGTTCTCGGCCCAGGCCGGTAGCTGGCCGTTCGAGCCCTTCGTCAACAACGGCCTGTTCCGTGCCATTGCCGGTTACCAGGCGCACCACCCGCAAGTGGTACAGCTGCGTGGCGGCAGCATCACCCTGGCGCAACTGCACGATGCGCTCGACGACCCGCGCATCCTCAAGCGCTACAAGGACGGCTACCTGCTCAGCTATCCGTTGCTGATCGGTGCCGATGCCGGTTTGCTGATCGAAGGCACCAGCCTGTACCTGTCGAGCTATTCCGGCACGGCGCTGATCAATCAGGGCTGGCTGGGGCTCAACCAGTCGAACCTGGAAAGCATGGCCGGCGACCAGCCCAGCGCCACCGAACGCGCCTGGCGGCCGTTCGTGGTGGCCTGGGCCGGCAGCCATACCCAAGTGCTCGGCTCGACCCTCAAGCGCCTGGGTTACAACGCCAACCTCTCGCGCGGCCTGACCACCGCCCTGAGCGCCCAGCAGGCGGCAGGCACACGCCTGGCCACGGTGATCATCCGTGACAGCCACTTCAGCGAGATGTCCAGCGCAGTAGAGTTGCAGCACAGCCAGGCGACCATCAGCACCAGCCAGTTCGAGCAGTCGCAGCAGTACGCCATCGACGTGCGCGACAGCCAGCTCAAGCTGCAGGGCAACCAGCTGCGCGGCATCGACAACAACAGCGGCGTGCGCCTGCGCGGGCAGACCCGTGCGTGGGTGGAAGGCAACCTGATCCTTGGTGCAGCCAAGGCGGCCATCGAGGTCAGCGAACAGCAGGGGGCGGTGTTGCTGGCAAGTAACCGTATTGGCGACAGCCGCGGCAATGGCATTCAATTGCGCAACCTGGCGCCAAGCGTGGCGGCACCACTGGTGATCGACGACAACCTGCTGGCCAGCAGCCAGGGCAGCGCGGTGGATGCCAGCGAGGTGGGCGCCGTGGCGTTGCTCGACAACCGCATCGGCAATACCTCGGAATATGCCGTGAGCGTGCGCAACTCAACGCCGCTGCCGGGGCCGCTGGTGCTCAGCGGCAACCGCCTGGGCCAGGTGGGCAAGGCACTGGTGCGGGTGGAGGGGGTGCGGGATGTGGTGCTGGGGGCGAACCGCTATGAGGGCAAGCCGTTGCTGCAGAACCTGTTGATCGGTGATCTGTTGCCGTTGCAGGGGCAGTTGCTGGAAGCGACTGTGGGCCAGGGTGGGACGGTGCGGGTGCAGCAGCAGTGAGACACCTCTTGCGGTGATTGTTCTGGCCCTATCGCCGGCAAGCCGGCTCCCACACCGGTCGTGTCGACGCTGCAATCCCTTGTGGGAGCCGGCTTGCCGGCGATGGGGCCGAACAGATCAGATGATTCGCCGCTGCATGCGCACGAAACAGTCATCCTCCCCCATCTCGACAAACCCATGGCGCAGGTACAGACGCCGCGCCGGGTTGCTCTTGAACACCATCAACCTCAGCAAAGGCAAGCGCCGCTGCCCAGCCCAACACGCCAGTTGCTCCAGCACCCAACTGCCCACCCCGCGCCCACGCTGCTCCGGCACCAGGTGCAGCTCCCGGATGAACAGCGCCTGGCGATCCTGACTGAGGCTGCAAAAGCCCAGCACGCTCTCTCCGTCAACGATCAGCCACTGCTCGCGCCAGCTCCACGCCTGGTCGAACGCCTCCTCGATCCACAGCAGATCGAACTCGCGGTAATAAGGCAGCATCGCCCGGCGCGTAAGGCCCCGGGCAAAGGTGCAATCCCGCTCGCTGGCGGGTTTGAGTTCAAGGGGCATAACACACCGGCGAACTGCCCGGCCCCCGCCGCTCCCATTCCTCTTCGAGCCACGCGGCCAGCACCTGGGCATTGTTGTGCTCGGTATCCTTGCCGGCATACAGCAGGGTCAGGTCACCCTTGGCCATCAGGTCCAGCAGCGGGTACCAATGCTCGGGGTGCGCCGCCAACTCCTGCCGATAGCGCTGGGTGAAACCGCTGAAGTCCACCTCACCCAGGTGAAACGCCTTGCGCAATTGCGCCGACGGCGCCACCTCGCGCAACCACGCACCCTGCAACGCGTCCTTGCGTTTGTTGCGCGGCCACAGGCGGTCGACCAGCACACGCTGGCCATCGCCTTGGTCGACCGCGTCATAGACGCGCTTGCAGCGAATCATGGGGTTCTCCTGCCTTTACCACTCGTCTTGAGCCTAGGTAATTCATTGACCGAGGTCACGTCCCGGTAAGGATTTGTTCCTATGCTGACAGCCTTCGGCATCTTCGCCTGAAGCCACTCGGAGCCACCATGGCAACCCCGTCATTGGCCAGCCAGCCGCAACTGGCCCACCGCGATTCCCGCCCGCAGCTCTCGCACAAACCCGGGCGCGCCACCTTATTTCTGTTCTTCGGCCTGCTCATGGCCGGCATCGCCTACACCGCCTGGAGCCTCAAGCAAGACGTCAGTGCCAGCGGCACCGTGATCACCACGGTCACGCCGTTTCTGCTGCTGGGCCTGGCGCTGTTGATCGCCCTGGGCTTCGAATTCGTCAATGGCTTCCACGATACCGCCAATGCAGTGGCCACGGTGATTTATACCCACTCGTTGCCGGCGCCGGTGGCGGTGGTCTGGTCAGGGCTGTGCAACTTCCTTGGCGTGCTGCTTTCCAGCGGCGCGGTAGCGTTCGGCATCATTGCCCTGCTGCCGGTGGAGTTGATCCTGAAGGTGGGCTCCACGGCAGGGTTTGCCATGGTCTTCGCCTTGCTGCTGGCCGCAATCATCTGGAACCTCGGCACCTGGTGGCTGGGCTTGCCGGCGTCCTCTTCGCATACGCTGATCGGCTCGATCATCGGCGTGGGCGTGGCCAACGCCCTGATGCACGGGCGTGACGGCACCAGCGGGGTGGACTGGAGCCAGGCCAGCAAGGTCGGCTATGCCCTGCTGTTCTCGCCGCTGATCGGCTTTGCCTGCGCGGCCCTGCTGCTGCTTTCCCTGCGGGCACTGCTCAAGCGCAAGGCGTTGTACCAGGCGCCTGAAGGCCGCACGCCGCCACCGTGGTGGATACGGGGCGTACTGATCCTGACCTGCACCGGGGTGTCGTTCGCCCACGGCTCCAACGATGGGCAAAAAGGCATGGGCCTGATCATGCTGATCCTGGTCGGTACCCTGCCGATGGCCTACGCACTGAACAAGACCATGCCCAGCGAGCAGGCGCTGCAGTTTTCCGCCGTCGCCGAGGTCACCCGACAAGCCTTGGTGCGCACCGACCCAACCCCGTTGCCCGGTGACCCGCGCCTGGTGCTGACCGCCTTCATCTCCGAGCCCAAGGCCGCCCCGCAACTGGTACCTGCCCTCGCCTCGCTGACCGGCATGATCGGCGAAGAAGTCAAAGGCTATGGCTCGCTCAAGCGCGTGCCGGCCGAAGCCATGGCCAACGTGCGCAACGACATGTACCTGACCAGCGAAGCGATCCGCCTGATGGAGAAGAACCAGCTGGTGACCTTCGATGCCGATACCCGCAGCCACCTGCAACTGTTCAAGACTCAACTGGACGACGCCACCCGCTACATCCCGTTGTGGGTCAAGGTGGCCGTGGCCATCGCCCTGGGGCTGGGCACCATGGTTGGCTGGCGGCGCATCGTGGTGACGGTGGGCGAGAAGATCGGCAAAACCCACCTGAGCTATGCCCAGGGCGCTTCGGCCGAAGTGGTGGCGATGTGCACCATCGGCGCGGCGGACATGTTCGGGTTACCGGTATCGACCACCCATGTGCTGAGTTCCGGCGTGGCCGGGACCATGGTTGCCAATGGTTCGGGGATTCAGAAGCGCACGCTGATCAACCTGCTGATGGCCTGGGTGCTGACCTTGCCGGCGGCGATGCTGTTGGCGGGGAGCCTGTACTGGCTGCTCAACCAGATTTTTTGAGCTGACGGGGCTGGCCCTATCGCCGGCAAGCCGGCTCCCACACCGATCGCGTGGGAGCCGGCTTGCCGGCGATAGGGCCAGACCTGCCTTCAACCCGGAATTTTCAGGCCACGCTGCACCGCTGGCCGCTCGAGGAAATTGGCCAGTACGCGCTGCACTTCCTGGAACGCATCGAACCCCACCAAATCCCGCGCGTTGTAACGCTCCACCAGGTTGCGCACCCAGGGGAAGATGGCGATGTCGGCAATGCTGTACTCGTCGACCATCCACTCCCTGCCCTTCAAATGCCGATCCAGCACACCCAGCAGGCGCTTCGATTCGTTGACGTAACGGTCACGGGGGCGCTTGTCTTCGTATTCCTTGCCGGCAAAGAAGTGGAAGAAGCCGACCTGGCCGAACATCGGCCCGATGCCGCCCATCTGGAACATCAGCCACTGAATAGTCTGGTAACGGGTGGCGGGGTCCTGGCTCAGCAGTTTCCCGCTCTTTTCGGCCAGGTACTGCAGGATCGCCCCCGACTCGAACAGCGGCAGCGGTTGGCCGCCCGGCCCGTTGGGGTCGAGAATCGCCGGGATCTTGTTGTTGGCGCTGAGGGAGATGAATTCCGGGCTCATCTGGTCGTCGCTGTCGAAGCTGACCTTGTGCGGCTCATAGGCCAGGCCGATCTCCTCCAGCATGATCGACACCTTCACGCCATTGGGCGTGGGCAACGAATACAGCTGCAGGCGCTCGGGGTGCTGCGCGGGCCATTTGCGGGTGATGGGGAATGCGCTGAGATCGGTCA
Organism: Pseudomonas sp. KU43P; assembly: GCF_033095865.1. Lineage (NCBI taxonomy): Bacteria > Pseudomonadati > Pseudomonadota > Gammaproteobacteria > Pseudomonadales > Pseudomonadaceae > Pseudomonas > Pseudomonas sp. KU43P. The sequence goes on along the minus strand of NZ_AP019365.1, from coordinate 2,099,527 downwards.
TGCTCGGTCCCTGGAAGAGTGGAAGTGACCACTTTAGGGACAACAGCGGGGTTTGACCACCTCGATGAAAACGACCGAAGGCGCGGCTGGGCGCCGCGCCTTGGCCAGGGTCAGAAGCGTGGCGCCACCGTCTCGGCACCTTGCGAAATGATCACCTCGACCCGGCGGTTGAGCTGACGCGATTGCGCATCGTCATTGCTCGCCACCGGGTACTCCTTGCCGTAACCCGCGCTGGTGATGCGCTCGGCGGCGACACCCTGGCGACGCAGGGCGTTGGCCACCGAAGCGGCGCGGCGCTCGGACAGCTGCTGGTTCAAGGCATCGCTGCCGGTCGAGTCGGTGAATCCTTCCACCAGCACCCTACGTTCCGGGTTGGCCTGCAGGTAGCCAGCCAGTTGCTGGATATTCCGATGGTTCGCACTGCGCAGCTCGGCGCGCCCGGTGTCGAACAGGACATCACCGAAGGTCACCACCATGCCGCGCTCGGTCTGCTTGGCCTTGAGCGACTGCAGGGCCTTGAGCTGGGCGGTACGCACGTCCAGGCGGGCCTGGGTACGCTGCGCCTCGATGCCCTGCAGGTCTTTTTCCGCCTGGCGTAGCACGATGGTTTGCTCGGCGGTTTCGATCTTGCGCTGGGCCAGGTAGGCCAATTGTTCGACCTCGGCCGAGCGGCGATCCTTCAGCGAGGCGACTTCAGCCTTGCCCAGGGCGACGTAGGCCTCCTGGGTTTCCAGGGCAGCGATGCGAGCGGATTGTGGCTTGCTTTGCAGCAGCGAATACGATTCACGCGCTTCGAGCAGCGTGGCGTTTTCCGGCGTCGTGCTGCAGCCGGCCAACAGCAGGCCGACCACGGCAACAGTGGAATGCAGATAGCGTTTGGACATGTTCGGTGCCTTTATTGAGCAGTGTTGGCAGGGTTGCTGTCCGGTGCATCGAGCATTTCCTGCCTGAGCACTTCGATCCCCTTGCGGGCGATCTCCAGCTGTTCCTGGTTCTTGGCGGCCAGCGCCTTGCGTTCGGCAAGGCGCGCATCCGCCTCGGCCAGCTCGGCCAGGGCGCGCACCTGTTTCAGGTCTTGCTGGCCAAGTGCGCGGTCCATGGCGGCGAGTTTGTCCTGGGCGGCGCGCATCTCGACCGGTGCGTACTGGGTGGCATCGGCAGACACGGCACGGTTGACCGCGCTGCGGGTCAGCTCGATCTGTTCGCTGGGCACGACGGCGCCGGCGCAACCGCCGAGCAGCAACAACAACCCGGTGGTAGACAGGGCTTTGCTAGTGAATCTGGCACGCATGAAGGATCTCCTTGTATGCGCCTGCGACAAGCCGGGCACACAGCTACCGCCGTGGCCGGAGTGTCATTGCAGAGGGTGGATTGACCCAGGACGTTCGTGAGAGCCCCGGCCGCGTCAGCAGGCCGGGAGAGGTACGGATTTGCGGGGAACAGTGAACATCCTGGGCTTCTTGTAGTGAAAACGCCGCCAGACTAGTCGGAGAGAAGAGCTATCCATATAGGATTTGTACCCTGAAACACTCAGGATTATTCAACAATAGTGCGCTTCAGAGCATGCGGTCAGGCTTGACCATGGGCCTTGAGCTTAAGCTTTTCGGTATCCACCCGGACGAATACCGAGTCGGCGCTGACAGTCAGCACATCGCCGGCCCAGACCTCGCACAGCACGCGGGTCTTGCGCCCCACTTCACCTTCCACGCGCGCCTTGAGCAGCAACTCGACGCCCATGGGCGTGGGCTTGAGGTAGTTCAGGCCCAGGCTGCCGGTGACGCAATCGATACGCGGCAGGGTGCCGGGCTCGCGGCCCTCGGCGCGGTAGTGGTAGGCCATGGCCGTCCAGTTGGAGTGGCAGTCGACCAGCATCGCCAGCAGGCCGCCGTAGACCAGGCCGGGCCAGCCGATGAACGTGCTGTCGGGGTTGTGCCGGCACAGCAGGTGGATACCGTCGCTGTCCCAGTGGCTTTGCAGATGCAGGCCGCTGGGGTGGGAGCAACCGCAGCCGTAGCAGGTGCCCTCGGGGGCGGCCAGGGCCTGGAGGGAAAGTGTGTGTTCGTTCATACGCTTCCTGTGCTTGTTGGAATGGGGGCGCGCAACACCCCCATTAGATCAGAAAGCTCAAGCCGTCTGCGCAACCACCTTGCCACCCTTCTGGGTCAGCGCAACCAGAAGGATGAACAGCGTTACCCCGGCCGTCATCAATGTTTCGTAACGGTAGGCATCGCTGAACAGCATGTAGCCCAACACCATCACGATGGTGCCGATCACCAGCCAGGTCAGCCACGGGAACAGCCACATCTTGAGCTCCAGCGGCCGCCCTTCGCGGTCGGCGCGGGCACGCATGCGCAGTTGCGACACGGCGATGACCAGGTACACCAGCAAGGCGATCGCGCCGGTGGTGGACAGCAGGAAGCCGAACACCTTGCCGGGGAAGACATAGTTGACGAAGCAACCGACGAAGCCTGCCAGGGTCGACAGGAGCACGGCCACGGTCGGTACACCTGCGCCGGAAATCCGTTTGGTCATGCTCAGCGCCTGGCCACGCGCACCCAGTGAATACAGCATCCGCGAAGCGGTATAGAGGCCGGAGTTCATGCAACTGGTCACCGCCACCAGCACCACCAGGTCGACCAGCAGCTTGGCACCCGGCACGTTGAGCACTTCCAGCACACGCTGGAACGAGCCCACCGCTTTGAGCCCCGGGTCGTTCCAGGCCACCAGCGACACCACCAGGAAGATCGACGCCAGGTAGAAGATCGCGATGCGGTACACCACCAGGTTAGTGGCGCGGCGGATCTTGTCTTTCGGGTTGGCGGTTTCATCGGCGGCGATGGTCACGATCTCGGCGCCGAAGAACGAGAAGATAGTGATCAGCACGCCACCGAGCACGGTGCCGAAGCCGTTGGGCATGAACCCGCCGTTGTCCCACAGGCGGCTCACGCCGGACACCTCGGCCAGCGGCCAGACGCCGAACACCGCCAGGCTGCAGACCACGATGAAGGCGATGATGGCCACTACCTTGACCAGGGCGAACCAGTACTCGAATGCACCGAAGTTCTTCACGCTGACCAGGTTGGTGCCCGACAGCAGGAACATGATCAGGAAGGCGAACAGCCAGGACGGCACGCCAGGGAAGTAGGCGTGCAGGATATCCGCGCCGGCGATGGCCTCGACCGGAATGATCAGTACCCAGAACCACCAGTACAGCCAGCCGATGGTAAAGCCCGCCCAGGGGCCGATGGCTTCGCTGGCATAGGTGGAGAACGAGCCGCTGTTGGGGTTGGCGATGGCCATTTCGCCGAGCATGCGCATCACCAGCAGCACCAGCAGGCCGGTCATGGCGTAGGAGATGAGAATGGCCGGGCCGGCGGTCGCGATGGCGTTGGACGAGCCAATGAACAGGCCGGCACCGATGATGCCGGCAATGGAAATCATGGACACCTGACGCGACGTCAGGCCGTGCTGCAAGGAACGCTGTTTGTTGTTGTCTAGCGAAGCCATGGAGAACCCTCGAATGGGTCGGCCGCCACACGGACGGCTGAAAAAGTTGGAGCAGAATTCTTGTAGGTGTCTTGCTCTTTTTTCTTGTTCTGAAGTTGCCGGTCGCGCACTTGCCTCCTCTTTGCATCACCGGTTGTAATCGTTGATCGAGGTCAGTATTAATCTATAGGCGCGGGTCAACAAACGACCTTTTCGAAGCACATGATTCCATTCAGGAATGAACTCCTTCCTTTTTTGCTCGGTAAACCCTTGCCATGTCCAAACGCCTGATGCCCTCCACCACCGCCTTGCAGTGCTTCGAAGCCGCCGCCCGCCACCTCAGCTTCACCCGCGCGGCGCAGGAGTTGCACCTGACCCAGAGCGCCGTGAGCAAGCAGGTTGCGCAACTGGAGGAGATGCTTGCCCATTCCCTGTTCCAGCGCATTCGACGGCGCCTGCACCTGACTCCCGCAGGCGCCCTGTACCTGACTGAAGTGAACAAGATCCTTACCCAGATCGACATGTCCAGCCGCTACATCCTCAGCTACGGCGACGAGACCGAAGTGCTGCGCATCGCCACCCAGCCGACCTTCGGCGCGCGCTGGCTGGTGCCCAGGCTCAAGGGCTTTGGCGATCGCCACCCGCGTATCCACCTGGACATCCGCAACGAACTGGAACCGTTCGATCTGGTGCAGGCCAAGGCCGACATCGCCTTTTTCTTCGGCCAGGGCACCTGGCCGGGGGCGACCTGCATCGAGCTGTTCAGCGAGGAAGTGGTGCCGGTGTGTGCGCCGCAACTGCGCGCCAGCCACCGTTTCGACAGTGCCCAGGCACTGACCGAGCACCGCCTGCTGCAGTGCGCGTCGCGCCCGGAGGCCTGGCACGAGTGGTTTCTCGGCCTGGGCCTGCATAGCCAGAACAGTTACCACGGGCCGCGCTTCGACACGTTCTACCTGTGCATTCGCGCGGCCATTGCCGGTTGCGGTATTGCCCTGATCCCGCGCTACCTGGTGGCCGAGGAGCTGAGCGAAGGCAAGCTGGTGGTGGCCTGGGATCACCCGGTGGCAAGCAATGGGCGGCACTTCATCGCCCATGCCGAGCATGCGGCGGAGGTGCCGAAGGTCAGGGCCTTCGTGCAGTGGATTCGGGAGCGAGTGGCTGAGGGGGATTGAAGGCGGCCGTTCTGGCCCCCGCACTTGCAAGAGCGGATTCATACAAGCCCGCGCAGGAAGATCACGAATCCATGGAATGATCGCAATCAAATAATTCGTTTGCGGAATAATGCCCGGGCGCGCTTCGATATTAAAAACTCGAACAAGGTCTGCGTGCCCCATGAACCAGGAAAGTATCAGCCAATCCATTGCCATCGTTCATCCGATCACACTTTCCCATGGCCGCAATGCCGAAGTCTGGGACACCAACGGCAAACGTTACATCGACTTCGTCGGCGGTATCGGCGTGCTCAACCTGGGCCATTGCAACCCGGCCGTGGTCGAGGCCATTCAAACTCAAGCCACGCGCCTGACCCACTACGCCTTCAACGCAGCCCCCCATGGCCCGTACCTGGCGCTGATGGAGCGCCTGCGCGAATTCGTCCCGGTCAGCTACCCGTTGGCCGGCATGCTCACCAACAGTGGCGCGGAAGCGGCGGAAAACGCCCTGAAAGTTGCCCGCGCCGCCACCGGCAAGCGCGCCATCATCGCTTTCGACGGCGGGTTCCATGGCCGCACCCTGGCCACCCTGAACCTCAACGGCAAGGTCGCCCCCTACAAGCAACGGGTGGGTGAACTGCCCGGCCCGGTCTACCACCTGCCCTACCCCAGCGCCGACACCGGCGTGACCTGCGAGCAGGCGCTCAAGGCCCTGGAGCGGCTGTTCAACGTCGAACTGGCCGTGGAGGACGTGGCAGCATTCATTTTCGAACCGGTGCAGGGCGAAGGCGGCTTCCTCGCCCTCGACCCGGCGTTCGCCCAAGCCCTGCGCCGCTTCTGCGACGAGCACGGGATACTGATCATCATCGACGAGATCCAGTCAGGCTTCGGCCGCACCAGCCAGCGCTTCGCCTTCCCGCGGCTTGGGATCGAGCCTGATCTGCTGCTGGTGGCAAAGAGCATCGCCGGCGGCATGCCACTGGGGGCGGTGGTCGGGCGCCAGGAACTGATGTCGGCCCTGCCCAAAGGCGGGCTGGGGGGCACCTACTCGGGCAACCCGATCGCCTGCGCGGCCGCCCTGGCGAGCCTTGCGCAGATGAGCGATGAGAATCTCGCCACCTGGGGCGAGCGTCAGGAGCAGGCGATCGTCCGCCGCGTGACACGCTGGCAAGGCACCTACCCGTTCATCGGCCGGTTGACCGGAATTGGCGCCATGCGCGGGATCGAGTTCGTCAATGCCGACGGCAGCCCAGCTCCGGCGCAACTGACCAAGGTAATGGACGCGGCGCGGGCCAAGGGGTTGCTGTTGATGCCCAGTGGCAAGGCGCGGCACATCATCCGCCTACTGGCGCCACTGACCATCGAGGCCGAGGTGCTCGAGGAAGGCCTGGATATCCTCGAGCAGTGCCTGGCGGCGCTGGGCTGAGGCTTACAGGCCCAGTTCTTCGGGGGTGAGCATGTCGGATTCGAAGGCGATCCAACCGCCTTCGAGTTCGGCGTGGCCGTTGACGATCGGGCCGTAGTAGGTCAGGCCGTTCTCCAGGGTCACGCAGATGTGCGTAGCGGGTTTCTCGGGCGCTGCGAGCGTACCGACGAAATGCACCTTTTTCAGGGTTTCGGTCACCGCTTCGAGGCCGACACGCATGCTGGGGTTCTCGGAGGCCTCGGTATCGCCGCCACGGTCTTCGGCGCTGATGGTCACGGTGGCGGTGTACGGGTACTTGTTGCTCAAGCGGGGTTACCTCGGTGTCGGATGTAGGCTTGGGGGCGCGTAGAGTACGGCAGCCGTGCCTGGTTGTCTCTACCATCCTTATCGCCGGCAAGCCGGCTCCCACACCGGTCGGGTCAACAATGGCGATCCCTGTGGGAGCCGGCTTGCCGGCGCTCAGGCCGGGCCTGCCCGGCCACAACCACATGGCCTCCCCCGCCCCGATCTGGTAGGGTGCCCGCCGATGCACGCCACACCACACGAGGACACCGAGTGAGCGCCGAAGAACCCCTGATCGCCGACCTGTTCGAGGTCGACAAACGCCTGACCCTCAAGCCCGTCGTGGACTTCAACAGCTACCTGCGCACTGCCTTCGGCGAAGGCCCATGCCGCTGCCACCGCTGCGTTGAGGGCGCTGACGAAAGCACCTACAGCCACCTGCACACCTTCACCTTCGAAGGCCGCAGCTGGCACCGCCGCTTCGCCAGCACCGCTGGCAGCGATGTGGCACAAGCACTGAAAAAAGCCTGGCTGTCGTACACCAAGGCCGAGCTGACCCTGGCCGGCACCCTCGACCTGGCCACGCTCAAGACCTTCACCGACGCCGCCCTGCACGAGCGCCTGCTGGCCCTGCTGACGGCCAGCGGCCTGGCCCGTGACGTGGAAGGCCATTGGCTGCTGCAAGCCCAGGCCGACTGACGGCCCGGCGGTAAAGCAGGATTCTCCCGCTCTGCTACCGTGGGAGAATCCGCATCGCCGCAGGTAGTCCGTCATGGCCCGTACAACGCCCATCGAGCTGTACCGCAATATCGGCATCGTCGCCCACGTGGATGCTGGCAAGACCACGACCACCGAGCGCATCCTGTTCTACACCGGGGTCAACCACAAGATGGGCGAGGTGCACGACGGCGCCGCGACCATGGACTGGATGGCCCAGGAGCAGGAGCGCGGCATCACCATCACCTCGGCGGCGACCACGGCCTTCTGGCAAGGCTCGACCAAGCAGTTCGCCGACAAGTACCGCTTCAACATCATCGACACCCCCGGCCACGTCGACTTCACCATCGAGGTGGAGCGCTCTCTGCGCGTGCTCGATGGCGCGGTGGTGGTGTTCAGTGGCGCCGACGGGGTCGAGCCGCAGTCCGAGACTGTCTGGCGCCAGGCCAACAAATACCACGTGCCGCGCCTGGCCTATATCAACAAGATGGACCGCCAGGGCGCCGATTTCCTGCGCGTGGTCAAGCAGATCGACAAACGCCTGGGGCACCACCCGGTGCCGATCCAGTTGGCCATCGGCAGCGAAGAGAACTTCATCGGCCAGATCGACCTGGTGAAGATGAAGGCCATCTACTGGAACGATGCCGACCAGGGCACCAGCTACCGCGAAGAAGAAATCCCCGCCGAACTCCAGGCGCTGGCCGACGAATGGCGTGCGCACATGCTCGAGGCGGCGGCCGAGGCCAATGACGAACTGACCATGAAGTTTCTCGACGGCGAGGAACTGAGCATCGACGAGATCAAGGCCGCACTGCGCCAGCGCACCATCGCCAACGAAATCGTGCCGACCATTCTCGGCTCGTCGTTCAAGAACAAGGGTGTGCCGCTGATGCTCGATGCCGTTATCGACTACCTGCCCGCGCCGTCGGAAATCCCGGCGATCAGGGGCACCGACCCGGACGATGAAGAAAAGCACCTGGAGCGCCACGCCGACGACAAGGAACCGTTCTCGGCCCTGGCGTTCAAGATCGCCACCGACCCGTTCGTCGGCACCCTCACCTTTGCCCGTGTCTATTCCGGCGTGCTCAGCTCCGGCAACGCCGTGCTCAACTCGGTCAAGGGCAAGAAGGAACGCATCGGCCGCATGGTGCAGATGCACGCCAACCAGCGCGCCGAAATCAAGGACGTGTGCGCCGGCGACATCGCCGCGCTGATCGGCATGAAGGATGTGACCACCGGCGACACTCTGTGCGACATCGACAAGCCGATCATCCTCGAGCGCATGGACTTCCCCGACCCGGTGATCTCCGTGGCGGTAGAGCCCAAGACCAAGGCCGACCAGGAAAAGATGGGTATCGCCCTGGGCAAGCTGGCCCAGGAAGACCCGTCGTTCCGCGTGCGTACCGACGAGGAAACTGGCCAGACCATCATCTCCGGCATGGGCGAGCTGCACCTGGACATCATCGTCGACCGCATGCGCCGCGAGTTCAACGTCGAGGCCAACATCGGCAAGCCGCAGGTGGCCTACCGCGAGAAGATCCGCAACACCTGCGAGATCGAAGGCCGCTTCGTTCGCCAGTCCGGCGGGCGCGGCCAATACGGCCATTGCTGGATCCGCTTCGCACCGGGCGATGAAGGCAAGGAAGGCTTGGAGTTCATCAATGAAATCGTCGGCGGTGTGGTGCCGCGTGAATACATTCCGGCGATCCAGAAAGGCATCGAGGAGCAGATGAAGAACGGCGTGCTCGCCGGCTACCCGCTGATCAACCTGAAAGCGGCGGTGTTCGACGGCTCCTACCACGACGTCGACTCCAACGAGATGGCCTACAAGATCGCTGCCTCAATGGCCACCAAGCAGCTGTCACAGAAAGGCGGTGCGGTGCTGCTGGAGCCGGTGATGAAGGTTGAGGTGGTGACGCCCGAGGAGTATCAGGGCGACATCATGGGCGACCTGAGCCGGCGCCGCGGGATGATCCAGGATGGTGACGAAACCCCGGCCGGCAAGGTGATCCGCGCCGAAGTGCCGCTGGGAGAGATGTTCGGCTATGCCACCTCCATGCGCTCGATGACCCAGGGCCGGGCCAGCTACACCATGGAGTTCACCCGCTATGCCGAGGCGCCGGCAAGCATTGCCGATGGCATCGTCAAGAAAAGCCGCGGGGAGTGATCGAGCGAGGGCTTCGCTCTCGATCGCCGGCAAGCCGGCTCCCTGTGGGAGCCGGCTTGCCGGCGATGGCCTCACCACCGACTCAGTGCTGTTCGCCAGCCCGCTTCAGCAGCTTCTTGCAACGCTCCGACAGGTGCACCACCCGCAGGTGCTTGCCCGCCTTGGCATAGCGCTCGCGCAAGGCCTTCAACGCCGCAATCGCCGAATAGTCGACGAAGCTCAGGTGCTTGCAGTCCAGGGTCACCCTGGCCGGGTCGCCCGCCGCATCGAACTGATTGAGAAACGCCGTGGTGGAGGCGAAGAACAGCGTGCCGTGCACCTGGTAGTGCTTGCTCCCTTCAGCATCCTCATGGCTTTCGGCATACAGCTCGCGCGCATGCTGCCAGGCAAAATTGATCGTGGCGATGACGATGCCGAACAGCACTGCCGTGGCCAGGTCGGTGAACACCGTGACCACGGTCACCGCGATGATTGCCAGCACATCGCTCACCGGCACCTTGTGCAGCACCCGCAAGGATGCCCAGGCGAAGGTCTGCTGGGCGACCACGAACATCACACCCACCAGCGCCGCCAGCGGAATGCGCTCGATCAGCGGCGACAGGAACAGCACGAACAGCAGGATCATCACCCCGGCGACCACCCCAGACAGCCGGCCACGGCCATTGGAGCTGAGGTTGATCACGGTCTGCCCGATCATCGCGCAGCCACCCATACCGCCGCACAGGCCCGACACCATGTTGGCCGCGCCCAGGGCCACGCACTCGCGGTCCGGATAGCCGCGGCTTTCGGTGATCTCGTCGGTGAGGTTGAGGGTCAACAGGGTTTCCAGCAGCCCTACCATGGCCATCAACACCGCGTATGGGGCGATGATTTTCAGGGTCTCCAGGTTCCAGGGAACGTCCGGCAGGGCAAGCGCCGGCAGGCCGCCGGCAATGTGCGCCATATCGCCGAGGGTGCGGGTAGGCAGGCCGAGCAGATACACCAGCACACCGACGCCAAGGATCGCCACCAATGCGGGTGGCACGGCCCGGGTGAGCTTGGGCAGCAGGTAGACCACCAGCATGGTCAGCGCCACCAGGCCGATCATCAGGTACAGCGGCGCGCCGCTGAGCCATTGCTCGCCTTGCTTGAAGTGCTCCAACTGGGCCAGGGCGATGACGATCGCCAGGCCATTGACGAAGCCGAGCATCACCGGATATGGCACCAGACGCACCAGCTTGCCAAGGCGCAGAACGCCGAACAGGATCATCACCACCCCGCCCAGCAGCACCGTGGCCAGCAGGTACTGGGCGCCGTGCTGCACCACCAGGGCGACGATCACCACCGCCATGGAGCCCGCAGCACCGGAGATCATGCCCGGGCGGCCGCCGAACAGGGCCGTCAGGGTACAGATGATGAAGGCGCCATACAGGCCCATCAGCGGGTTGAGGTGGGCTACCAGGGCAAAGGCGATGCACTCGGGCACCAGGGCGAAAGACGTGGTCAGGCCGGCGAGCATGTCGGCGCGAAGGCGGGCGGGTTTCATGGCATTCCTGTGGTGCAGTCCGTGCGGACAGTACGAAAAACGAAGAAGCGGGATGTTACGGATTTTGTCGAACAACGGCCACCGCGAAACCCTGCCCCTCATCCCGCCCGACAAACCGCCGACAAATTTGCCATCATGTTGATTCAACCTGCGGAGATCATGGACATGCCGCTACGCCCTCTTTTCGCCTCGCTGCTGCTGGCTGCGAGCCTGACTGCCCAAGCCGCCACCGAGGTGCTGCCGTTGCAGCACCGCAGCAGCGCCGAACTGTTGCCCGCTGCCCAGTCCTTCATCGGCAGGGATGGCAGTGTCAGCGCCTTCGAGAACAAGCTGATCGTCAACGCCAGCCCCGAGCGCATCGACGACCTGCGCGCCCTGATGCAGCAACTGGACACCGCCCCGAAGCGCCTGCTGATCAGCGTCGACAACAACGACAGCAACTTCCAGGACGACCGTGGCAATGGGCGCGTCATCCGTTACGGCACCAGCAATCGCGAAGGCGGACTGCAGCAGATTCAGGCCAGTGAAGGCCAGCCGGCGCTGATCCAGGTCGGCCAGAGTATCCCGATCACAAGCACCAGCACCGACGGCTATGGGCGTATCCAGAGCGACACCGAATACCGCAACGTGACCCAGGGTTTCTACGTCACGCCAAGCCTGAGTGGCGACACGGTTCGTCTGCAAATAAGCACCAATAATGACCGAATGAGCCAGGAACGTGCCGATGTAGTGAAAGTACAGAGCACCGACACGACCGTCACCGGAAGGCTGGGCGAATGGATTACCCTGGCAGGCTACAACCAGCAGTCTCAAGCGGACCGCAACCTGTCAAGCCGCACTTACAGCACCCAGCGGGGTGAAAACATGACTTTGCGTGTCAAAGTCGACCTTCTCGACTGATCCCAGGCAAATCAAGGCCTCGACCAAAGGCCTTGAAACTGACCAGCAAGTCGCATTAGACAAAAGATGTAGTAAGCGAAAAAAAGCACTACAAATCATTTGACAGGCACTTTTTGTCGAAGGCATGATGGCCTCGCTCCCGCTAATCAGGGGCCCTGGCAAGGGCCTTCGAGGCGCACTCCCAACACCCCGGGAGTCCCCTCGTGTCTATACGGCCCACAAGGCGGTTCGACGGGATTGCGACTGCAACGAAGAAGTTGTCCCGAGGGACGGAAGCGCATCACCGCAGTACTGGCAATCGCGTAGCACCGCAGCAAGGCAACCACGAGCCGACCTGCAGGCGCACACCTTCGCCCGGCCTGCACCTCCTTCCCCTTCGAGCCTTCGCGTTCGCCGCCGCACTCCCCCGGACAGGACAGCCGCCAGCCCCCTGATTCGCTTCGTGAGCATCAGCACAATTACCCCAAGATCGATGCGACGAGGTTTATTTCCATGGCACTGACACGCGAACAGCAAATTGCAGCCCTCGAGAAAGACTGGGCCGAAAACCCGCGCTGGAAAGGCGTGACCCGTACCTACACCGCCGCTGATGTCGTTCGCCTGCGTGGCTCCCTGCAGCCGGAGCACACTTTTGCTCGCCAAGGCGCAGAAAAACTGTGGAAGCTGGTCACCGAAGGTGCCCACCCGTCCTTCCGCCCAGAAAAAGATTTCGTCAACTGCATGGGCGCCCTGACCGGTGGCCAGGCAGTGCAGCAGGTGAAGGCCGGCATCCAGGCCATCTACCTGTCTGGCTGGCAAGTGGCCGCCGACAACAACTCGGCCGAGTCCATGTACCCTGACCAGTCGCTGTACCCGGTCGACTCGGTACCGACCGTGGTCAAGCGCATCAACAACGCCTTCCGCCGCGCCGACCAGATCCAGTGGAAAGCCGGCAAGAACCCAGGCGACGACGGCTACATCGACTACTTCGCGCCGATCGTGGCTGACGCCGAAGCCGGTTTCGGTGGCGTACTGAACGCCTACGAGCTGATGAAGAACATGATCGAAGCGGGCGCTGCCGGCGTGCACTTCGAAGACCAGCTGGCCTCGGTGAAGAAGTGCGGCCACATGGGTGGCAAGGTACTGGTCCCGACCCAGGAAGCGGTACAGAAGCTGGTGGCTGCGCGCCTGGCTGCTGACGTCTCGGGCGTGCCGACTATCATCCTGGCCCGTACCGACGCCAACGCCGCCGACCTGCTGACCAGCGACTGCGACCCTTACGATCAGCCGTTCGTGATTGGCGAGCGTACCCGTGAAGGCTTCTACAAGGTGCGCGCCGGCCTCGACCAGGCCATCGCCCGCGGCCTGGCCTATGCACCGTACGCCGACCTGATCTGGTGCGAAACCGCCAAGCCGGACCTGGACGAAGCACGCCGCTTCGCCGAAGCGATCAAGAAGGAATACCCGGACCAGATCCTGTCGTACAACTGCTCGCCTTCCTTCAACTGGAAGAAGAACCTGGACGACGCCACCATCGCCAAGTTCCAGCGCGAGCTGTCGGCCATGGGCTACAAGCACCAGTTCATCACCCTGGCCGGTATCCACAACATGTGGCACGGCATGTTCAACCTGGCGCACGACTACGCCCGCAACGACATGACCGCTTACGTGAAGCTGCAGGAACAAGAGTTCGCCGACGCGAGCAAGGGCTACACCTTCGTGGCGCACCAGCAGGAAGTGGGCACTGGCTACTTCGACGACATGACCACCGTGATCCAGGGTGGCGCTTCGTCGGTGACTGCACTGACCGGCTCGACCGAGGAAGAGCAGTTCCACTGATAACCGTGGATGGCTGAAAGCAGGCCCGGGATTCGCGAGGATTCCGGGCCTTTTTTTGCCTGCGCCGGCCCTATCGCCGGCAAGCCGGCTCCCACAGGGATCTTCAGCGTCGATGCGTTCGGTGTGGGAGGCATGGAATTCGCGAGGATTCCGGGCCTTTTTTGCCTGCGCCGGCCCTATCGCCGGCAAGCCGGCTCCCACAGGGATCTTTAGCGCTGATGCGTTCGGTGTGGGAGCCGGCTTGCCGGCGATAGGGCCACGGCAGAACCCAGGATCCGAGCTATGCTTGGGGCAGCCCAGCAGCAAGGTCCGCCCATGCCCCGTCCAAGCCACCTGCTCATCGTCGCCGCTGCAGCCGCCGCCTTCTATATATATGCACTGGCCACCGGCAACACCCTGCTGGGTCTTCTGCTCAAGCCCGTTCCGGTCCTGGCCCTGATCGCCTGGATGCTCGCCGCACCCGCCACCCCCTACCGCCGCTGGATCACGATCGGCCTGGGCTTCTCGGTGCTCGGCGACATCTTGCTGGCCATCCCTGCCGACCTCTTCGTGTTCGGCCTGGCCGCCTTCCTCTGCGCGCACCTCGCCTACCTGCGCGCCTACTACAGCCAAACCCGGCGAGCAGCGCTACCAGCCCTGCTATTGAGCGCCATCACCGGCATCAGCCTGCTCGGCGTACTGGCCAGCCACGGTCTCGGTCCGCTGTTGATACCCGTGGCAGTTTACGCACTGGCGATCAGCGCCATGCTCTGGCGCGCACTGGCCTGCGGCGGCCTTGCCGCGCTGGGTGCCTGCCTCTTCGTCTTCTCCGACAGCCTGATCGGCATCGACCGTTTCGTCAGCCCATTCGCTGCCGCGCCCTACCTGATCATCCTCGCCTATTGGCTGGGTCAATGGGCAATTGCCTCGTCAGCCCGTCACGGCTTACCGGACAAAGTATTGACCCAGAGCGGTGCAGGTGGCGCCGGAAACTGCTAGAACAAGAGTCTTTCGCATTTGCAAGTAGGGGGTACCGGCAATTGAACTTGCAATATCCAGCCAAGACAAAGTTTCAGGGATCAGCTCAAACGATATTAATTATCATTACCAAGTTAGCCTTTCGTTACACCGGGCAAGAAACATAATTAACAAAACCGTGTGCAATGCCCGAATTTCAAGGCTTTCAGCCAGTTAGGAGGGATTTTTATTCTTAATGCTACGAATAAATTTGCGACAGAAATTTTACTTGCACCGGGTTTACCCATAAAATCAGCCCGATTGATTCAGCTGCGACATTTGGTCACTGCACCTGCGACACCACGTCGCCGCTCTACTTATTTCAGACTGCAGAGCTGGGTCTCTGTATAAGGATCTCTAGCATGTCCGATTCGGCAGGACTCATCGCCCACAACTGGGGCTTTGCCATCTTCCTCCTGGGTGTCGTCGGCCTGTGTGCCTTCATGCTCGGCCTGTCCAGCCTGCTCGGTAGCAAGGCTTGGGGTCGCGCCAAGAACGAACCCTTCGAATCCGGCATGCTGCCCGTCGGCAGCGCTCGCCTGCGCCTGTCCGCCAAATTCTATCTGGTCGCGATGCTGTTCGTGATCTTCGATATCGAAGCCCTCTTTCTCTTTGCATGGTCTGTGTCCGTCCGCGAAAGCGGCTGGACCGGATTCGTCGAAGCACTCGTTTTCATAGCAATTCTGTTGGCAGGTCTTGTCTACCTATGGCGCGTCGGGGCACTTGATTGGGCTCCCGAAGGTCGTCGCAAGCGGCAAGCGAAGCTGAAACAATGAGGCTTTGGCATGCAATACAATCTCACCAGAATCGATCCGGATGCGCCCAACGAGCAGTACCCGGTCGGTGAACGGGAAACCGTCACCGATCAACTGCTAGAGGACCAGGTCCACAAGAACATCTTCATGGGCAAACTTGAAGATGTGCTGCGTGGCGCGGTCAACTGGGGTCGCAAGAACTCCCTCTGGCCGTACAACTTCGGCCTGTCCTGCTGCTACGTGGAAATGACCACGGCCTTCACGGCGCCCCACGACATCGCCCGCTTCGGCGCCGAGGTCATCCGGGCATCGCCGCGTCAGGCCGACTTCATGGTCATCGCCGGTACCTGCTTCGTCAAAATGGCGCCGATCATTCAGCGCCTGTACGAGCAGATGCTCGAACCCAAATGGGTCATCTCCATGGGGTCGTGCGCCAACTCCGGTGGCATGTACGACATCTACTCGGTCGTTCAGGGGGTCGACAAGTTCCTCCCCGTGGACGTCTATGTGCCTGGCTGCCCGCCACGTCCCGAAGCCTTCCTGCAGGGCCTGATGCTGCTGCAGGAGTCGATCGGCCAAGAACGACGCCCGCTTTCCTGGGTTGTTGGTGATCAAGGTATTTACCGTGCCGAGATGCCAGCCCAGAAAGACCTGCGTCGTGAGCAGCGCATTGCAGTGACCAACCTGCGCAGCCCCGACGAAGTCTGATCCAGCGACCTGCCGCCCGCTCCCGAAGGAGCCGGCGGCCTGGCTTCATTCTTAACGTTGACCCAAAGCGACCGAGACCATGACAGCGGACAACGCTATTTTCATTCCGCCCTACAAGGCTGACGACCAGGATGTGGTCGTCGAACTGAACAACCGTTTTGGCGCCGATGCATTCGTCGCCCAGGAAACCCGCACCGGCATGCCTGTGCTGTGGGTCAAGCGCGCCCAGCTCAAAGAGGTGCTCAGCTTCCTGCGCGGTGTCGCCAAGCCCTACAGCATGCTGTACGACCTGCACGGCGTCGACGAGCGCCTGCGCACCCAGCGCCGCGGCCTGCCCGCCGCCGACTTCAGCGTGTTCTACCACCTGCTGTCGATCGAACGTAACAGCGACGTGATGATCAAGGTGTCGCTCAGCGAAGGCGACTTGAACCTGCCGACCGTGACCGGTATCTGGCCGAACGCCAACTGGTACGAGCGCGAAGTCTGGGACATGTTCGGCATCGACTTTGCCGGCCACCCGCACCTGAGCCGCATCATGATGCCGCCCACCTGGGAAGGCCACCCGCTGCGCAAGGACTACCCTGCCCGTGCCACCGAGTTCGACCCCTACAGCCTGACCCTGGCCAAGCAGCAGCTTGAAGAGGAGTCGGCGCGTTTCAACCCGGAAGCCTGGGGCATGAAGCGCCAGGGCGCCAACGAGGACTACATGTTCCTCAACCTCGGCCCGAACCACCCTTCGGCCCACGGTGCCTTCCGTATCGTCCTGCAGCTGGACGGTGAAGAGATCGTCGACTGCGTTCCGGACATCGGCTACCACCACCGCGGTGCCGAAAAAATGGCCGAGCGCCAGTCGTGGCACAGCTTCATCCCCTACACCGACCGTATCGACTACCTCGGCGGGGTGATGAACAACCTGCCGTACGTACTGGCCGTCGAGAAACTGGCCGGCATCCAGGTGCCGCAGAAGGTCGACGTGATCCGCATCATGCTGGCCGAGTTCTTCCGCATCACCAGCCACCTGCTGTTCCTGGGTACCTACATCCAGGACGTGGGCGCGATGACCCCGGTGTTCTTCACCTTCACCGACCGCCAGCGCGCCTACACCGTGATCGAGGCGATCACCGGTTTCCGCCTGCACCCGGCCTGGTACCGCATCGGTGGCGTCGCCCACGACCTGCCACGCGGCTGGGACAAGCTGGTCAAGGACTTCGTCGAATGGCTGCCCAAGCGCCTCGACGAGTACACCAAGGCTGCCCTGCAGAACAGCATCCTCAAGGGCCGTACCATCGGCGTTGCCGCGTACAACACCAAGGAAGCCCTGGAGTGGGGTACCACCGGTGCCGGCCTGCGTGCCACCGGTTGCGACTTCGACCTGCGCAAGGCCCGCCCCTACTCCGGTTACGAGAACTTCGAGTTCGAAGTACCGCTGGCCCACAACGGCGATGCCTACGATCGCTGCATGGTCCGTGTCGAGGAGATGCGCCAGAGTATCCGCATCATCGACCAGTGCCTGCGCAACATGCCGGAAGGCCCGTACAAGGCGGACCACCCGCTGACCACGCCGCCGCCGAAAGAGCGCACCCTGCAGCACATCGAAACCTTGATCACGCACTTCCTGCAGGTCTCGTGGGGCCCGGTCATGCCGGCCAACGAGTCGTTCCAGATGATCGAGGCGACCAAGGGCATCAACAGTTACTACCTGACGAGCGATGGCGGCACCATGAGCTACCGCACCCGGATCCGTACCCCGAGCTACCCGCACCTGCAGCAGATCCCTTCGGTGATCAAAGGCAGCATGGTCGCCGACCTCATTGCGTACCTGGGCAGTATCGACTTCGTTATGGCTGACGTGGACCGCTAAGCATGAACAGCACGCTTATCCAGACTGACCGTTTCGCCCTGAGCGAAACCGAGCGCTCGGCCATCGAGCACGAGATGCATCACTACGAGGACCCGCGCGCGGCGTCCATCGAAGCCCTGAAGATCGTCCAGAAGGAACGTGGCTGGGTGCCGGACGGCGCCATCTACGCCATCGGCGAAGTGCTGGGCATCCCCGCCAGCGACGTCGAGGGTGTGGCCACCTTCTACAGCCAGATCTTCCGCCAGCCGGTCGGCCGCCACATCATCCGCGTGTGCGACAGCATGGTCTGCTACATCGGTGGCCACGAATCGGTGGTCAGCCAGATCCAGAGCGAACTGGGCATCGGCCTGGGCCAGACCACCCCGGACGGCCGCTTCACCCTGCTGCCGGTGTGCTGCCTGGGCAACTGCGACAAGGCACCGGCGCTGATGATCGACGACGACACCTTTGGCGACGTGCAGCCCGCTGGCGTCTCCAAGCTGCTGGAGGGTTACGTATGACCATCACTTCCTTCGGCCCGGCCAACCGCATCGCGCGTTCGGCCGAAACCCACCCGCTGACCTGGCGCCTGCGTGACGACGGCGAGCCGGTATGGCTTGCCGAGTACGAGTCCAAGAACGGCTACGCTGCCGCCCGCAAGGCGCTGGCAGACATGTCCGCCGACGACATCGTGCAGAGCGTCAAGGACTCCGGCCTCAAGGGCCGTGGCGGCGCAGGCTTCCCCACGGGCGTGAAGTGGGGCCTGATGCCCAAAGACGAATCCATGAACATCCGCTACCTGCTGTGCAACGCGGACGAAATGGAGCCCAACACCTGGAAGGACCGCATGCTGATGGAGCAACAGCCCCATCTGCTGGTCGAGGGCATGCTGATCAGCGCCCGCGCCCTGAAGGCCTACCGTGGCTACATCTTCCTGCGTGGCGAATACACCACCGCGGCGAAGAACCTCAACCGCGCCATCGACGAAGCCAAGGCCGCGGGCCTCTTGGGCAAGAACATCCTGGGCAGCGGTTTCGACTTCGAGCTGTTCGTGCACACCGGTGCCGGCCGCTACATCTGCGGTGAAGAAACCGCACTGATCAACTCGCTGGAAGGCCGCCGTGCCAACCCGCGCTCCAAGCCGCCCTTCCCTGCCGCCGTGGGCGTGTGGGGCAAGCCGACGTGCGTGAACAACGTCGAGACCCTGTGCAACGTGCCGGCCATCGTCGCCAACGGCAACGACTGGTACAAGTCGCTGGCCCGCGAAGGCAGCGAAGACCATGGCACCAAGCTGATGGGCTTCTCCGGCAAGGTGAAGAACCCAGGTCTGTGGGAACTGCCATTCGGCGTCACCGCCCGCGAGCTGTTCGAAGACTACGCCGGCGGCATGCGCGATGGCTTCAAGCTCAAGTGCTGGCAGCCAGGCGGCGCCGGTACCGGTTTCCTGCTGCCCGAGCACCTCGACGCACAGATGTACGCCGGTGGCATCGCCAAGGTTGGCACCCGAATGGGTACAGGCCTGGCCATGGCGGTGGACGACAGCGTCAACATGGTCTCGCTGCTGCGCAACATGGAAGAGTTCTTCGCCCGTGAATCCTGCGGCTGGTGCACCCCCTGCCGTGACGGCCTGCCGTGGAGCGTGAAGATGCTGCGCGCACTGGAGAAAGGCCAGGGCCGCGCCGAAGACATCGAGACCCTGCTGGGTCTGGTCAACTTCCTCGGCCCAGGCCGCACCTTCTGTGCTCACGCACCGGGTGCCGTCGAGCCATTGGGCAGTGCCATCAAATACTTCCGGTCCGAGTTCGAGGCCGGTGTCGCGCCAGCATCCGCAGCCGACACCCTGCGCCCGAACCTGGCCAAGCCGATCGTAGTCGGCGCATAAAAAGACAGAACGCGGGTGGTCCGTGCCACCCGCCGGCCTTGCAGGCTCGCCGTAAAGATTGGCGATGAGCCGCTGGCCCACCGATTTCCATTAGCCACGCCCGCTCACGCGGGCCAACGAAGAACTTTGAACAATGGCCACTATCCACGTAGACGGCAAAGCGCTCGAAGTCAACGGTGCAGACAACCTGTTACAGGCGTGTCTGTCGCTCGGCCTCGACATCCCTTATTTCTGCTGGCACCCGGCGCTTGGTAGCGTCGGCGCCTGCCGCCAGTGTGCGGTCAAGCAGTACACCGACGAGAACGACACCCGTGGTCGTATCGTCATGTCCTGCATGACCCCTGCCTCCGACGGCACCTGGATCTCCATCGACGATGACGAGTCCAAGGCGTTCCGCGCCAGCGTCGTCGAATGGCTGATGACCAACCACCCGCACGACTGCCCGGTCTGCGAGGAAGGCGGTCACTGCCACCTGCAGGACATGACGGTAATGACCGGCCACAACGAGCGCCGCTACCGTTTCACCAAGCGTACCCACCAGAACCAGGACCTCGGCCCGTTCATCGCCCACGAGATGAACCGCTGCATCGCCTGCTACCGCTGCGTGCGCTACTACAAGGACTACGCCGGTGGTACCGACCTGGGCGTCTACGGCGCCCACGACAACGTGTACTTCGGCCGCGTTGAAGACGGCGTGCTGGAAAGCGAATTCTCCGGCAACCTGACCGAGGTCTGCCCGACCGGCGTGTTCACCGACAAGACCCACTCCGAGCGCTACAACCGCAAGTGGGACATGCAGTTCGCCCCAAGCATCTGCCATGGCTGCTCCAGCGGCTGCAACATCAGCCCGGGCGAGCGCTACGGCGAGCTGCGCCGCATCGAGAACCGCTTCAACGGCTCGGTCAACCAGTACTTCCTGTGCGACCGTGGCCGCTTCGGCTATGGCTACGTCAACCGCACCGATCGCCCGCGCCAGCCGTTCCTTGCCGATGGCACCAAGCTGGGCCTGGACGCTGCCCTGGACAAGGCCGCCGACCTGCTGCGCGGTCGCACCATCGTCGGTATCGGCTCGCCACGCGCCAGCCTCGAAAGCAACTACGGCCTGCGTGAGCTGGTCGGTGCCGAGTACTTCTACTCGGGTATGGAAGCCGGCGAACTGGCTCGCGTGCGCCTGGCCCTGAACGTGCTGAACAACAGCCCGCTGCCGGTGCCGACCCTGCGCGACATCGAAGACCACGACGCGGTGTTCGTGCTCGGTGAAGACCTGACCCAGACCGCTGCCCGCGTTGCCCTGGCCGTACGCCAGGCGACAAAAGGCAAAGCCGAGGCCATGGCCGAATCGATGAAAGTGCAGCCGTGGCTCGACGCCGCGGTGAAGAACATCGGCCAGCACGCGCTGTACCCGCTGTTCATCGCTTCCCTGGCTGAAACCAAGCTCGACGATGTGGCCGAAGAGTGCGTACATGCCTCCCCGGCCGACCTTGCCCGCATCGGTTTCGCCGTAGCCCACGCCATCGACCCGAGCGCGCCAGTAGTCGCCGGCCTGGAGCAGGAAGCGCAAGCCCTGGCCCAACGCATCGCCGATGCCCTGGTGGCCGCCCAGCGTCCGCTGGTGGTCGCCGGCACCTCGCTGGCCGACCCGGCGCTGATCGAAGCCGCCGCCAACATTGCCAAGGCCCTGAAGCTGCGCGAGAAGAACGGTTCGCTGAGCCTGGTCGTGCCTGAGGCCAACAGCCTCGGCATGGCGATGCTGGGCGGCGAGTCCGTCGATGCCGCGCTGGACGCGGTCATCAGCGGCAAGGCCGACGCCATCGTCGTGCTGGAAAACGACCTGTACGCCCGCGTGGCGGCCGCCAAGGTCGACGCAGCCTTGGCTGCGGCCAAGGTGGTGATCGTCGCCGATCACTCCAAGACCCCGACCCTCGACCGCGCCCACCTGGTGCTGCCGGCCGCCTCCTTCGCCGAAGGCGACGGCACCCTGGTCAGCCAGGAAGGCCGTGCCCAGCGCTTCTTCCAGGTGTTCGACCCGCAGTACCTGGACAGCAGCATCCTGGTTCACGAAGGCTGGCGCTGGATGCACGCCCTGCGTGCCACCCTGCTGAACAAGCCGGTCGACTGGACCCAGCTGGACCACGTCACCAGCGCCTGCGCCGAAGCCGCCCCGCAACTGGCTGGCATCGTCAACGCAGCACCGTCCGCCGCGTTCCGCATCAAGGGCATGAAGCTGGCCCGTGAGCCGCTGCGCTACTCCGGCCGTACCGCCATGCGCGCCAACATCAGCGTGCACGAGCCGCGTACCCCGCAAGACAAGGACACCGCGTTCGCCTTCTCCATGGAAGGCTACTCGGGCTCGGCCGAGCCGCGCCAGCAGGTGCCGTTCGCCTGGTCGCCGGGCTGGAACTCGCCGCAAGCCTGGAACAAGTTCCAGGACGAGGTCGGTGGTCACCTGCGTGCCGGTGACCCGGGCGTGCGCCTGATCGAGTCGCAAGGCGACCGCCTGAACTGGTTCAACGCCATCCCGGGCGCCTTCAACCCGGCCCGTGGCACCTGGACCGCGGTACCGTTCTTCCACCTGTTCGGCAGCGAAGAGAGTTCCTCGCGCGCCGCCCCGGTACAAGAGCGCATCCCGACCGCCTACGTGGCCCTGGCCAAGTCCGAAGCCGACCGCCTGGGTGTCAACGAAGGTGCCCTGCTGAGCCTGAACGTCGCCGGCGTTTCGCTGCGCCTGCCACTTCGTATCAATGAAGAACTGGGCGCTGGCCTGGTTGCGCTGCCCAAAGGCCTGGCCGGCATCCCGCCTGCCATCTTCGGTGCATCCGTCGAAGGTCTGCAGGAGGCAGCACAATGAGCTGGTTCACCCCCGAAGTGATCGATGTGATCCTCACCGTGATCCGGGCCATCGTGGTCCTGCTCGCGGTGGTGGTCTGCGGCGCGCTGCTCAGCTTCGTCGAGCGCCGCCTGCTGGGCTGGTGGCAGGACCGTTACGGTCCGAACCGCGTCGGCCCGTTCGGCATGTTCCAGATCGCAGCCGACATGCTGAAGATGTTCTTCAAGGAAGACTGGAACCCACCCTTCGTCGACCGCGTGATCTTCACCCTGGCACCGGTGGTGGCGATGAGCGCCCTGCTGATCGCCTTCGTGGTCATCCCGATCACCCCGACCTGGGGCGTTGCCGACCTGAACATCGGCCTGCTGTTCTTCTTCGCCATGGCCGGCCTGTCGGTGTATGCCGTGCTCTTCGCCGGTTGGTCGTCGAACAACAAGTACGCCCTTTTGGGCAGCTTGCGGGCTTCGGCACAGACCGTGTCGTACGAAGTGTTCCTGGGCCTGGCGCTGATGGGCGTGGTGGTTCAGGTGGGCTCGTTCAACATGCGCGACATCGTTGAATACCAGGCCCAGAACCTGTGGTTCATCATTCCGCAGTTCTTCGGTTTCTGCACCTTCTTCATCGCTGGCGTCGCCGTGACTCACCGTCACCCGTTCGACCAGCCGGAAGCGGAACAGGAACTGGCCGACGGCTACCACATCGAGTATGCCGGCATGAAATGGGGCATGTTCTTCGTCGGTGAGTACATCGGCATCATCCTCATCTCGGCGCTGCTGGTGACCCTGTTCTTCGGCGGCTGGCACGGCCCGTTCGGCATCCTGCCGCAACTGTCGTTCCTGTGGTTCGCACTGAAGACCGCGTTCTTCATCATGCTGTTCATCCTGCTGCGCGCCTCGATCCCGCGCCCACGCTATGACCAGGTGATGGACTTCAGCTGGAAGTTCTGCCTGCCGCTGACCCTGATCAATTTGCTGGTGACCGCTGCGATCGTGCTCTACAACACGCCAGCCGTCGCGGCCCAGTGAGGATTTGACCCATGTTCAAGTATATCGGCGACATCGTTAAGGGCACCGGCACCCAGCTGCGCAGCCTGGCAATGGTGTTCTCCCACGGGTTCCGCAAGCGCGACACCCTGCAGTACCCCGAAGAACCCGTGTACCTGCCGCCGCGCTACCGCGGCCGCATCGTCCTCACCCGCGACCCCGACGGCGAAGAGCGCTGCGTGGCGTGCAACCTCTGCGCAGTCGCCTGCCCGGTGGGCTGCATCTCCCTGCAGAAGGCCGAGACCGAGGACGGGCGCTGGTACCCGGAGTTCTTCCGCATCAACTTCTCGCGCTGCATCTTCTGCGGCCTGTGCGAGGAAGCGTGCCCGACCACCGCGATCCAGCTGACTCCGGATTTCGAAATGGCCGAGTTCAAGCGTCAGGACCTGGTGTACGAGAAAGAAGATCTGCTGATCTCCGGCCCCGGCAAGAACCCTGACTACAACTTCTACCGTGTTGCGGGTATGGCGATCGCTGGCAAGCCGAAGGGCTCTGCACAGAACGAAGCCGAGCCGATCAACGTGAAGAGCTTGCTCCCATAAGGACAGAAAGATGGAATTCGCTTTCTACTTCGCATCCGGGATCGCCGTGGTCTCCACCCTTCGGGTGGTCACCGGCACCAACCCCGTACACGCCCTGCTTTACCTGATCATTTCGCTGATTTCCGTGGCCATGATCTTCTTCGCCCTGGGTGCGCCGTTCGCCGGCGCCCTGGAAGTGATCGCCTACGCCGGCGCCATCATGGTGCTGTTCGTGTTCGTGGTGATGATGCTCAACCTGGGGCCGGCTTCGGTCGCCCAGGAGCGGGGCTGGCTCAAGCCCGGTATCTGGGCGGGGCCGGTCATCCTCGGCGCGCTGCTGCTGCTGGAGCTGCTGTACGTGCTGTTCGTTGCCCCGAGCGGCGCCGGCATCAGCGGTACCACCGTGGGCCCGAAAGAAGTGGGCATCAGCCTGTTCGGCCCGTACCTGCTGGTGGTCGAACTGGCTTCGATGTTGCTGCTCGCTGCGGCCGTCACTGCCTTCCACCTGGGCCGCAACGAGGCGAAGGAGTAAATCATGGGTGCTATCCCTCTCGAGCATGGTCTGGCGGTCGCCGGTATCCTGTTCTGTTTAGGTCTGGTTGGCCTGATGGTCCGCCGCAACATCCTCTTCGTGCTCATGAGCCTGGAAGTCATGATGAACGCCTCTGCCCTGGCGTTCGTCGTCGCCGGTGCCCGTTGGGTCCAGCCCGACGGCCAGGTGATGTTCATTCTGGTGATCAGCCTGGCAGCCGCCGAGGCCAGCATTGGCCTGGCCATCCTGCTGCAGCTGTATCGCCGCTTCCACACTCTCGACATCGATGCTGCCAGTGAGATGCGCGGATGAACCTTCTCTTCCTGACTTTCGTCTTCCCCCTGATCGGCTTCCTGCTGCTGTCGTTCTCGCGCGGGCGGTTCTCGGAGAACCTGTCCGCCCTGATCGGCGTCGGCTCGGTCGGCCTCTCGGCCGCCACGGCCGCCTACGTGATCTGGCAATTCAATGTCGCCCCGCCTGAAGGCGGCGCGTACAGCCAGCTGCTGTGGCAGTGGATGTCGGTGGACGGCTTCGCGCCGAACTTCACCCTGTACCTGGACGGCCTGTCGGTCACCATGCTTGGCGTGGTCACCGGTGTCGGCTTCCTGATCCACCTGTTCGCCTCCTGGTACATGCGTGGCGAAGCCGGTTACTCGCGCTTCTTCTCGTACACCAACCTGTTCATCGCCAGCATGCTGTTCCTGATCCTTGGCGATAACCTGCTGTTCATCTACTTCGGCTGGGAAGGCGTGGGCCTGTGCTCGTACCTGTTGATCGGTTTCTACTACAGCAACCGCAACAACGGTAACGCGGCACTCAAGGCCTTCATCGTCACCCGCATCGGCGACGTGTTCATGGCCATCGGCCTGTTCATCCTGTTCGCTCAGCTGGGTACCCTGAACGTGCAGGAGCTGCTGGTGCTGGCGCCGCAGAAGTTCCAGGCGGGTGACACCTGGATGGTCCTGGCGACCCTGATGCTGCTGGGCGGTGCGGTCGGTAAATCGGCCCAGCTGCCATTGCAGACCTGGCTGGCCGACGCGATGGCGGGCCCGACTCCAGTCTCGGCACTGATCCACGCGGCAACCATGGTGACCGCAGGCGTGTACCTGATCGCCCGTACCAACGGCCTGTTCCTGCTGGCGCCGGACATCCTGCACCTGGTCGGCGTGGTTGGCGGCGTGACGCTGGTACTGGCCGGCTTCGCTGCCCTGGTACAGACCGACATCAAGCGTATCCTCGCCTACTCGACCATGAGCCAGATCGGCTACATGTTCCTGGCCCTGGGCGTCGGTGCCTGGGACGCGGCGATCTTCCACCTGATGACCCACGCCTTCTTCAAGGCCCTGCTGTTCCTTGCTTCCGGTGCGGTGATCGTTGCCTGCCACCACGAGCAGAACATCTTCAAGATGGGCGGCCTGTGGAAGAAGCTGCCGCTGGCCTATGCCAGCTTCGTGGTTGGTGGTGCTGCCCTGGCCGCCCTGCCGATCCTGACCGTGGGCTTCTACTCCAAGGACGAGATCCTCTGGGAAGCCTTCGCCAGCGGCAACAGCGGCCTGCTGTACGCCGGCCTGGTCGGTGCCTTCATGACCTCGCTGTACACCTTCCGCCTGATCTTCATCGCCTTCCACGGCGAAGCCAAGACCGAAGCCCACGCCGGCCACGGCATCAGCCACTGGCTGCCACTGGGCGTGCTGATCGTGCTGTCGACCTTCGTCGGCGCCTGGATCCACCCGCCGCTGGCAGGCGTGCTGCCTGAAAGCGCTGGCCACGCCGGTGGTGAAGCCAAGCACGCGCTGGAAATCACCTCGGGCGCTATCGCCATCGCCGGTATCCTGCTGGCCGCGGTGCTGTTCCTGGGCAAGCGTCGCCTGGTCTCGGCCATCGCCAACAGCGGCATCGGCCGCGTCCTGTCGGCCTGGTGGTTCGCCGCCTGGGGCTTCGACTGGATCTACGACAAGCTCTTCGTCAAACCTTACCTGCTGATCAGCCACATCCTGCGCAAGGACCCGGTTGACCGCAGCATTGGCCTGATCCCTCGGATGGCTCGCGGTGGCCACGTTGCCATGAGCAAGACCGAGACTGGCCAGCTGCGCTGGTACACCGCCTCGATCGCCGTCGGTGCCGTGCTGGTCATCGGCGCCGTGGTAGTGGCCGCGGTATGACAATGAATCTTGCGACTTTGCCAAAGGAAACCAACCCGTCATGATTTTGCCTTGGCTGATCCTGATCCCCTTCATCGGCGGCTTCCTGTGCTGGCTGGGTGAGCGCTTCGGCGCCACCCTGCCGCGCTGGATCGCACTGCTGACCATGTCCCTGCTGCTCGGTATCGGCCTATGGCTGTGGGGCACCGGCGACTACACCCTGGCCCCTGCTCCGGGCGCCGAACCTGCCTGGGCACTGGAATACAAGGTCCAGTGGATCAAGCGCTTCGGCATCAGCATCCACCTGGCCCTGGACGGTCTGTCGCTGCTGATGATCCTGCTCACCGGCCTGCTTGGTGTGCTGTCGGTACTGTGCTCCTGGAAAGAGATCCAGCGCCACGTCGGCTTCTTCCACCTCAACCTGATGTGGATCCTCGGCGGCGTGGTCGGTGTGTTCCTGGCCTTGGACCTGTTCCTGTTCTTCTTCTTCTGGGAAATGATGCTGGTGCCGATGTACTTCCTCATCGCGCTCTGGGGTCACAGCTCGGCAGACGGCAAGAAGACCCGGATCTACGCCGCCACCAAGTTCTTCATCTTCACCCAGGCCAGCGGCCTGATCATGCTGGTGGCGATCCTTGGCCTGGTACTGGTCAACTACAACACCACCGGCGTGCTCACCTTCAACTACAGCGACCTGCTCAAGGCCGAGCTGCCGGCCGGCGTCGAATACGTGCTGATGCTGGGCTTCTTCATCGCCTTCGCGGTGAAGCTGCCGGTGGTGCCGTTCCACTCCTGGCTGCCTGACGCTCACGCCCAGGCACCGACCGCAGGTTCCGTGGACCTGGCCGGTATCTTGCTGAAGACCGCGGCCTACGGCCTGCTGCGCTTCGCCCTGCCGCTGTTCCCGAACGCCTCGGCCGAGTTCGCACCGATCGCCATGACCCTGGGCCTGATCGGTATCTTCTACGGTGCCTTCCTGGCCTTCGCGCAAAGCGACATCAAGCGCCTGATCGCCTTCTCCAGCGTCTCGCACATGGGCTTCGTGCTGATCGGTATCTACTCCGGCAGCCAGCAGGCTCTGCAAGGCGCGGTGATCCAGATGCTGGCCCACGGCCTGTCGGCCGCCGCGCTGTTCATCCTGTCCGGCCAGCTGTACGAGCGCCTGCACACCCGTGACATGCGTCAGATGGGTGGCCTGTGGCACCGCATCGCCTACCTGCCCGCCATCAGCCTGTTCTTCGCCGCCGCGTCCCTGGGCCTGCCAGGTACCGGTAACTTCGTCGGCGAGTTCCTGATCCTGATCGGCAGCTTCGCCCATGTACCGTGGATCACCGTGATTGCCACCACCGGCCTGGTGTTCGGTTCCGTGTACTCGCTGATCATGATCCACCGCGCCTACTTCGGCCCGGCCAAAGCCGACACCGTGCTGGCCGGCATGGACGGACGCGAAATGATCATGGTCCTGGGCCTGGCGGTACTGCTGGTGCTGCTGGGCGTGTATCCGCAGCCGTTCCTCGACACCTCTGCCGCCACCATGAGTGGTGTGCAGCAGTGGCTCGGTTCCGCTTTCACTCAACTCGCTTCGGCCCGGTAAGAGCGCTATGGAATTCACCACTCAACACTTCATCGCATTGGCGCCGATGCTGATCACCACCATCACCACGGTGGTGGTGATGCTGGCGATCGCCTGGAAGCGCAACCACTCGCAGACCTTCCTGCTGTCCACCGTGGGGCTGAACCTGGCCCTGCTGTCGATCCTGCCGGCGCTGAAAGTCGCGCCGCTGGCGGTCACCCCGCTGATCACCATCGACAAGTTCGCCTGCCTGTACATGGCGATCATCCTGGTGGCCACGCTGGCTTGCGTCACTCTCGCCCACGCCTACCTCGGCGAAGGCTCCAAGGGCTTCCCGGGCAACCGTGAAGAACTGTACCTGCTGCTGCTGATGTCGGCCCTCGGTGGCCTGGTGCTGGTCAGCGCCAACCACCTGGCCGGCCTGTTCATCGGCCTTGAGCTGCTGTCGGTACCGGTCTACGGCCTGGTGGCGTACGCGTTCTTCAACAAGCGGTCGCTGGAAGCCGGCATCAAGTACATGGTGCTGTCGGCCGCAGGCTCGGCCTTCCTGCTGTTCGGCATGGCCCTGCTGTACGCTGATGCCGGCAGCCTGAGCTTCGACCAGATCGGCAAGGCCCTGGCGGCTACCAGCCTGCCAAGCCTGCTGGCACAACTGGGTCTGGGCATGATGCTGGTTGGCCTGGCTTTCAAGCTGTCGCTGGTACCGTTCCACCTGTGGACACCGGACGTGTACGAAGGCGCCCCGGCACCGGTCGCGGCGTTCCTGGCCACGGCCAGCAAGGTCGCGGTGTTCGCCGTGGTCGTACGCCTGTTCATGCTCTCCCCTGCTGCCAGCAGCGGTGTGCTGAGCACCGTACTGGCGGTGATCGCGGTCGCCTCGATCCTGATCGGCAACCTGCTGGCGCTGACCCAGAGCAACCTCAAGCGCCTGCTCGGTTACTCGTCCATCGCCCACTTCGGTTACCTGCTGATCGCCCTGGTCGCCAGCAAGGGCCTGGCCCTGGAAGCCATGGGGGTGTACCTGGTCACCTACGTGATCACCAGCCTCGGCGCCTTCGGTGTCATCACTCTGATGTCCTCGCCTTACGGCGGCCGTGATGCCGACGCCCTGTACGAGTACCGCGGCCTGTTCTGGCGTCGTCCGTACCTGACCGCGGTACTGACCGTGATGATGCTGTCGCTGGCAGGTATCCCGCTGACCGCCGGCTTCATCGGCAAGTTCTACATCATCGCTACCGGCGTCGAGTCGCAGCTGTGGTGGCTGGTCGGTGCCCTGGTGATCGGCAGTGCCATCGGCGTGTACTACTACCTGCGCGTCATGGTCACCCTGTACCTGGTCGAACCGAACCTGCGTCGCCACGACGCCCCACTGAAGTGGGAACAGCGCACCGGTGGCGTCATGCTGCTGGCAATCGCCATCCTGGCGTTCGTGCTGGGCGTCTACCCGCAACCGCTGCTGGAGATGGTCCAGCAGGCAGGGCTGCAACTGATCGGTTGATCAGGCTGGTAAAAAAAAGACACCCCGCTCTGCGGGGTGTTTTTTTATCTGCGTGACGCACACTCGGTAGCACGCTTGGGTGACGGATGCCTGGGGGGGGCCTCCTCGCCGCGCTTCAATGCCGTATTGCGCAATTCGGTGCTGGCGGAAGGTAGATGCACCTGCGGATTGGGCATACCGCTGGGGGACAGTTCATGGGTCATTTCGAACTCTGCCCGCACCGACCAGCCGCACGCCTCGGTAGTGCATTGCAGGTAGGCTACCCGCAGGAAAATATGCCGCCCTTCGCTTGTACGGATACGCATTCGGCTGTTGCAATGAGGGCAGACCAGTTTGTAAGTACTCACGGCATGTACCTGCTGATGGCAATCATGCGAGAAAGCTGTAGGGCTGATCGACAAGTGAGCGTGGTATCAGCCAAGTCATTAGCGTTTTTTTTCATTACACTACTTTTCATGCCAGGATTACTCCTTAATTTGAAACCAAAGTATTCATAACGAGTATTTTAAGCCCAAGGATATCCTCAAACCAACCATGGATATTAGTTATGAGTAGCCACTCGCTTGCATCAGTTCTGGCACGCCTAAAGCTGCTGACAGGCTCAGCTAGTGATGCTCAGCTGTCCAAGGCGCTAGATGTCAGCCCCCAGACACTGAGCAGCTGGAAGGTCCGCGACAGCATCCCATACTCATTATGCGTATCCGCAGCCATAAAATACCGCTGTACCCTAGATTGGCTACTACTCGGTGAGCCCCATTACGGCTCGTCGGGCCAGGCCGACGATGGCTGGGAGCACAGCGTGCTCGAACGGCTGCGTGGCCTTTCATCTACAGACCGGCAGGCAGTGCTCCTGTATGTCGAAGACAAGTACCGTATGCAGCAACTGGAACGACAGCTGGCGGCTCTTGTCGAACGGCCCCACCGGTAGGCCTCGGTGCTAGCCACGCCGACGCAAGCGCTGGAGGAGTTCACGAACGTCCACCGTGTCCAGCCACACCAGGACCTTGAGCGTGATCGGGATCACCACTACCGCGGCGACGAATGCCGCCATGCCACGGGACAGCAAGGGCGCCAGCGATAGCAGCAGGGGTTCGAAGAGATAGCCGACGCCCAAGGTCAGGAATATCAGCATCAGCTGCTTGCGCACTGACAGACGCTTGCGCGATACGATGTTCATGCGGTCCCGCGCGGCACTGACCAGCAAGGCCCCGAGAAACGCGCCCAACAGCACCCTACCCTCCGACGCCAGCAATTCAGCGAGTGCATCCACCACGGCCTGCAGTTCACAGCCATCTGCCATGCTCCACCTCCCCGGGCAGCGCTTGGTATAGGCCCCCGGTATGTAATGTGCGCAGTACCGCAGCCCCGATGAAACAGCGGTAGCAAACCGACAGCGCGCGCCCGTGAGCGTGCCCGGCCAAGTCTTCGAGGCGCCTGCAACCCCGTGCGCGGAGTACAGCTCGCCAGCGCGAGAACTCCTGGGCCGCAGCGATCGCCGCGCAGCGCACGGCGAGTGCCAGGCGAGCCTCGCTGACATCGTCGCTGAGGCGCAATTGCTCACGCAGCGCACTCAGCTCGATGCGTGGCCAGAAAGGATCATGACAATCGGGAAAGCGCGCACTGTTGATCCCCCCCTGGGCATCAGGCGGCAGAGAAATCGAGATGTCGTTCAACATGCTCAAATCCTCACACCTCGGCCAATATGCCGTAGCGAATAGCCTTGATCACCGCCCCGACACGGGTGGGGACAGCAAATTTGCGCAGGATGTTGGACACATGGAAGTTAACGGTCGACTCCTTGCATTGCAGGATCCGGCCGATCTCCCATGAGCTCTTGCCATAGGCGCACCACAGCAGGACCTCCTGCTCTCGAGGGGTGAGACGTATCGGCAAATCGACTGTGCTGTCTGTTATCACTGGTTCTTCGCTTTGCATAATCGAACTCCTGAATCATCGCCACTTGCGACAACCAACTGTGTTGCCGCCCTGGAAGGCACATTACGAAGCGCAGCGTCCCCGCACTACTCGTACGGCTTGTAGATCCCCGCCCTACAAAACCCGTGTTGAGGTGCTTCTTGCGATTGAGTGAAATTCCGCGTGCTCTGGATGCCATTTCGCTCGTCACAACGGCGTTGCCCTGCCTGCCCTTCGCCTGGAGTCGTACGATGCGTCCTGTTTTGCCCCTTTCCTCATGTCTTGGTCTTGTGGCCGCTTTCTCTGCAGGGCCTGCCACGGCAGCACCCTCGGTCGAGCTAGGCCAACTGTTGATCAACGACGAGGCGCAAAGCGAGCTGGAAGACGCTCGTGAACGACTCAAGGCGATCCCGGGCGCCAGCAACCTGGTGGACATGCAACGCGTGGAGCAAGGCCGCATCGCCAGCAACCAGGATGTGCTGGCCTATCAACCGGGTGTGTTTGCCCAATCGGCAGGCAACGATGGCATCAAGCTCTCGATCCGTGGCTCGGGCATCAACCGTGCACCAGGCGCACACGGCTCCGGGGTGTACACGATGTTCGACGGGCTGCCACTGACCGGCCCGGGCGGCACCCCCTATGAGCTGTTCGAACCGCTGTGGCTGAGCCGCGCCGAAGTGCTGCGCGGTGCCAATGGTTTCGACCAGGGCGCCCTGGCCCTGGGCGGGGCGATCAATTACGTGACCCATACCGGCTACGATGCCGCACCGCTGCAGGTACGTTACGAAGTGGGTAGCCGTGGCTATCAGCACCGGCATGTCAGCTCCGGCCAGGTGTTGGGCGACCTCGACTACTACGTGGCCCTGACCGACTCGCAATACGACGGCTATCAGGCACACAGCAGCGGCAGCGCCAAAGGCATCGCCGCCAACTTCGGCTACCGCTTCAACCCCAACCTGGAAACGCGCTTCTACCTGCGCTACCGGGAAACCGAGAACGACCTGGCCGGGCGCCTGACCAAGCAACAGATCAAGCATGACCCGCGCGCAGCAAATGCGGCGTACCTGGCCCGCGACGACAGCCGCCCGCAACCGGGCAGCACCTGGGTGGGCAACAAGACGACCTTCTACCTGGAAGATGACGCACGCGTGGAAGCAGGGCTGGTCTATCACGACTACCCGATGGACCTGCGCGAAGGCCCGATGCGCCTCAAGGTCGCCTACACCGACGTGAGCGGCACGTTGAACTATCTGCGCCGCGACACGCTGTTCGGCCACGAGAGCAAGACCACCGTCGGCTGGCGCACCACCAAGCACCTGCCCAACAGTGGCGCTTCCCAGTTCGCCCGCAGCGGCGGCGAGAACTTCGGCGCCCGCACCCGCGATTTCAGCTATCAGGGTTCGGACACCGTGTTGCATGCCGGCAACGACCTGGAGCTAATCCCGGACTTGTGGCTGACCACTGGGCTGGCCATGATCTACACCCGCCGGGAGAGTGACGTGAGCTACCCCGCCACGGGCGGCAAGGTCAGCCAGCATGACTGGGACTACGCGCCCCGGCTGGGGCTGCGTTACGACATCAGCCCGCAGTTGCAGGTGTATGGCAACCTCAGCCGCTCCGTGGAGCCGCCACACCCTTGGGCGCTCATCTGGAGTGCGCCAGTCAGCACTCAACCCATCGAGATGCAGAACCAGACCGCCACCACGCTTGAACTGGGCGCGCGCGGTGACGCGCTGCTGGGCCGCTGGGATCTGACCTGGTACTACTCGCAGGTTCGTCATGAACTGCTGGCGGTGGAGATCGTCCCTGGCGTACTGCCCAAGGAGTTCAATGCCAGCCCCACGGTGCACCAGGGTGTCGAAGCAGGCCTGGACAGCACCCTCTGGGAGCGCTCTGGAACGGGCAGGCTGAGCCTGCGCCAGGCCTACACCTTCAGTGACTTCCATTACCGTGATGACGACCAGTTCGGCGACAATCGCCTGCCTGGCATACCAATGCACTATTACCAGGCCGAGCTGCGCTACGACTGGCCGAGCGGTTTCTATGCCGGGGTCAATACGCAGATGGCTTCCAAGGTGCAGGTCGACTACGCCAACAGCTATCACGCCGACGCCTACGCGCTGCTGGGTGCAAGGCTGGGCTGGAACTCGCCGAAACAGGACTGGCAGACTTGGCTGGACCTGCGCAACCTGACCAACGAGCGCTATGCGGCGACGGTGACGCCGGGGTATGACGACGGCGGCAAGGACATCGCCCGCTCGACCCCGGGGGAAGGCTTGGGTGTGTATGCCGGGGTTTCGTACAGCTTTCGCTGATGAGGCCTGTGCGGCCCCCTACTGAGGCAACTGCACCTGAGGTTTGGAGGCCGCGAAAATCGCCCAGCTCGACATGAACAAGGCCGCGATCAGCGGCCCGATCACAAAGCCATTGAGCCCGAACACCGCCAGCCCTCCCAGGGTCGACACCAGGATCAGGTAATCGGGCATCCGCGTGTCCTTGCCTACCAGGATCGGCCGCAGCACGTTGTCCACCAGGCCGATCACCAGCACGCCAAACGCTGTCAGGATAATGCCCTGCAGGAACGCCCCGGTGAGCAGGAAGTAGGCCGCCACCGGCGCCCAGATGATGCCGGCGCCCACCGCTGGCAGAAGTGACAGGAAGGCCATCATCACGGCCCAGACCAGCGCGCTGGGGATATCCAGCACCCAGAAGATGAAGCCACCCAGCGCGCCTTGGGTGATGGCCACCAGCACATTGCCTTTTACCGTGGCGCGCACCACCCGGTTGAACTTCAGCTGCAACCTGCGCTTCTGCTGCTCGGGCAGTGGCACGGCAAGCCGGACCTGGCGCGCCACCTCCGCACCTTCGCGAAGAAAGAAGAACAGCAGGTACACCATGATGCCGAAGCTCACCAGGAAATCGAACGTACCCTGCCCGAAGCTGTAAGCCTGGCCGGCCAGCACCTGGCTGCCTTGCGTGGCCCATTTGGAAATCTTGTCCTGCAGACCGTCCAGGTTGCCCATGCCCAGGCTGTCCAGGCCATGCTGGGCGAATGCCGGCAGCATGTGCTTGCCGCGCGCGACGAAGCCGGCGATGTCAAGTTGCCCACTTTCGATACGCTGGTACAGGTTGGCACCCTCCTGCACCAGCAGTGCGCTGGTGATGATCACCGGCAGCACGGCCACCACCATGCAGACCAGCAAGGTAGTGGCCGCAGCGAGGTTGCGCCGCCGGCCAAAACGCATCAACAGGTGGCGTTGCAGCGGGGCGAACAAGATACCGAGGATCACCGCCCAGAAGATGGCGCCGTAGTACGGCAGCAGAATCCAGACGAAGGCTATCGTCACCATTGCCAGGAGTACGGCCAGGGCTTTGTTCTGCAACGCTGTAGCGTTCATGGAAGTTCCTTGAGTGTCCTGAACATTAGTGCAGGCCATCGCTGGAAAAGTGCCACCCGAGCCTTGATTCAAATCAATACGCCTCCCCCACTGACGCTCTAGGATCCGCGATTTTTGCCCCGGTGCGCCCATGAACCCGATTGCCAAGCCCGAACTGCTGGCCCCCGCCGGCACGCTCAAGACCATGCGCTACGCCTTCGCCTATGGCGCCGACGCTGTCTACGCCGGCCAGCCACGCTACAGCCTGCGGGTACGCAACAACGAATTCGACCATGCCAACCTGGCCCTCGGCATCGCCGAGGCGCATGCCTTGGGCAAGCGCTTCTACGTGGTGGTCAACATCGCCCCCCACAATGCCAAGCTCAAGACCTTCCTCAAGGACCTTGCCCCAGTGATCGAGATGGCGCCAGATGCTCTGATCATGTCCGACCCCGGCCTGATCATGCTGGTTCGCCAGCACTTCCCGCAGATGCCCGTGCACCTGTCGGTGCAGGCCAACACGGTCAATTGGGCCAGCGTGCAATTCTGGCAGGGCCTGGGCCTGAGCCGGGTGATCCTGTCGCGGGAGCTGTCACTGGAAGAGATCGAGGAAATCCGCCGGCAGGTGCCGGACATGGAGCTGGAGGTGTTCGTCCACGGCGCCCTGTGCATGGCCTATTCCGGCCGTTGCCTGCTGTCGGGCTACCTCAACAAGCGCGATCCCAACCAGGGCACCTGCACCAATGCCTGCCGCTGGAAGTACCAGGCCGCGCCGGCCACCGAGAACGCCACTGGCGACATCGTGCATCACGTCGAGCCGACACTGGG
The DNA here is from genome assembly GCF_033095865.1 of Pseudomonas sp. KU43P. Classification (NCBI taxonomy): domain Bacteria; kingdom Pseudomonadati; phylum Pseudomonadota; class Gammaproteobacteria; order Pseudomonadales; family Pseudomonadaceae; genus Pseudomonas; species Pseudomonas sp. KU43P. The sequence continues at coordinate 2,063,620 of NZ_AP019365.1, read as the reverse complement.
CCTGGGGGCGCCGACCGAGCAGGTGTTCCTGCTGCAGGAAAGCAACCGGCCCGGCAGCGAGTTGCCAGCGTTCGAGGATGAGCACGGCACCTACATCATGAACGCCAAGGACCTGCGCGCGATCCAGCACGTCGAACGGTTGGCCGCCATGGGCGTGCACTCACTGAAGATCGAGGGCCGCACCAAGTCGCATTTCTATTGCGCCCGCGCAGTGCAGTCGTATCGCCAGGCCATAGACGATGCCGTGGCAGGACGGCCGTTCGACATGGCCCTGATGGACAACCTCGAATCCTTGGCACAACGCGGCTACACCGAAGGTTTCCTGCGCCGTCATGTGCATGACGAATACCAGAACTACCTGCGCGGCAATTCGCTGTCAGAGCGCCAGCAGTTCGTTGGCGAACTGACCGGTGCACGCGTCGACGGCCTGGCGCAGGTCAAGGTCAAGAACCGTTTCGCCGTGGGTGACCATCTGGAATTGATGACTCCGCGCGGCAATTATCACTTCGACCTGCACAACCTGTTCAACCACCAGCAACTGGCCATCGACGTGGCGCCCGGGGACGGCCATGTGGTTTACCTGCCGATCCCCGAGCAGGTCGCGCTCGAACATACGCTGCTGATGCGTGACCTGCTCCAGCAGGACACTCAGGTGCCGCTTGCCTGACAGGGCTGTAATCCCCGCCTCAGCTAGCTGACAGGCGCAACCGGCGACCATCGTGGCTCCCCCGCAAGAGGCGCCACTGCATGTTGCCCACCACTTCCCGTCGCACCTTCGTCAAAGGCTTGGGCGCCGCTGCCACGCTAGCGGGCTTCGGCCTGTGGCGGCCGCTGGCCGGTGCTACCGACGGCCAGGCCCTGGCCGGCCAGCACTTCGAACTGTTCATCGGCCAGACACCCGTCAATATCACCGGTCGACCGCGCACGGCATTGACCGTCAACGGCAGCCTGCCCGGCCCTCTGTTGCGCTGGCGCGAAGGTGACACGGTGACATTGCGCGTACGCAATCGGCTTGACCAGGACACCTCGATCCACTGGCACGGCATCCTGCTGCCCAGCGAGATGGACGGCGTACCTGGCCTGAGCTTCGCCGGCATCGCCCCCGGTGGCGACTACCTGTACCGCTTTACCCTGCGCCAGAGCGGCACCTACTGGTACCACAGCCATCCCGGGCTGCAGGAGCAGGCTGGGGTCTACGGGGCAATCGTCATCGAACCGCGCGAACCAGAGGTGCACCGTTACCAACGCGACCATGTACTGCTGTTCAGCGACTGGTCCGACGAGGCTCCCGAGGCCCTGCTGGCAACGCTCAAGCAGCAGTCCGATGCCTTCAACTACCACAAGCGCACGCTGGGCGACTTCATCGACGATGTGGCGCAGAACGGCTGGAGCAACACCGTCGACGAACGCCTGGCCTGGGCGCGCATGCGCATGAGCCCCACCGACCTTGCCGACATCAGCGCTGCCACCTACACCTACCTGCTCAACGGCCAACCACCGGGCGGCAACTTCACCTGCCTGTTCCAGCCAGGTGAAACCGTGCGCCTGCGGCTGATCAATGCGTCGGCCATGACCTACTTCGATTTCCGCATTCCCGGTCTGCAACTGACGGTAATCGCCGCCGACGGCCTGCCGGTGACGCCGGTGACGGTGGACGAACTGCGCCTTGCCGTGGCCGAAACGTACGACGTGCTGGTGACGGTCGGCGACCTGCCCGCCTATACCCTGTTCGCCCAGAGCATGGACCGCACCGGCTATGCCCGAGGCACTTTGGCCCGTGCTGCAGGTTTGCAGGCACCGGTGCCAACGCCCGACCCACGGCCGGTGCTGAGCATGACCGACATGGGCCATGGCGACATGGCCGCGATGGACCACAGCAGCATGGCGGGGATGGACCACAGCAAGATGACCGGCATGAACCACGGCGCCATGGCCGGCATGAGCCCATCGGCGACGGCGCCGATGCAGCAGCACCCATCCAGTGAAACCGGTAACCCGCTGGTGGACATGCAGACCATGGCCCCACGCGCCAACCTGGACGACCCTGGTATCGGCCTGCGGGGCAATGGCCGGCGGGTGCTGACCTACGCCGACCTGCGCAGCCCCTACCCCGACCCGGATGGCCGTGAACCCTCGCGCGACATCGAACTGCACCTGACCGGGCACATGGAACGCTTCGCCTGGTCGTTCAACGGCATCAAGTTCAGTGACGCCGAGCCGTTGCGCCTGGCGCATGGCGAGCGCGTACGCATCACCCTGGTCAACGACACCATGATGGCCCACCCCATCCACCTGCACGGCCTGTGGAGCGACCTGGAGGACGAACACGGGCGCTTCCTGGTGCGCAAGCACACCGTCGACATGCCGCCCGGCAGCCGCCGCAGCTACCGGGTCAGCGCCGATACCTCGGGCCGCTGGGCCTATCACTGCCACCTGCTGTATCACATGGAGACCGGCATGTTCCGCGAGGTACGCGTCGATGAATGAGATCAGCAAGCACATCGTGGGCAGCCTGGCCTTGCTGGCTTTGCTCAACAGCGAGCGGGCCGTGGCCGGCCCTGCCCCCATGAGCAATCACCAGGTGCATGATCGCGCAGTCAACGGGGCAGTCATCATCGACCAGTTCGAGTACCAGCACTTCGAGAGCAGCAGCGCACTGAACTGGAACGCCACGGCCTGGGTCGGCGGCGATGTCGACCGCCTTTGGCTGCGCAGTGAAGGCGAGCGCGAACAAGGCAAGACCCACAAGGCCGAACTGCAGGCGCTGTGGGGCCATGCCATCAGCCCCTGGTGGGAGCTGGTCGGCGGTGTGCGCCAGGACTTCAAGCCCGCCAGCGGCCAGGCCTGGGCAGCCTTCGGTATCCAGGGCACCGCGCTGTATGGCCTGGAGCTGGAAGCCACGGCTTATGCAGGCGAGCGGCAACAGACCGCGCTGCGCCTGGAAGCCGCTTACGCTATGCTGCTGACCAACCGCTGGATCCTCGAGCCCACCCTCGAAGCCAACTTCTACGGGCGCAACGCTGCAGGCCATGAGCAAGGCGCCGGGCTGGCCGACAGCGAATTCGGCCTGCGCCTGCGCTACGAAATCACCCGCAGCTTCGCGCCCTATATCGGGGTAAGCTTCAACCGCCTGCACGGCAACCGCGCCGACCAGGCCCGCGAGCACGGCGAAGATCTCGCCCAGACCCGCGTGGTGGCAGGCGTGCGCCTGCGTTTCTAAAGGAGTCGTTCGACCATGCTGCGTAAAAACCTGATAGCCCTCGGCCTGCTGGCCATCACCGGCCTGGCCCACGCGGCCGACACCATCGACGTCTACCGCGACCCCAACTGCGGTTGCTGCAAGGCGTGGATCAGCCACCTGCGCGACAACGGCTTCACCGTCAATGACCATGTCGAGCCAAACATGAGCGCCGTCAAGCAGCGCCTGGGTGTGGCGCCACGGTTGGCGTCGTGCCACACCGGGGTGATCAACGGCAAGTTCGTCGAAGGGCATGTACCGGCCGAACAGGTACGCCTGCTGGCCAAGCGCACCGACCTCAAGGGCCTGGCCGTGCCCGGCATGCCCATGGGCTCACCGGGAATGGAGATGGGGGATCACAAGGACGCCTACCAGGTCATCGGCGTGACTCAGGACGGCCAGGACACCGTGGTCGCCACCTACTGATGCTCAGCCTCTGGGCGCTGTTTCTCAGCGCCTTTGGCGCCGCCACGCTGCTGCCACTGCAGTCTGAGGCGGTACTGGTGGGGTTGCTGCTGCGCCAGCCAGACGCCTGGTTGACCTTGTTGCTGGTCGCCACCCTGGGCAATGTGCTGGGGTCGGTCGTCAACTGGTTGTTGGGGCGGGCCATCGAGCACCTGCGCCACAGGCGCTGGTTTCCGTTCAGCGCCAGCCAGCTCGAACGCGCCCAGCAGCGCTACCAACGCTGGGGACAGTGGTCGTTGCTGCTGAGCTGGATGCCCGTGATCGGCGACCCCCTCACCCTGATCGCCGGGATCATGCGTGAGCCGTTCTGGCGCTTCATGCTGCTGGTGACGCTGGCCAAGGGCGGGCGCTACATCGTTGTGGCGCTGGTTACCCTGGGTTGGTTTCACACTTGGTGACACCTTTAACGTTCAAGGTGGTCCACTGGCTGCTACAGTCGCCATTTCCTACATGGTCCTACATGGAGTGCCCCCATGCTGCGTGCAACCGCCCTGGCCCTGGCCTGCCTTGCCGGCGCCCCGGCCATCGCTGCCGAAACGCCCACCTACGGTAAACAGCTCGAAGGTTTCAGCTACCCTCACCCGCTCAAGCATTTCGAGTTCCAATCCCAGGGCCAGCCGCTGCAGATGGGCTACATGGACGTGCCCGCCAAAGGCCAGGCCAATGGTCGCAGCGTGGTCCTGATGCACGGCAAGAACTTCTGCGCCGCCACCTGGGAAACCACCATCGACGCCTTGAGCCAGGCCGGCTACCGGGTCATTGCCGCAGACCAGGTCGGCTTCTGCACGTCGAGCAAGCCGGCGCATTACCAGTACAGCTTCCAGCAATTGGCCAGCAACACCCACGCGTTGCTCGAGCATCTCGGCATCCAGCAGGTGGTTGTTCTCGGCCACTCCACCGGCGGCATGCTCGCGACCCGCTACGCGTTGATGTACCCGCAGCAGGTCGAGCGCCTGGCGATGGTCAACCCGATCGGGCTGGAAGACTGGAAAGCCCTCGGCGTGCCCTACCGCTCGGTGGACCAGTGGTATGCCCGGGAACTCAAACTCGATGCCGAGGGTGTGCGCGAATACGAGCGCAAGACGTACTACGCCGGGCGCTGGAAGCCTGAGTACGAGCGCTGGGTGCAGATGCTGGTGGGGCTGAACCAGGGGCCGGGGCATGAGGCGGTGGCGTGGAACTCGGCACTGATCTACGACATGATCTTCACCCAACCGGTGTACTACGAGTTCAAGGACTTGAAGATGCCGACCCTGCTGGTGATCGGTGACCAGGACACCACCGCCATCGGCAGTGATATCGCGCCGCCGGAAGTCAAGGCCAGACTGGGCAAGTACAAGGAGCTCGGCCCGCAGGTGGCGAAGCTGATTCCACACGGTGAGCTGATGACCTTCGAAGGCATGGGGCATGCACCACAGATCGAGGAACCGAGGCGGTTCAACCGAACGCTCGTCGAGTGGCTGGCACGCTGACGGGACGGGGGGGCGCCATGCGCCCCCTTTCAACCTTCAGTGCTTCCAGACCTGCGCTTCGTTCCAGCCAAGCTCGGCAAAATCCCCTACCCGCAGCTCAGACTCTTCCTCGCAAAAAAATTCATCCAGTTGCGGTGGCCGTACTGCCGTGTCACTGAGCATGGCGTGCACCTGGCCCCGGTGATGGATCTGGTGCTCGAACAGGTGCGACAGCAAGCGCAGGCGCTGCTCGCGCTGGATCCGATCTGGCCGCACGATACTCACGTAGCGGGCAAGCTGGTCGTCGCGCAGTAGGGTGCAGTAAGCGATGAGCCGGTGGTCGGCCTGGGCCTGCTCGGCATGCAGGTCGGTGCAGGTGGCAAACGGCTGCTCAGGGTCGAAGAAACGTTCGCCGTCGGCATCCGGCGCCTCGCCGCGCTGCTCGCACTCGAGCATGTGCAGGTAGAACCAGTCCACCGTCAGCAGATGGTTGAGCGTCGCCTTGATCGACGGAAAGAAGCTGCAGCGTGGGGCGACGAATTCGTCGTGGGTCAGTTGCAGGCAAGCCTTGTACAGGCGGTGGTTGGCCCAGCCATTGTTATAGGCCTGGGTCAGCAGATGATGCGACAACGGCTCCATGGTTCGGCTCCTTCAGGCGAAGCGTTGCAGTTGCATCTCCCGTAGCCGGCTCAGGGTCCTTTGGTACGGGAACGCCAGATACCCTTGAGTGTAGAGCGCATCCAGCGGTACCTGCGCTTCAAGGTACAAGGCCACCCGGCGGTCATAGCATTCATCGACCAGGGCAATGAAGCGGCGCACGGCGTCATCCTTGGGCGACAAGGCGGGCAACTCGCGGTCCCCCGCCATCACCCGCGCCGCGCCATCCTCGGTGCCACGGGCAATACGCCCTTCACGCTGATCACCGCCAAGGGCCGGTACCCCCTCGACCAGTATCGCCGGGAAACGGTCGCACAAGGCCATGAATTCCATGGCTGCCAGCGGCTGCTCGCACAGATCGGCAAAACGGCACCAGACTGCCCCGGCGCTGTGGCGCACGACCGGAACCTGCCGTGCGCCAAGGCGCAACGGCTGGGTGCAGCCAGGGTCGTCAGGGCTGAGTTGCTCGAACACGGCTGCAAGCCTGCACGGCTCACCAGCTTGGGCCACCCAGTAGCGTTGCCGTTCTGCCCCTGGGTGCAGGCGATGATCCCGCTCGCCGGCCACCGACAACACCTGCATGTGCCGCTCGATAGCGTGGATTGCCGGCAGGAAACGCTCGCGGTTGAAGCCGTCGCGGTACAACTGCTGGGGCGGCTGATTGGAGGTAGCGACTACCCGCACGCCCTGGTCGAACAGTACTTGGAACAGACGGCCGAGGATGATCGCATCGCCGATGTCGCTGACAAACAGCTCGTCGAAACACAGCACGCGGATCTCGCTCGACAGCTCACGCGCCAGCGCCTGCAGCGGGTCGGGGGTGCCATTGAGCTGGAACAGGCGCTGGTGGACCCAGGCCATGAAATGGTGAAAGTGCTGACGGCGCGCCGGGACGGTGAGGCAGCGATGAAACAGGTCCATCAGCCAGGTCTTGCCGCGGCCGACCGGGCCCCAGAGGTAGAGGCCCTGGGTGGGGCGGCCTTGCTCGACGGCTTCGAAGCAGGCCTGGAGGGCATCGACGGCCTGGGCTTGAGCCGGGTCGGGGGCGTAGCCTTGGTCGGCGAGGGCCTGGTGGTAGCGGGATCTGGGATCTGGCGTCATGCGGCATTATGTTCAAGGGCCCTATCGCCGGCAAGCCGGCGATGCAGCCCACAACCCTGCTCAGCCAGGGCTCAGCCCGACCTTCAGCAGCCGCCCATCCTTGTCGTCGGTCAGCACATAGAGATACCCGTCCGGCCCGACCCGCACATCGCGGATACGCGCCTTCAGGTCCGCCAGCAAACGCTCTTCGTGGACGATCCTGTCGCCATCGAGTTGCAGGCGAATCAGCTCCTCGGTCGCCAGCGCGCCGATGAACAGGTTGTGGTCCCAGGCCTTGAAGGTCGGGCTGTCATAGAAGGCCATGCCGCTGATGGCAGGCGATTTTTCCCAGACGTGGTGCGGGTCGACCATGCCGTCGACGTGCTCTCCCTTGGCTTCGGGAATCGGCAGCAGCGAGTAGTTGATGCCGTGCGTGGCGATCGGCCAACCGTAGTTCTTGCCCGCTTGCGGGATGTTGATCTCGTCACCACCGCGTGGGCCGTGCTCATGGGTCCAGAGCTTGCCGGTCCAGGGGTTGAGTGCAGCCCCCTGCTGGTTACGGTGGCCGAACGACCAGATTTCCGGGCGCACCTTGGGGTTGCCGACAAAGGGGTTGTCCTTGGGCACTTCACCGTCAGGCAGGATGCGCACCACCTTGCCCTGCAGCTTGTCCAGGTCCTGGGCGGTGGCACGCTGGTTGTTCTCGCCCAGGGCAATGAACAGGAAGCCGTCACGGTCGAACACCAGCCGTGAACCAAAGTGGTTGCCGACCGACAGCTTGGGCTCCTGGCGGAAGATCACGGTGAAGTTCTCCAGCCGTGCGCGGTCCTCGGTCAATTGCCCGCGCCCCACGGCTGTGCCGGCCTTGCCATCACTGCCTTCTTCGGCATAGGAGAGATAAACGGTGCGGTCCTTGTCGAACTCCGGCGAAAGCACCACGTCGAGCAGGCCACCCTGGCCCTCGGCCCACACCTTGGGCACGCCGCTGATGGGTGGGCCGACCTTGCCCTCGGCGTTGACCAGCCGCAGGTTACCGGGGCGCTCGGTGACCAGCATGTCCTTGCCGCCAGGCAGGAAGGCCAATGCCCAGGGGTTGCGCAAGCCGTCCGCCAGGGTGCTGACGGTGAGCTGCCCTTCTTCACTGGAGAACTGCTGCTCGGAAGCGGCCTGAGCCAACAATGGCAGCAGGGCGGCGGCGGCCAGGGTGGCCAGCCAGTTAGCTTTGCTCATGCACAATTCCTTTCGTGGGTGGTTCAGGGCGCGCGTTGGCTGTCCCGCGGGGGCCGGGTGGGTTCCAGGTTGGGTGCCTGCTGCTGGCGGCGCAGGTTGTCGCCATTGCCGATGCCACGGTTGTCGAGGCTGGGGGTGCGATAGATGGGTTCGGTCGAGGGCCCGCGCACAGGCGGCGTGGCAGGCATGCTGCCTTGGCGACTATTGGGATTGGCGCGCTGGATCGGGCTGTTGTACGGGTTGTTGTTGCTGGCAGCGAGCTGTAAAGGCTGCAGCGAGGCAGCCTGCGCCGGCAGGCACAGCAACAGGCCGACGGCCAGGGTTGGCAATGTAAGGTTCATGCTTCACCTCCTGTACGAAAAAGGCGCGCCTCGTGCGTTGGATAGCCTAAGGCGCGATGGGTTCGCGGCAAAAGTGTGAATGCGATTCCTGATGTTTCAGTATGAACCTGTGAGGGTGGGCGTACAGCCTTTGTTACAGGGTGCTATCGACCTTGTGCCGCGCCGCGTACAGGCACAGCATCTCCATGGCCAGTGTCGCGCCGGCCAACGCCGTGATGTCGGCATGGTCATAGGCAGGCGCCACTTCCACTAGGTCCATGCCCACCAGGTTGATACCGCGTAGCCCGCCGAGTATTTCCAGTGCCTGCACAGTGCTAAGCCCGCCACACACGGGAGTACCGGTACCGGGGGCATACGCCGGGTCGAGGCAGTCGATATCGAAGGTCAGGTACACCGGGCGCTCGCCCACCCGCTGGCGGATCGCCGCGATGATCGCCTCGGTGCCTTGGCGGTGGACTTGCCGGGCATCGAGGATGGCGAAGCCCTGGCTGTCATCATTGGTGGTGCGCAAGCCAATCTGCACGGAACAGGAGGGATCGACCAGGCCTTCACGCGCGGCATGCCAGAACATGGTGCCGTGGTCGATGCGCTTGCCCTCCTCGTCCGGCCAGGTGTCGCTGTGCGCATCGAAATGGATGAGCGCCAGAGGGCCGTGGCGTCGGGCATGGGCCTTGAGCAGCGGGTAGCTGATGAAATGATCGCCGCCCAAGGTGAGCATCGCACAGCCGGCTTCGAGAATGTGCTCAGCATGCGCTTCGATGCTGTCAGGTACCGACTGCGGCGTGCCATTGTCGAACGCGCAATCGCCATAGTCGATGACGGCCAGATGGTCGAACGGGTCGAACGCCCAGGGCCAGTGGCGGGCCCAGGCCTGTTGCACCGAAGCGGCGCGGATCGCCCGCGGCCCGAACCGCGCACCCGGGCGGTTGCTGGTGGCGGTGTCGAAGGGCACTCCGCTGACGACCACATTCACACCGCGCAGGTCGCGGCTATAACGACGTCGAGAGAAACTGGTAATACCGGCGTAGGTACTCTCCGCAGCGGTGCCATACAGGCTGTCACGGGTCATGGCCTGGTCATTGCTCTGGGCTTGGTCCACGGTTGGGCTCCTTTGTTGTTGTAGGTTTATTGCCGGGTGCGGAACGCCGTCCACAACCGATTGCGCTGGCGCAGGTCGGACAGCGCCATGCTGCGGTCGGCATACAGGCGTTCGCGCACCGCTGCCGGCGGGTAGATATCCGGGTCATTGCGCACCGCCTCGTCTACCAGCGGCGTGGCCGCCTGGTTGGCGTTGGCGAAGAACAGGGTATTGGTCAACGCAGCCACCGACTCTGGCTTGAGCATGAAGGCAATGAAGGCGCGGGCTGCTTCCGGGTGCGGCGCGTCCTTGGGAATGACCAGGTTGTCCTGCCAGACCAGCGTCCCTTCGCGCGGAATGCGGTAGATCAGCTCGAACGGCTTGCCGGCGCGGCGTGCCTGGTCAGCAGCCATTGCCGCGTCACCGTTGTAGGTCAGGGCCAGGCACACGCTGCCATTGGCCAGGTCGTTGATCTGCCGGCCATTGGCGACATAGCTGATCGAAGGCTGCAGCTGGTTCAACAGGTTCTGAGCCTGGGCAAGATCGGCCTTGTCCTGGCTGTATGGGTCCTTGCCCAGGTAGTTGAGGGCCACGCCTATCACTTCCTGCGGCGAATCGGGCATGGCAATGCCGCAATCCTTGAGCCGGCTGGCGTATTCGGGCTTGAACAGCAGGTCGAGGCTGTCCATCGGCACCTCACCCAGGCGCTGGCGCACCGCCTCCACATTCACCCCCAGGCCCAAGGTGCCCCAGGTGTAGGGCACCGCATAGCGATTACCTGGGTCGGCCTCGGCGAGCTTGCCCAGCAAGTCCTTGTCGAGGTTGGCATAACCGGGCATGTCGTGGGCATCCAGCGGCTGCAGGGCATTGGCCTTGAGTGCCCGCGCCAGCACGGTGGACGATGGCACGACCACGTCGTAGCCGCTGCCACCGGTCAGCAGCTTGGTTTCCAGCACCTCGGTGGTATCGAAGGTGTCATAGCGCACCTTGTAGCCGGTCTCACGCTCGAAACGCCGGAGTGTTTCCGGGGCGACATAGTCGGCCCAGCTATAGAGGTTGACGACCTTCTCTTCGGCCTGCAGCGGCAAGGCAAGGCACAGGGACAGCAGGCACAGCGATCTACGCATGACGGACACCTCGGGCAATGGGTGGATGCCGCCAGCATGCCAGCCGAGTTACATTGCAAGAATGGCAACTTTAGAAAGCTGACATTCACCGGGAGCAATGTGATGCTCGGACAACTGCACGACCCTGACCTGCACCTGTTGCGGCTGTTCGTCACTGTAGTCGAGGCTGGCGGCTTCAGTGCCGCCCAAGGCGTATCGGGCCTGAGCCAGCCCACCATCAGCCAGCGCATGGCGCAATTGGAAGCGCGCCTGGGTTATCGCCTGTGCAGCCGTGGCAAACGCGGCTTCAGCCTGACGGAAAAGGGCGAGTTGTTGCTGGATGCCGCCCGTGGCTTATTGCTGGATATCGAGCGCTTTCGCCAGCAGGCCAATGGCGTGGGTGGGCGGTTGCTGGGCACGGTTCGGGTCGGTATGGCGGAGAACCAGGACGCGGCCGTCAACCTGCGCCTGGCGCGGGCCATCTCACGCTTTCGTGAACGGGATGAAACGGTGCAACTGGAATTGATCAGCGCTCCGCCCGCGGAGCTTGAACGGCTATTGCTCGAGCAGCGCCTGGACTACGCCATCAGCTACTTCTCCGGTCAGCAGGCGGCGTTCGACTACCAACCATTGTTCGAGGAACGGCAGCGTTTGTACTGCGGCAAGGGGCATGCGCTGTTCAGGGTGACACCGGTAACGTACGAGCAACTGCTGGAGGCAGATCAGGTGCGCCACCCCTATCGTTTCCTCAAGGGCGGCGAGCCGTTCCAGAGCCGACGCAGCATGGCCGTGGCCGAACAGATCGAGAGCGTACTGACGTTCATTCTGTCGGGGCGGCATATCGGCTACTTGCCGTGCCATTGTGCCCAGGGATGGGAGGAACAGGGGTTGTTGTGGCCGCTGGATCACGCGCTGGACTTTGTGGTGCCGTTTACCTTGGCCAGGCATCGAGGGCAGGCGCCGGGGGAGGCGCAGCGGGCGTTTGCGGAGGATTTGCTGGCGGTGTTTGGCTGATAGTGGTTGGTTGTCTGTACTGGCCTCATCGCCGGCAAGCCGGCTCCCACAGGGATACCGCAGCTTCCAGGCCTGCGGCGTACCGGTGGGAGCCGGCTTGCCGGCGATGAGGCCGTTGCAGGCCCCTGAATCAGTAGGCCATGCTCCAGGTCAGGGTGTAGGTACGCCCTCGCCCTTGATAGTCATACAGATAGGCCGGCCCGTAGGTCGGCGAATAGAACAACGTCGCCCGCTGCCCCCAGACGGTGCTGTACTGCTTGTCCAGCAAGTTCTGGATGCCTGCGCTGAACGTCCCGAAGCCGGTGTCCTGGCTGCCCAGCAGGTCGAAGGTGGTGTACCCGTCGATCTCGTGGTCGGCATCATCCTTCAGGCTGAAGGCATGGTTGGCCTGCAGCCTGGCGCTGCGCCCATCGCCCTTCCAGCCGACGAATGCCGTGGACTTGGACAGCGACGCATATCGGGCATCGCGCTTGATCCAGCCACCGTTTACATCCTCCTCTTCGGAGCGGGTCAGGTGCAGCGTGCCGCCGGCCTCCCAGCCGCTCTGGAAGTGTCGGGTCAATGCCCCTTCGAAGCCGAAGTCACGGCTCTTCTGATCCTCTACGTTGATGGTCAGCGTCTGCGAATCGACGTTGATGATCTTGTCCGACCAGATGTAGTACAGCGCTGCCTGGGCATCCCAGTCCAGATCAGCATAACGCCAGCCCAGTTCGACCTGGCGGCTCTTGATGCCGGCCAGGGGGTTGTCCGCCACGCTCAGGCCTGGCTTGCCGTAGTACTTGGCCGGGTCCGGCAGGTCGAAGCCTTCGCCGTAGTTGGTCCACACCTGGTGGCCATTCTTGAAGTCGTAGATGGCGCCGATGTTGTACAGGCTTACCTGGTAGTCGTTGCTGCCGCCGGGCACGCCCTTGAAGTCACTGACATCCACGTCCATCTGCTGACGCCGGGCCCCACCGGACAGGGTCAGGTTGTCGGTGGCATGCCAGTCCAGCTGGCCATAGACCGAGACACCGTCCACGCGATAGCTGGGATAGCGCGGGGCCTTGCTTTGCTTGTCGAGGTCCAGGCCGCCACTGTCGGACGAGGTCTGGGCATCGAAGGTGGTCTGATCAGCGTTGAAGCGTTCTCGGTCGAGGTCGACGCCGTAGGTGAGCTTCAGCGTGTCCCACTGCTTGGCGAACAGGCCCTTGAGGCTGGTAACTTCGAAATTCTGCTGCGAAGCGGCGAAGTACACGCCGCGTGAACCGGTTGGGGTGGCGCGGTTGTAGTAGGGGAACGGATAGAAGTTGTCGTCTTCCTTGCGATAGGACGCCTGCAGGTAGAAGTCCTGCCCCAGCACGTCTGTGTGGTGATAGTTGGCGTTTAGCAGCAGGCGCCGGGTGCGCGGTTCCAGGTCGGACGAGTAGCCGCTGCGCAGCTCGGCGTCTTCGAGGTCGGAGGGCGCGTTGTAATTGAGATTGGGGAAGTAGATACCGGTGCTGCCGTGGTTACCGGAATCGTAGTACTGGGCCAACAGGTCGAGGCTTTGCTCATCGGTAAGCTTCAGCCCGACGGTGCCGAGCACGTCGATGGTGCGGTTGTACTGGAGGTCGGTCTGGGTATTGTCGATGAAGATCTGCTCGCCCGCGCCGTCGTAGAAGGCTTCGTTCTGCTCGCCGGAAATACCCAGACGGGCGTTGATCCGCTCGTTGCCGCCACTGATGGATTGCGCGAAGCGCGTCGCCAAGTCATCGCTGTTGTTGAAGCCACTGCTGGCGCCAAGCTGGGTCTCGAAGCGCGCTGGCCCAGGCTCGCCCTTCTTGGTAACGATGTTGATGATCCCGCCGGTGGCGCCACCGCCATAGATGGCGCTGGCCCCGGACAGCACTTCGACACGCTCGACGTTGAACGGCGAAATGCTGTCGAACTGGCGCGACAGGCCCCGCGAGCTGTTCTGGCTGACGCCGTCGATCATCACCAGCACGTTGCGCCCGCGCATGTTCTGGCCGTAGTTGGTGCGCCCTTCCGGCGCCAGGTCCAAGCCTGGCACCAGCTTGCCGATGGCTTCCTTGAGGCTTACGCCGCTGTCGATCTGTTCGCGCAGTTGCTGCTGGTCGACTACCCACACGGTGCCGGGGATTTCGCTGATGGCAGTACTGGTGCGCGAGGCGACGCTGACTTCGATCGGCTTGAGGTTGACCGCTTGCGGTGCGGCCTTGCGCAGGGTGACAGTGCGGGTATCGCTGAACTGCCAGGCCATGTCGCTGCCGGCGAGCAACTGTTGGAGCGCCTGCTCGACGCTGTAACTGCCCTGCAATGCTGGGCTGGTCAGGCCCTTAACATCGGCAGTGGTGTACAACAGGTGCAGCCCGGCCTGGTCGGCGAATGCCGTCAGTGCCTGGTCCAGGGGTTGCGCAGGCAGGTCCAGCTGTACCTGGCGCGTCTCCATCGCCGCCTGGGCGGTTGGTGTGGCTGCCCACACTTGCAGTGGGCCCGCGAATACGGCCAAGGCGCTGCAGGACAGCAAGGCATGATGGAAACGACCGCCGCGACGGTACGAAGGCTTGGGCATGAGAGGCACGAATGAGCTTCCAGACAAGTCGTAAATGAGAATGGGTTGCTGATCAGTCCCACTACGACGATCTGGCTCGCACGAACTTGCAGTGCCAAATGAAAAAGTTTTGATTATTTTTCTCAGGCTCAGTACACGACTGCCAACCACGGCAGGTAGGTGACCTTGAGGCCGTAGCGCTGTTCAAGGGTGCGCAGCAGCGCTTGGGGTTCGTCAAGATCGAACACGCCGCTGACTTCAAGCGCCGACAGCTTGCTGTCGGACAGCACGATCCGGCCGTGCTGGTAACGCTCAAGCTCCGCAAGAACCTGCCCCAGCGGCTTGCCATTGAAGATCAGCTTGCCGCGTTGCCAGGCGGTCTGGGCGCTGGCATCGGGTGATACGGCCAGGCTCTGCGCGCCAATCCGGGCTTCACCGCTGGCCAGCACCACGTGGCCATCACTGCGCACGCTGAAGGTCGCGGCACTGCCTTGCACGGCTTCGCCTGCGCTCTGGACCACGAACGGCCGTGGATCATCGGCCGTCTCGAACAACGCCTCGCCAGCCCGCAACGACACCCTGCGCTCGCTGGCGGTGAAGGCCACATTCAGGGCACTGGCGCTGTTGAGCGTCACCCGCGAGCCATCTGCCAGGGTTATGCTCTGCCGCTCGCCCATGCCGGTGTGATAGTCCGCCAGCCATACCGGCACTTGCTGCCATCCACCATAGCCGGCCACGAGCAGCACCAGGGACGCGGCAAGGCCTACGGCCCAGTGCCGCTTCTGGCGCCGCATGGGCGGTGTTTCGAATGCTTGGGCAGTCGGCGTCTGGCCCAGATCCTGCCAGAGCGCTTGCGCTTCGCATGCCGCCTCGGCGTGCGCCGGGCTAAGTTCACACCAGCGCTTGTAGCGCGCTTGATCGGCCGCACTGGCGTTACCCGAATGCAGCAGCACCTGCCAGTCGAGGGCATCGTCGGACAAATCGCTGATAGGCTGGGGCACGGGCATGGTCGAGGTGTCAGTCATGATTATGTTTAAGCCAGTCACGGCAGTGGCGCAGCGCCTGGCCGATATATTTTGCCACCATGCTCTCGGAAACGCCCAGTCGTTGTGCAATCTGTGCCTGGGTCAGGCCTTCGACACGATTGAGCAACAGGGCCTGGCGGGCATTCTCGGGCAGCTGCAGCAAGCCTTCATCGAGGATCTGCAGGCGCTCACGGGCCAACAGCGCCGCCTCCGGCGCCGGTGCGGGGCAAGCCACCTGCGCCGCGCCATCGCTGTCCTCGTGGCTGGCAGCCAGACGCTGCTCTCGGCGCAAGGCGTCAATGGCCAGGTTGCCCGCTACGCGGAAGATGAAACTGCGCGCATGCAACACTGGCACGGCCTGCTCGTCGATCTTCACCAGCTTGAGGTAGGTTTCCTGGGCCACGTCAGCGGCGCGCTGCCGGTCACTCATGCGCCGAGTCAGAAACTGCAGAAGGTCGTCATAGTGCTCCTGGAAACTTGCCAGCAGACCAGACACGGGAGACGTCAGCATGGGGTGGAAGCACTGCCAGTAAGAGGGATTATCGGGCGTTAATGAGAAACAGTATCTTTCATAATGCCTCACACTTTCAACGCTACCGTGCATTTGCCACACTGCAGGTCTGACTCTGCAGCAAGGTTCGCGCCCATGGCTCTGCAATTACAACGTTACACACGCCTCATGCTGGTCTTGCTGATGGCGATCGGGCTCAACGCCTGCGCGCTGTTCCAGCCCCGTGACCCGCTCGACATCACCGTAATCGGCTTCGAACCGCTTGCCGGGCAGGAACTGGAAATGCGCATGGCCGTGAAGATGCGCGTGCAGAACCCCAATGAGCAGGAAATCGATTACAACGGCATCGCGTTGAAGCTGGAAGTCAATGGCCAGCCCTTGGCTGCGGGCGTCAGCGACCAGTCGGGGCATATAGGCCGTTTCGGGGAGGCGGTGATCGTGGTGCCGATCAGCATCACGGCGTTCTCGTTCCTGCGCCAGGCCTATGGCCTGGGCAAGCTCGATACGCTGCAGGGCATGCCTTACGTGCTGCGCGGAAAACTGGCGGGCGGGCTGTTCGGCACCGTACGTTTCACCGATGAGGGCAAGCTCGACCTGCCCAAGGGCGCCAGCCTGAACTGGTGACAGTATCAGCGGCTGCTGCTGGCAGCCGCCATCATCTTGTTGACCTCACTGCGTACCATGCCGGCGTATTCAGGCGGTGACATGGCGTCCAGTTCGGCCCTTACCCACTCGGCCCACTTGCCCTTGCGCCGTGGTTTCTCCGAAATCAGCCGGGCTGCTTCACCCTTGGCCTTGCCCAGGTTGTTCTGCCACAGCTCGAACAGCCGGGCTTTCTCTGCCTCGATCTGCGCCCGTTCCTCAAAGCTCATGTTGGCCAGATTGAAACTCATGGAAATTCCTGCCGGTTGAAAATGCCCGCTATCTTACACCCTGGCGACGCATCATCGAAAAGCCGTCGCAACTTTCCGCACGCGCTGGCATCCATTGGTTATCCACCCCCATCGACGAGGACGAGTTCATGGCCCGAAAAACTGCCGCACTGGCCGACAGCGATCAGATCAAGGATCAGGTATTCAGTGAGTTGCAGTCACTGATCGAAGAGTCGGAAAAGCTGCTCAACGACAGCGCGTCCCTGGTTGGCGAAGAGGCCGATACCTTGCGCGCGCAAGTCAGCCTGAAACTGCGCCAGGCGCGTGAAGCCGCTGGCCAGGTACGCGCCAAGGCGCAACCGGTAGTCGATGCGACACAGGACTACATCGGTGGCCATCCATGGCAGACCGTGGCGGTTTCCGCCGGCTTCGGCCTGGTCATCGGCCTGCTGCTGGGGCGCCGTCCCTGAAGGCTGAGCCGCCTGTGCGCAATCAGGCGGCTTGCGCCATTGGAATACCGCTGTGGAAGCGGAGCTCCTGATCCGGTGATTGGATCAGTTCTGCTTCCGCTTCCCGCACCAACGCTATTCGGCGGGCGATATCCGCCTCGTCCCCGTAGTGATGAGCCAGCTTCAGGTAGCCCTGATAATGGCGCGCTTCACTCTTCAACAAGCCGTGATAGAAAGTTCCCAGCTCTTCATCCAGGTGTGGCACCAGGGCTGCGAAGCGCTCGCAGCTGCGGGCCTCGATGAACGCCCCCACTACCAGAGTATCCACCAGCTTGACCGGCTCATGGGCACGTACCAGTCGTCGCAGGCCGGAGGCATAGCGCCCCGCCGACACTGGCCGCAGCGGCACCCCACGACGCTTCATCAGGCGCAGCACCTGCTCATGGTGCACCAGTTCCTCGCGCGCAAGGCGCGACATCATGTTGATCAGGTCCAGGTGGGTGTTGTACTTGGCAATCAAGCTCAACGCAGTGCTGGCGGCCTTGAATTCGCAGTTCTTGTGGTCGATGAGCAACGTCTCCTGGTCGGCAAGTGCCGCTTCGATCCAGGCATCTGGCGTTGGGCATCCGAGGAAGGCTTCGATTTCGGGAATCAGGGACATAGACGTGCAACCACACAGAACAGGCAGGACCGGCGATTATACCGGCGGCGCCAGGGATCTCCAGTGGCTATGCTTGATGTACGTCAAACGGCGCAGCAGCGGACGCCGACTATAGTCAGGCATTGGTCGCCATCGTTAAAGGGAGTTCAAGCCCATGCAAGCTGTCCGTAGCATCCTTGTCGTCCTCGACCCAGAACACGCCCACAGCCTTGCACTCACCCGTGCCAAGCTGATTGCAGGTGTGACAGGTGCTCGCCTGCACTTGCTGATATGCGACAAGAAACATGACCACAGTGCGCTGCTCAGCCTGTTGAGCAGCCAAATGCACGATGACGGATACGATAACGTCTCCCACGAGCAGGCCTGGCATGAGACCTTGCATGAGTCGATCATCAAGGTGCAGGAGGCCGAAGGTTGCGAACTGGTGATCAAGGATCACCGGCCAGACAGCCCCCTGAAAAAGGCATTGCTCACGCCCAACGACTGGAAATTACTGCGCCTTTGCCCTTGTGCGGTGCTGATGGTCAAGAGCGAGAGGCCATGGACGGGTGGGGTGATACTCGCCGCAGTTGATGTCGGCAACCAGGATGAAGACCATCGCAGGCTGCACGCGGACATCATCGATCATGGTTACGCAATTGCCGGGCTTGCCAAAGGGCATTTGCATGTCATCAGCGCCCACCCC
The DNA here is from genome assembly GCF_033095865.1 of Pseudomonas sp. KU43P. NCBI lineage: Bacteria > Pseudomonadati > Pseudomonadota > Gammaproteobacteria > Pseudomonadales > Pseudomonadaceae > Pseudomonas > Pseudomonas sp. KU43P. Next base: position 2,045,227 of record NZ_AP019365.1, on the reverse strand, counting down.
TCCCCCATGCTCTCGGCGTCAGACCCGGTGTATCAGTTGAGCGAGACCATCGACAAGCGTTATCGGGAAGCTTGCAGAGCGTTCCAGGCGGAGTACGGCATCAGTGAGGACCGTCTGCATGTGGAAGAGGGGCCTGCCGATGTGCTCATTCCTCATTTCGAGAAGGAACTCGATGCAGTGGTCACGGTGATTGGCACTGTCGCCCGTACAGGCATTTCTGGGGCGTTGATTGGTAATACTTCGGAGGTGGTGCTCGATTCGTTGAAAGGCGATGTATTGGTGCTCAAGAGCGAGGAAGCCACCGCACACATCGCGGAACTGGCCCGCGGTTGATCGAGCTGAAAAGACAAAACCCCTACCTGCTCGCGCAGATAGGGGTTTTGCGAAATGAATCTTGACGATGACCTACTCTCACATGGGGAAACCCCACACTACCATCGGCGATGCATCGTTTCACTGCTGAGTTCGGGATGGGATCAGGTGGTTCCAATGCTCTATGGTCGTCAAGAAATTCTGTTGCCAGAATGTCCAGATGGACAGCCCAGCGAATTCGGATATGCGATATTTGTGATGTTGCTTGCGAACTTTCGGTTCGTTTCGTCTTCACCACCGCAATCTGCGCTAGCAAATTGCTTGGGTGTTATATGGTCAAGCCTCACGGGCAATTAGTATTGGTTAGCTCAACGCCTCACAGCGCTTACACACCCAACCTATCAACGTCGTAGTCTTCGACGGCCCTTTAGGGGATTCAAGATCCCAGTGAGATCTCATCTTGAGGCAAGTTTCCCGCTTAGATGCTTTCAGCGGTTATCTCTTCCGAACATAGCTACCCGGCAATGCCACTGGCGTGACAACCGGAACACCAGAGGTTCGTCCACTCCGGTCCTCTCGTACTAGGAGCAGCCCCTCTCAAATCTCAAACGTCCACGGCAGATAGGGACCGAACTGTCTCACGACGTTCTAAACCCAGCTCGCGTACCACTTTAAATGGCGAACAGCCATACCCTTGGGACCGGCTTCAGCCCCAGGATGTGATGAGCCGACATCGAGGTGCCAAACACCGCCGTCGATATGAACTCTTGGGCGGTATCAGCCTGTTATCCCCGGAGTACCTTTTATCCGTTGAGCGATGGCCCTTCCATACAGAACCACCGGATCACTAAGACCTACTTTCGTACCTGCTCGACGTGTTTGTCTCGCAGTCAAGCGCGCTTTTGCCTTTATACTCTACGACCGATTTCCGACCGGTCTGAGCGCACCTTCGTACTCCTCCGTTACTCTTTGGGAGGAGACCGCCCCAGTCAAACTACCCACCATACACTGTCCTCGATCCGGATAACGGACCTGAGTTAGAACCTCAAAGTTGCCAGGGTGGTATTTCAAGGATGGCTCCATGAGAACTGGCGTCCCCACTTCAAAGCCTCCCACCTATCCTACACAAGCAAATTCAAAGTCCAGTGCAAAGCTATAGTAAAGGTTCACGGGGTCTTTCCGTCTAGCCGCGGATACACTGCATCTTCACAGCGATTTCAATTTCACTGAGTCTCGGGTGGAGACAGCGCCGCCATCGTTACGCCATTCGTGCAGGTCGGAACTTACCCGACAAGGAATTTCGCTACCTTAGGACCGTTATAGTTACGGCCGCCGTTTACCGGGGCTTCGATCAAGAGCTTCGCTTGCGCTAACCCCATCAATTAACCTTCCGGCACCGGGCAGGCGTCACACCCTATACGTCCACTTTCGTGTTTGCAGAGTGCTGTGTTTTTAATAAACAGTCGCAGCGGCCTGGTATCTTCGACCGGCGTGGGCTTACGCAGCAAGTGCTTCACCCTCACCGGCGCACCTTCTCCCGAAGTTACGGTGCCATTTTGCCTAGTTCCTTCACCCGAGTTCTCTCAAGCGCCTTGGTATTCTCTACCTAACCACCTGTGTCGGTTTGGGGTACGGTTCCCAGTTATCTGAAGCTTAGGAGCTTTTCTTGGAAGCATGGCATCAACCACTTCGTCGCCTAATGGCAACTCGTCATCAGCTCTCGGCCTTGAAATCCCGGATTTGCCTAAGATTTCAGCCTACCACCTTAAACTTGGACAACCAACGCCAAGCTGGCCTAGCCTTCTCCGTCCCTCCATCGCAATAACTGGAAGTACAGGAATATTAACCTGTTTTCCATCGACTACGCTTTTCAGCCTCGCCTTAGGGACCGACTAACCCTGCGTCGATTAACGTTGCGCAGGAAACCTTGGTCTTTCGGCGTGCGAGTTTTTCACTCGCATTGTCGTTACTCATGTCAGCATTCGCACTTCTGATACCTCCAGCAAGCTTCTCAACTCACCTTCACAGGCTTACAGAACGCTCCTCTACCGCGTCATCAAAGATGACACCCGTAGCTTCGGTGCATGGTTTGAGCCCCGTTACATCTTCCGCGCAGGCCGACTCGACTAGTGAGCTATTACGCTTTCTTTAAAGGGTGGCTGCTTCTAAGCCAACCTCCTAGCTGTCTAAGCCTTCCCACATCGTTTCCCACTTAACCATGACTTTGGGACCTTAGCTGACGGTCTGGGTTGTTTCCCTTTTCACGACGGACGTTAGCACCCGCCGTGTGTCTCCCATGCTCGGCACTTGTAGGTATTCGGAGTTTGCATCGGTTTGGTAAGTCAGGATGACCCCCTAGCCGAAACAGTGCTCTACCCCCTACAGTGATACATGAGGCGCTACCTAAATAGCTTTCGAGGAGAACCAGCTATCTCCGAGCTTGATTAGCCTTTCACTCCGATCCACAGGTCATCCGCTAACTTTTCAACGGTAGTCGGTTCGGTCCTCCAGTCAGTGTTACCTAACCTTCAACCTGCCCATGGATAGATCGCCCGGTTTCGGGTCTATACCCAGCGACTAAACGCCCTATTAAGACTCGCTTTCGCTACGCCTCCCCTATTCGGTTAAGCTCGCCACTGAATATAAGTCGCTGACCCATTATACAAAAGGTACGCAGTCACCTAACAAAGTAGGCTCCCACTGCTTGTACGCATACGGTTTCAGGTTCTATTTCACTCCCCTCTCCGGGGTTCTTTTCGCCTTTCCCTCACGGTACTGGTTCACTATCGGTCAGTCAGTAGTATTTAGCCTTGGAGGATGGTCCCCCCATATTCAGACAAAGTTTCTCGTGCTCCGTCCTACTCGATTTCATTGATAAGAGATTTTCGTGTACGGGGCTATCACCCACTATGGCCACACTTTCCAGAGTGTTCCACTAATCTCAAACCAACTTAAGGGCTGGTCCCCGTTCGCTCGCCACTACTAAGGGAATCTCGGTTGATTTCTTTTCCTCAGGGTACTTAGATGTTTCAGTTCCCCTGGTTCGCCTCTTGCACCTATGTATTCAGTACAAGATAACCAGCTTATGCTGGCTGGGTTCCCCCATTCAGAGATCTCTGGATCACAGTCTGTTTGCCGACTCCCCAAAGCTTATCGCAGGCTACCACGTCTTTCATCGCCTCTGACTGCCAAGGCATCCACCGTATGCGCTTCTTCACTTGACCATATAACCCCAAGCAATCTGGTTATACTGTGAAGACGACATTCGCCGAAAATTCGCATGTTGCGCTTTCGCGCAGAACTCACAAATTTTACCTTAGCCTGATCACACACCAGTGAAAGTGCGTGTCAGTCTATATCTATCACATATCCGAATTTTTAAAGAACGATCTGACAAAAGCCAGAAATCAGCATTCAAGCAGAATGCTCATTTCTGAGTTCTGATCAGGAACAGCGTTATCGCCTTCGACAATGAATCAAGCAATTCGTGTGGGAGCTCATCAGCAGGCTGATGTCGTCGATTAAGGAGGTGATCCAGCCGCAGGTTCCCCTACGGCTACCTTGTTACGACTTCACCCCAGTCATGAATCACACCGTGGTAACCGTCCTCCCGAAGGTTAGACTAGCTACTTCTGGTGCAACCCACTCCCATGGTGTGACGGGCGGTGTGTACAAGGCCCGGGAACGTATTCACCGCGACATTCTGATTCGCGATTACTAGCGATTCCGACTTCACGCAGTCGAGTTGCAGACTGCGATCCGGACTACGATCGGTTTTGTGAGATTAGCTCCACCTCGCGGCTTGGCAACCCTCTGTACCGACCATTGTAGCACGTGTGTAGCCCAGGCCGTAAGGGCCATGATGACTTGACGTCATCCCCACCTTCCTCCGGTTTGTCACCGGCAGTCTCCTTAGAGTGCCCACCATAACGTGCTGGTAACTAAGGACAAGGGTTGCGCTCGTTACGGGACTTAACCCAACATCTCACGACACGAGCTGACGACAGCCATGCAGCACCTGTGTCAGAGTTCCCGAAGGCACCAATCCATCTCTGGAAAGTTCTCTGCATGTCAAGGCCTGGTAAGGTTCTTCGCGTTGCTTCGAATTAAACCACATGCTCCACCGCTTGTGCGGGCCCCCGTCAATTCATTTGAGTTTTAACCTTGCGGCCGTACTCCCCAGGCGGTCAACTTAATGCGTTAGCTGCGCCACTAAAATCTCAAGGATTCCAACGGCTAGTTGACATCGTTTACGGCGTGGACTACCAGGGTATCTAATCCTGTTTGCTCCCCACGCTTTCGCACCTCAGTGTCAGTATCAGTCCAGGTGGTCGCCTTCGCCACTGGTGTTCCTTCCTATATCTACGCATTTCACCGCTACACAGGAAATTCCACCACCCTCTACCGTACTCTAGCTTGCCAGTTTTGGATGCAGTTCCCAGGTTGAGCCCGGGGCTTTCACATCCAACTTAACAAACCACCTACGCGCGCTTTACGCCCAGTAATTCCGATTAACGCTTGCACCCTCTGTATTACCGCGGCTGCTGGCACAGAGTTAGCCGGTGCTTATTCTGTCGGTAACGTCAAAACAGCAAGGTATTAACTTACTGCCCTTCCTCCCAACTTAAAGTGCTTTACAATCCGAAGACCTTCTTCACACACGCGGCATGGCTGGATCAGGCTTTCGCCCATTGTCCAATATTCCCCACTGCTGCCTCCCGTAGGAGTCTGGACCGTGTCTCAGTTCCAGTGTGACTGATCATCCTCTCAGACCAGTTACGGATCGTCGCCTTGGTGAGCCATTACCTCACCAACTAGCTAATCCGACCTAGGCTCATCTGATAGCGCAAGGCCCGAAGGTCCCCTGCTTTCTCCCGTAGGACGTATGCGGTATTAGCGTTCCTTTCGAAACGTTGTCCCCCACTACCAGGCAGATTCCTAGGCATTACTCACCCGTCCGCCGCTGAATCCAGGAGCAAGCTCCCATCATCCGCTCGACTTGCATGTGTTAGGCCTGCCGCCAGCGTTCAATCTGAGCCATGATCAAACTCTTCAGTTCAATACTGCTTGGGTTTTTAAGAAACCCTAAACTTGGCTCAGCAATCTCAAATGACTATGTGATTTCTCGCATGGTCACTTGTGATGCTGATAATCTTTTTGACTATCAGTCCGTACTCACAAGCACCCACACGAATTGCTTGATTCGATTTGTTAAAGAGCGTTTGGTTAAGATCTTTTCGTCTCAACCGAGGCGCGCATTCTACGCTTTCCTCAGAGCCTGTCAAGCGTTTATTTTGAAGTTTTTCGCGAGAAACTCGTTTAGCTTCAAACACTTGGCTCGCTGCGATCTCTCGTAGCGGGAGGCGAATCATACAGCGTTTAGAAGCGCTGTCAACCACCGTTTCAACCGCTATCGATCAGACGATCGAAGCACCACCAGCACCACCTGGATTGAGTAACTCATTGAATCTCAAGGAGTTTCTCATTCCGACTACGCTGGAAGTGGGGCGCATTATAAGGGGATTCGAGAAACCGTCAACCCCTGCAATACGATTATTTGAATTCACTGTCCGCATACACCTTGCACTGCCCCCCAGCTATTGCGCACTATAGTGCACACCCGGCCTCACCCCTCTAAGGACTCCCCCCCGCAAATGAACACCCAGCCTCGCAGCCTGGCCGCCACGCTTTTCCCGATTGGCCTCCTCCTTATAGCCATGGCGTCGATCCAGTCTGGTGCCTCCCTGGCCAAAAGCATGTTCCCCATCATTGGCGCACAGGGCACCACGACCCTGCGCCTGGTATTCGCCAGCATCATCATGCTGATGATCCTGCGCCCTTGGCGTGTACGCATGAATGCCACCACCCTGCGCAACGTGGTCATTTACGGCATGTCCCTGGGCGGGATGAACTTCCTCTTCTATATGGCCCTGCAAACAACGCCACTGGGTATCGCCGTAGCGCTGGAATTCACCGGGCCGTTGGCCGTGGCACTCTTTGCCTCACGACGGGCGATCGATTTCTTGTGGATAGGCCTGGCCGTTATCGGCCTGCTATTGCTGATCCCGATAGGCGATGGTGGCCAACCCCTCGACCTGGCAGGGGTTGGCTATGCGCTGGGGGCCGGTGTCTGCTGGGCACTGTACATTCTCTTCGGCCAGCGCGCCGGCGCGGAACACGGCATCCAGAGTGCCGCCCTGGGCGTCGTGGTCGCCGCCCTGTTCGTGGCCCCCATTGGCATCGTGCATGCCGGCAGCGCACTCCTCACCCCTGCGCTTATTCCGCTGGCACTCGGCGTTGCCATTCTGTCTACGGCCTTGCCATACAGCCTGGAAATGGTTGCCCTGACCCGCATGCCGGCCCGCACCTTCGGCACGTTGATGAGCGTTGAACCTGCAATCGGCGCACTTTCCGGATTGCTGTTCCTCGGCGAGGTACTGAGCGTGAGCCAATGGCTGGCGATTCTCGCGATCATTGCTGCATCGGTAGGCGCCACACTTTCCATGCGCCGGGACAGCAATCCAGCCGTAGCCGCCGACTGATTTGAGAAATATTTGCATTTGTGACGGCATTAACCATTGTGGCGACCCGCCCCGCTGATTAAGCTGTCACAAAAGCATAATCTTTACGCTATCTACTTGTACGCACACGGATGCCGGGGAATTCAGGAAGAAACGCAGCGATAACGACAGGGTAAGGTGCCTGACCAGCCCTGCATTTAAGGACAGGAATGAAACGTATTTTGCTCATCCTGGCCGTATTGGCCATTGCCGGATGTGCCGCGACGGCCAAGACCGAGGTCAAGCAGGGGAAAAAGGGCCTGCATATCAATTGCTCCGGCCTGTCCTCGTCGTGGGACAAGTGCTATAGCAAAGCGGCCACCTCCTGCAGCAAGCGCGGCTATAAAGTCATCGCGCGCTCCGGGGATACCGATGAAGAGCCGGGCGATTACCTGTTTGGCATCAATCCGGCCGGTTACACCAGCCGCAGCATGATCGTCATCTGCAAGTAACAGAAAGGGCAGCCAACGGGCTGCCCTTTCTGCTTTCCAGCCCTTACACCGGTTCGGTGCGGGCTTGCAGCCATGCCAGTGCATCAGCCTTGAGCAACGGGGCAATACGCTCGCGCACGGTCGCGTGATAACGATTGAGCCAGTTCAGTTCCTCCTGCGTCAGCAGCTCTGGCAACAGGCAGCGGGTATCGATAGGGCACAGCGTCAGGGTTTCGAAACTCAGGAAGTCGCCAAATGCACTGCTGCCGGCCTCTCGATTCACTACCAGGTTCTCGATACGCACGCCCCATGCACTGGGGCGATACGTACCCGGCTCGATCGAACTGATCATCCCGGCCTGCATGGCTGTCTGCGGCGTGGTTGCAGCTTGGTAGGCAATGACCTGTGGCCCTTCGTGCACGTTCATGAAATAGCCCACGCCATGGCCGGTACCGTGACCGTAGTCGACCTGGTCCGCCCAGATCGGCGCACGCGCAATGGCATCGAGCAGCGGGGAGAGGATGCCGCGAGGGAACGTGGCCCGTGACAGGGCGATCACCCCCTTGAGCACGCGCGTGCAATCCTGCTTCTGCTCAAAGCTTGGCGTACCGATCGGGACCATTCGGGTGATATCGGTAGTTCCACCCAGGTACTGCCCGCCCGAGTCGATCAACAGCAAGCCATCCCCTTCGATCACTGCGTGGGATTGTTCGGTCGCCCGATAGTGTGGCATCGCGCCATTGCCATTGAAGGCGGCAATGGTGGAGAAACTGAGCGAGACGAAATCAGCCCGACGGGCCCGCGCTGCGCTCAACTGCTCATCGATGGTCAGCTCGGTGATAACCTCCTTGCCCTGATGCGCCTCCAGCCAGGCAAAGAACTCACACAATGCAGCGCCATCCTGCTCCATGACTCGGCGGATGTGCACCAGCTCCTCATCGCCTTTGCGTGATTTGCTCAAGGTGGTCGGGTTCAGGCCCTCGACCAGTTGCACCTGGGCACCCAGGTTCTTCAGCAACCCGCACGTCACCCTCGCCGGGTCGACCATTAGGCGGCTGCCTGCGGCCAGGCTCGCGAGCGCCTGATGAACCTGCTCATAGTCACGTACCTCGATACCGTCGACTTGAAGCACATGGCGCAAATGCTCATCGAGTTTTTCGGCTCCAACGAACAAAATGGCCTGCGACTGGCCGATCAGCGCAAATGAAACGAACACCGGGTTATAGGAAACGTCGCTGCCGCGCAGATTGAACAGCCAGGCGATGTCATCGAGGGTGGCCAGGAAGTGCCAATCCACACCCTTCTCCTTCAAGGTACTGCGCAACTGAGCGAGTTTTTCGGCCCGGCTCACCGTGGCGTGTGGCGGCAGGTGCTGGTACACCGGGTTGCCTGGCAGTGCCGGGCGCCCGTCCCAGACCATGCCCAGCAGGTCGCGGTCAGTCACCAGACGTATGCCACGAGCGGCAAGGCGTTCTTCAAGCTGACGCGCCGAAGCCAGGGCCATTACCGCACCATCCACGGCCACCGCGCCTTGAGCCGCGATTTTGTCACCCAGCCATTCCAACGCACCCGGCTTGCCGGACTGCAGCTTCATGAGTTCGATACCACTGCCCGCCAGCTCTTTGTCGGCTTGCTCCCAATAACGGCTGTCGACCCACAGGCCGGCAAAATCCGCAGTGACCACCAGTGTGCCGACCGAACCATCGAACCCCGACAGCCAGCGGCGCCCTTGCCAGTAACCCGGCAGATACTCGGACAGATGCGGGTCTGCCGAAGGCACCAGGAGGCCATCGATACCCTCCTCGGCCATTACCTGGCGCACGCGCGCCAGGCGCTCTGGCACACTTTGCTGAATCGTGGTCTGAACGTTCATGCGCACTCCTGCGGACACATCTTGGTTAATCCAGAATGACGATAATGGAACAGCCACCCCAGGGCTGCAATCAAGACAACGAAGCACACTCTGCTAATACGTGAAAACAGGAGCATTCCTACAGCTACGCCTTTACCTTCGATCGACTTCCGCTGAACTTCCCTCGGGCACAAGCTTCACAACCAGTACATTCCTTGCCGACAGGTCGATGCCCATGCCCAGCGCCTGCGACCCGAAGACTGCTGTCGTGCTGCTCGACACCCGCGCACACACTCCGGAGCACGAGCACGCCGTGCATCTCAAGCTCGCTGCAGGCCTGGCCCGGCTGCTGGGCTGCACAACCGTGCAGACCACGCCACTGCCCACTGCAGCGGACAACTACTATTACCTGCCCACGGAAACCCTGATCGACCCGGCTCGCCATGCCTGCATGGGTATCCGCAGCGAACAGGACCTGTTCGGTGGCTTGGTCAGTCACCCCTACATGTCCACCAAGGCTATCTCCCATCCGTTGCCTGCCAACGCCAATTTTCCGCCTGGCTGGACTGACGCCTTCGCCCTGCAGGCCAGTGATGCCCTGCTCCGCGGCTATACCGTGTTCAGTAAAGCCGATGCCCGCCGCGCCGCGCAGTTGCTGCTGCTCGATGGCCCGGTGCGGTTCAAGCCGGTGCTGGCCTGCGCCGGCCGGGGCCAGCAAGTGATTACCCAGCCAGATGAACTGGAACCGCTACTGGCAGGCATTGATGAGCAAGACCTGGGCCTGTGGGGCCTGGTGCTAGAAGAAGACTTGAACGATGTGCTGACGTTCAGTGTTGGCCAGGTTCGCGTTGCCGGCCTGACCTGCAGTTATCACGGCACCCAGCAACTGACCCACGACCACCAGGGCACCGAAGTCTACGGCGGCTCCGACTTGATCGTGGTGCGCGGCGATTACCAAGCCTTGCTGCAGTTGCCACTGGAGGATCACCTACGCCTGGCGATCAACCAGGCCATTACCTACGAGCAGGCAGCAGAGCAGCACTTTCCTGGTTTCATCGCCTCTCGGCGCAACTATGACATCGCCCGTGGCAGCAACGCTCAGGGCCACGTGCGCAGCGGCGTGCTCGAGCAGTCGTGGCGCCTGGGCGGAGCCAGCAGCGCAGAACTCCTGGCTTTGCAGGCATTTGCCGCCGACCCGGGCCTGCAACGGGTGCACGCCTCCACCCACGAAGTGTTCGGCACTCCCGAGCTCCCCCACGACGCCACCCTCTTCTACCAAGGAAACGACAGTGAACTCGGACAACTCAGCAAATTCGCGCGGATTCGCGAGCATGACCATTCAGAGTGAAACCGTTGAACTGAAAGTCGAGAACGACAGCATCGTCGGCACGCTGGTAAGCCCCGGCAGCAAGATGCCGGGCATTCTCTTCGTCCATGGCTGGGGCGGCAGCCAACAGCGTGATCTGGCCCGTGCCCGTCATATCACCGGGCTGGGTTGTGTGTGCATGACTTTCGACTTGCGCGGCCACGAGAAGACCGAAAGCCAGAGGCTGACGGTGACCCGCGAACAAAACCTGAAGGACCTGCTGGCCGCTTATGACTGCCTGGCCAACCACCCGGCCGTTGACAGCAACGCCATTGCTATCATTGGCAGCAGCTATGGCGGCTATCTGGCCACCCTGCTGACGCTGCAACGCCCGGTGAAATGGCTGGCGTTGCGAGTTCCGGCGATGTACTGGGACGACGAATGGGACATCCCCAAGCAGACCCTCGACCGCCAGCGCCTCATCGACTATCGCCAGCGCCTGCTCGGCCCTGCCGATAACCGAGCCCTCGCCGCCTGCGCGGAGTTCAGGGGCGATGTCTTGCTGGTGGAGTCGGAGCAGGATGACTACGTGCCGCACACCACGCTGATGAGCTACCGGTCGGCCTTCAGCAGCGCCCACTCGCTTACCCACCGGACTGTCGACGGTGCCGACCACGCACTTTCCAGCGAGGAAAGCCAGAAGGCTTACAGCTCGATCCTTGCCGCCTGGATCAGCGAAATGGTGATTGGCGCGCGCCTGGACCGCTACCCGCACTATGCGCCGTGGTACGCCTGAAGCTCGCCCACCTGGCAATGCAAGCCGCCATCGGCACCGCGCACCAGGCTGCGTAGTGCCTGATAGGCGGTGAAGTTGACGCCCCGCGCCTGATGTTGGCTGAGCAAGTCGAGAAAGGGTTCTTCGGCAAAGCGCTGCGCCGCCATCGCCCATGCCTGGCGAGACTGCCACTGCAAATACTGCAGCACGCGACTGCCGTCATCACTGGCCTGGACACTGACCCCCTGCAAGCCCTCGCAGCGCAAGGCCAGTTCCTCGCTGCGCGTGACCAGGACCTGGGCCAGTGCGGCCTGACGAGAAACCGGAACTTCGTATTCGATCATCTGGGTAAACCACAGGGTATGCGGCGTGGCCGTCATGGTCAGTCTCCTTGCTACGAACGCTTGCAGCGCGATGGCCAGCAGGGTAAAACCTCTAGTTAACTCAAGGTCAAGAGCTATTTCCGCATGCCACGCCATACCGCGTCAGCACAGGACACGCAACTCAGTGTCGGTCAGTTGGCCTCACGCAGCGGCGTGGCCGTCACGGCCCTGCACTTCTATGAAACCAAGGGGTTGATCCACAGCAGTCGCAATACTGGTAACCAGCGCCGCTATCCGCGGGCGACGTTGCGCCGCGTCGCGGTCATCAAGATGGCCCAGCGCCTTGGCATACCGCTGGCCGAAATCGCCACGGCCCTTGCCACGCTGCCCAGTGATCACACCCCTACCGCACAAGACTGGCAACGATTGTCAGCGCGCTGGCGTGAGGACCTGAGCCGGCGTATCGATGAGATGGTCATGTTGCGCGATCAACTGGACGGCTGCATCGGCTGCGGCTGCCTGTCACTCAAGGAATGCCCGCTGCGCAACCGCCAGGACCATCTGGCCGACGCGGGACCGGGGCCGCACCCGCCAGGACATCCCGAGGCGACGTGATTGCCTGCGGTTTCCGGCAGTACTGTCTGGCAACGCCTATAACTAGCGTCTTGCCACAACAATTGCCACAGGAGGCAGCATGAGCAAGCAGGCGTTGATCATCATCGATATCCAGAACGACTATTTCCCCGGCGGCAAATGGACCCTCGACGGCGCCGAGCAGGCGGCCGACAATGCCGCACGGCTGCTGGCCGCAGCGCGCCAGCGCGGCGACCTGGTGGTGCACGTGCGACATGAATTCGAGACGGCCGACGCACCCTTCTTCGCGCCGGCATCAAAGGGTGCCGCGATCCACAGCAAAGTCCAACCGCAGGAAGGCGAACCCGTGGTACTCAAGCACAAGGTCAATGCGTTTCGCGATACACCGCTCAAGAGCACCCTCGACCAGCACGGCATCGAGGCGCTGACCATCGTTGGCAGCATGAGCCACATGTGCATCGACGCCGCAACCCGCGCCGCGGCCGACTTCGGTTATGACGTCACCGTGGCGCATGATGCCTGTGCCACGCTGCCGCTGGACTTCGATGGCAAGCAGGTGCCTGCTGCGGATGTCCATGCCTCGGCCATGGCAGCCCTGGCGTTTGCCTACGCCAAGGTGGTGAAGACGGACGAATTGCTGAACCACTGAATGATCGGCATCGGCCTCTTCATGGTTCGAAGGGGCCAATACAGGCTCGCGATCAGATCACCACATTGCGCACGAAGCGCGTGGCCACGGCACCGTCGTTGCGGTAAGCGTACCGACAGTTGCTGGGGAACACGTGAAACTGGCCAACCTGCAGGCAATGCTCGACCCCTTCAATCACCAGCGTGAGCTGCCCTTCGGCCACGTATATCTGCTCGCTCCAGCCCTCGGCATCGGCTTCGCTGACATAGCACTCGCCCGGCGCCAGGGTCCATTCCCAGATTTCCACTTCACGCCGGGCCGCGCTGCTGGCCAACAGCACCGCCTTGCTCTGCGGGTACACACCTGCCCAGGCCAATTCGTCGATGCGGCTGGGATCACGCTGGTCGGGTGCCTGGATCAGCGTACTGAATGCCACACCGAGAGCTTCGGCAATCAGGTCCAGGGTGGTCAGGCTGACATTCTTCTCGCCAGCCTCGATTGCCACCAGCATGCGCCGGCTGACCCCTGAGCGCTCGGCCAGGGTGGCCTGGCTCATCGCGCTAGCATTGCGCAGGCTGCGGACATTGAAGCTGACATGTTGCAGCACCGACGCGCGGTGCGTGGAGTCTTTGTGCACTATATTGCTCACTTACCCAGATTGCGCAGTATACTGCCCACTTTGCGCCGATTGTGCGCCGCCCCCCTTGAGTGTGCAAGAGCATGAGCCAACCAAACAGCAGCCCGAAGACGCCCCTGTCCTTTCGCCTGAGCAAAGCCGAAATGGTGCTGGTGTTTATCACCATGCTGTGGGGTGGCACCTTCCTGCTGGTGCACAACGTCATGACCGTCAGCGGCCCGATGTTCTTCGTCGGCCTGCGCTTTGCCGCAGCGGCCTTGTTCGTCGGCCTGGTGTCAGCGCGGTCGCTATCGGGGCTGACCTTCACCGAGTTGAAGGCCGGGGTGCTGATCGGTGTGACCATCATGCTCGGCTATGGCTTGCAGACCATGGGCCTGCAGAGCATCAGCAGCAGCCAGTCGGCGTTCATCACCGCGCTCTATGTGCCGTTCGTGCCGCTGCTGCAGTGGCTGGTGCTGGGCCGACGCCCCGGGTTGATGCCGAGCATTGGCATCTGCTTGGCGTTCATCGGCCTGATGCTGCTGGCCGGCCCCGAGGGCGGCGCTCTGCACTTCAGCGAGGGCGAAGTGGTCACCCTGGTAAGTGCCGTGGCCATCGCGGGCGAGATCATCCTGATCAGCCGCTATGCAGGTCAGGTCGATGTGCGCAGGGTCACCGTCGTGCAACTGGCCACGGCTTCGTTGCTGTCGTTCCTGATGATTGTGCCGACCCAGGAGCGCCTCCCCGATTTCTCCTGGCTGTTGCTGCTCAGCGCACTCGGCCTGGGCGCCATGAGCGCGGTGATCCAGGTGGCGATGAACTGGGCCCAGCAATCGGTTTCGCCGACCCGCGCCACCTTGATCTATGCCGGCGAACCGGTGTGGGCCGGGATTGTCGGGCGCGTCGCCGGCGACCGCCTTCCCGGCGTGGCATTACTGGGCGGCGGGCTGATCGTGGCCGCCGTGGTGGTAAGCGAACTGAAGTTTCGACGCGCTCGCGCGGCCGCCGAGGAAATAGAAACAACGCCTGATCAACGAGAAACGGGCCTGTAAACCGCGCAACTGCAGCTATGCTTTGTAAAAAACTGTTATAAAAAAATAGCTGGTCACACCCAGTTTGTATGATTCTGCGACAGCTTGCGTGTTGGTGATCAACTGCTCGGCACGTATGATCCTTGGCAAACCTCTCCAGAATAGAACGCTATGTCATTGATAGTGCTACTGCTTCTGCCGTTCGTGGGCAGTTGCTTGGCAGCTGTGCTGCCGCACAACGCACGAAATGCCGAGTCCATCCTCGCGGGGCTCGTGGCCCTGGTCGGCGCCGTCCAGGTAGCACTGCTGTACCCCCAGATCGCCCACGGTGGCGTCATCCGCGAAGAGTTCCTCTGGTTGCCCAGCCTCGGATTGAACCTGGTGCTGCGCATGGACGGCTTCGCCTGGCTGTTCTCGCTGCTGGTGCTAGGCATCGGAGCCTTGGTGTCGCTGTATGCGCGCTACTACATGTCGCCACAAGACCCGGTGCCACGCTTCTTTGCCTTCTTCCTGGCGTTCATGGGCGCCATGCTCGGCCTGGTGATCTCCGGCAACCTGATCCAGTTGGTGTTCTTCTGGGAGTTGACCAGCCTGTTCTCATTCCTGCTGATCGGCTACTGGCACCACCGCGCCGACGCCCGCCGCGGTGCTTACATGGCCCTCATGGTCACCGGCGCCGGCGGCCTGTGCCTGTTGGTGGGGGCGCTGCTGCTTGGCCACGTGGTCGGCAGCTACGACCTGGACAAGGTCCTGGCCGCAGGCGACACCATCCGCCAGCACGCGTTGTACCCGGTGCTGCTACCCCTGATTCTGATCGGCGCGCTCAGCAAGAGCGCGCAGTTCCCGTTCCAGTTCTGGCTACCCCACGCCATGGCAGCGCCGACACCGGTTTCTGCCTACCTGCATTCGGCGACCATGGTGAAGGCCGGGGTGTTCTTGCTGGCACGGCTATGGCCGGTACTTTCCGGCAGTGAAGAGTGGTTCTGGATCGTCGGCGGTGCCGGCGCCCTGACCCTGCTGCTGGGCGCCTTCGCGGCCATGTTCCAGAACGACCTCAAAGGCCTGCTGGCCTATTCCACCATCAGCCACCTCGGCCTGATCACCCTGCTGCTGGGCCTCAACAGCCCGCTGGCAGCCGTCGCTGCGGTGTTCCACATTCTCAACCATGCCACCTTCAAGGCCTCGCTGTTCATGGCTGCCGGCATCATTGACCACGAGAGCGGTACCCGCGACATCCGCCGCCTCAGCGGCCTGATCCGGCTGGTCCCGTACACCGCGACTCTGGCGATGGTGGCCAGCGCCTCGATGGCCGGCGTGCCCTTGATGAACGGCTTCCTGTCGAAGGAAATGTTCTTCGCCGAAACCGTGTTCATCTCCTCCACGGCATGGGTCGAGGCCACACTACCGGTGATCGCCACCCTCGCCGGCACCTTCAGCGTCGCCTACGCCCTGCGCTTCACCGTCGATGTATTCTTCGGCCCGCCTGCCCAGGATCTGCCGCACACGCCTCACGAGCCGCCTCGCTGGATGCGTGCGCCGGTCGAGCTGCTGGTACTCACCTGCCTGGTGGTGGGCATCTTCCCTGCACAATCGGTCGGCCCGTTGCTGGCCGCTGCCGCGCTGCCCGTGGTGGGCGGTACCTTGCCGGAATACAGCCTGGCCATCTGGCACGGCTGGAATGCCCCGCTGATCATGAGCCTGGTGGCCATGAGCGGCGGCATCGTGCTTTACCTGCTTTTGCGCAACCAGCTGCGTCTTGGTCGCTTCCCGTACCCGCCGCTAATGGAGCGCTTCAATGGCAAGCGCCTGTTCGAACATGGCCAGGTGCGCCTGATGCTGCTGGCCCGCCGGGTCGAGAGGCTGCTGACCAGCCGCCGGCTGCAGGCGCAACTGTTCATGCTGGTACTGGCGGCCTTCCTTGCCGGCCTCACGCCCATGCTGTACAGCGGCCTGAGCTGGGGCGACCGGCCGAAAATCCCTGGTTCAGGCGTGTTCGTCGCGCTGTGGCTGATCGCCATTGCCTGCGCCTTAGGCGCCGCCTACCAGGCCAAATATCACCGCTTGGCTGCCCTGATCATGGTCAGCGTCTGCGGCTTGATGACCTGCATCACCTTCGTCTGGTTCTCCGCCCCCGACCTGGCCCTGACACAACTGGTAGTGGAAGTGGTCACCACGGTACTGATACTGCTCGGCCTGCGATGGCTGCCACGCCGTATCGAAGGAGTATCGCCCTTGCCCGGCAGCCTCGAGCGCGCTCGGGTCAGGCGCCTGCGCGACCTGGTGCTGGCCATCCTGGTCGGCACTGGCATGGCGGTTATGTCCTACGCCATGCTCACGCGCCCCACGCCCAACGACATTTCTTCGTTCTACCTGAGCCGGGCCCTGCCACAAGGCGGCGGCACCAATGTGGTGAACGTGATGCTGGTCGACTTCCGCGGCTTCGATACCCTCGGCGAGATCACCGTGCTGGTAGCGGTGGCGCTGACCGTATTCGCCCTGCTGCGCCGCTTCCGCCCGCCCAAGGAGAGCATGCAGCTTCCCTCCCAGCAGCGCCTGCTGGCACCTGACGTGGTCACCGACCTGATCAACCCGCGCCATGCCACCGATACCGCCCTGGGCTTCATGATGGTGCCCGCGGTACTGGTCCGCCTGCTGCTGCCGATCGCGTTACTGGTGTCGATGTACCTATTCATGCGTGGCCACAACCAACCGGGGGGTGGTTTCGTCGCCGGCCTGGTCATGTCGGTGGCTTTCATCCTCCAGTACATGGTCGCCGGCACTCAGTGGGTCGAGGCGCAGATGAGCCTGCGGCCGCTGCGCTGGATGGGCACTGGGCTGCTGTGCGCCACCCTGACCGGGGTGGGCGCGATGCTCCTGGGCTACCCGTTCCTCACCACCCACACCGCCCACTTGCACCTGCCGTTGCTGGGTGATGTGCACGTGGCCAGCGCGCTGTTCTTCGACATCGGCGTGTACACCGTGGTGGTCGGCTCGACCCTGCTGATCCTCACTGCCCTGGCGCACCAGTCGGTGCGCGCCTACCGCCCGGGCAACCCGTCGAAAACCAGCCAAGCAGGAGCCGCCTGATGGAAGAAGTCATTGCAGTCGCCATCGGTGTACTGGCCGCCTCGGGGGTGTGGTTGATCCTGCGCCCTCGTACCTACCAGGTGATCATGGGCCTTTGCCTGCTGTCGTACGGGGTCAACCTGTTCATCTTCAGCATGGGCAGTCTGTTCATCGGCAAAGAGCCGATCATCAAGGACGGTGTGACCCAGGACCTGCTGCACTACACTGACCCGCTGCCCCAGGCCCTGGTGCTGACTGCAATCGTCATCAGCTTCGCCATGACCGCCCTGTTCCTGGTGGTGCTTCTGGCTTCGCGCGGCCTGACCGGCACCGACCACGTGGATGGCCGGGAGCGTGACGAATGACGGGCATGAGTCAACTGATCGTGGCGCCCATTCTGCTACCGCTGCTGACAGCAGCAGTGATGCTCTTGCTGGGCGAGAAACATCGCCAGTTGAAGGGCCGCCTCAACCTGCTGTCGACCTTTACCGGCCTGGCCATTGCCGTCAGCCTGCTGCTGTGGGTGCGCACTCAGGGCCAGGCGGAGTCGATCGGCGTCTACTTGCCCGGCAACTGGCCGGCGCCGTTCGGCATCGTGCTGGTGCTCGACCACCTTTCGGCACTGCTGCTGACCCTGACCGGGGTCATCGGCGTCAGCGCATTGCTGTTTGCCCGCGCCCGCTGGGACGGTGCAGGTGCCAGCTTCCATGCGCTGTTCCAGATTCAGCTAATGGGCCTGTACGGCGCCTTCCTCACCGCCGACCTGTTCAACCTGTTCGTGTTCTTCGAAGTGCTGCTGGCAGCCTCCTACGGCCTGCTGCTGCATGGGTCGGGGCGGGCGCGGGTACGCGCGGGCCTGCATTACATCGCCATCAACCTGTTCGCCTCGTCGCTGTTCCTGATCGGCGCGGCCATGCTCTACGGCGTGACTGGCACCCTCAATATGGCCGACCTGGCACTGAAGATCCCGCTGGTGCCGGAAGCCGACCGCGGCCTCCTGCATGCCGGTGCGGCGGTGCTGGCCATGGCGTTCCTGGTGAAGGCCGGGATCTGGCCGCTGAACTTCTGGCTGGTGCCCGCCTATGCCTCGGCCAGTGCCCCGGTCGCCGCGCTGTTCGCCATCATGACCAAGGTCGGGCTGTATGCCGTCCTGCGCCTGTGGACCTTGCTGTTTTCCGGGCAGGCGGGCGCGTCGGCGCATTTCGGCGGGCAATGGCTAGTCTATGGTGGCCTGGCCACCCTGGCCGTGGCGGCCGTGTCGATACTGGCGGCCCAACGCCTGGAGCGCATGGCCGCCCTGAGCATCCTGGTTTCCGCCGGCACCCTGCTCGGCGCCGTCGGCTTCGCCCAGCCCGCACTCACCGGCGCAGCGCTGTTCTACCTGGTGAACTCGACCCTGGCGCTGTGCGCCCTGTTCCTGCTCGCCGAACTGGTCGAGCGCTCGCGCTCGGCCAACGAGGCGCCGCTGGATGAAGAAGAAGACGTCATCCCGTCGCCGCTCGAATCCTTGCACCCACCCAAAGGCATCAACCTCGACGACGAACAAAAGGCCGTGATTGGCCAGATCATCCCTTGGACCATGGCCTTCCTCGGCCTCAGTTTCATCGCCTGCGCCCTGCTGATCATCGGCATGCCGCCGCTGTCAGGCTTCGTCGGCAAGCTCAACCTGATCAATGCGCTGTTCAATCCGCTAGGGTTGGGCGTTGCCCCCGAACAACCGCTGACTGTCGCCGGCTGGGGCCTGGTGGCCTTGTTGGTGCTGTCGGGCATGGCATCGCTGATCGCCTTCGGCCGCGTGGGCATCCAGCGCTTCTGGAAGCCCGAGGAGCGGCCTTCGCCGGTATTGCGCCGTTATGAATGCCTGCCGATCGTGATTCTGCTGGGCCTGTGCATCATCCTCAGCTTCAAGGCAGAGCCATTGCTGCGCTACACCCAGGACACCGCCGCCAGCCTGCAGACCCCGGAGCGTTACATCGAAGCGGTAATGGCCGCACGCCCCATCCCCGGCCCGACCACCCTCGACGAGCAGGTACAGCCATGAGTCGATTGTTCCCCGCTCCGCTGCTGTCCGTCGCGCTATTCGTCTTGTGGCTGCTGCTCAACCTGTCCGTCAGCCCCGGCAACCTGCTGCTCGGAGCCACCCTCGGGATCCTTGCTCCACTGCTGATGGCGCCATTGCGCCCGCAACGCGCCCATGTGCGGCGCCCACTGCTGATCGCCAAGCTGATCGGCCGCGTCGGCATCGATGTGATCATGTCCAACCTGATGGTGGCCCGCGGTGTGCTGCGTGCCGGCCAGCAACCACCACGCTCTGCCTTCGTGCACATCCCGCTCGACCTGCATGACGCCCACGGCCTGGCCGCGCTGTCGATGATCACCACCGTGGTACCCGGCACTGTCTGGTCCGAATTGGCCCTGGACCGCAGCGTCCTGCTGCTGCACGTGTTCGACCTGGAGGACGAAGCGGCCTTCATCGACCACTTCAAGCTCACCTATGAACGCCCACTGATGGAGATTTTCGAATGACAGGCCTGCTCGCCAACGCAGTCCTTGCCAGCCTGTTCATCTTCGCCCTGGCCATGGGCCTGGCGCTGATACGGGTGTTTCGCGGCCCGTCCGCCCAGGATCGGGTATTGGCGCTGGACTACCTGTACATCCTGGGGATGCTGATGATGCTGGTGCTGGGCATTCGTTATGCCAGTGACACCTACTTCGAAGGCGCTCTGCTGATTGCCCTGTTCGGCTTCGTCGGCTCGTTCGCCCTGGCCAAGTTCCTGCTGCGTGGTGAGGTGATCGAATGAACGAAACCCTTGAACTGCCGTTCTGGCTGGAACTGGTCACTGCCGCACTTTTGCTGCTGGGCAGCCTGTTCGCGCTCATCGGAGCGATCGGGCTGGTGCGGCTGAAAGATTACTTCCAGCGCATGCACCCGCCTGCGCTAGCCTCGACCATCGGCGCATGGTGCGTAGCGCTGGCCTCGATCATCTACTTCTCGTGGCTCAAGCAGACCCCGGTGCTGCACGCCTGGCTGATCCCGGTGCTGCTGTCCATCACCGTGCCGGTCACCACGCTGCTGCTGGCCAGGGCAGCGCTATTTCGCAAGCGCACGGCCAAAGAGCCAGTACCGGAAGAAACCAGTAGCGGCGGGCATCGCGGCAACTGAGTGGCGCCAGCCTCACAATTGGGTAAGGCGCTGCAATTCCCGTCGCACCATGGCAACGAACGGGGGCGGACCAAGCTGGTACAACTGCGCAGCCACCCAGTTCAACCAGGCGCCTTGCAGGTCTTCACGCCGCGACAGCAGGGCTTCGGCCTGAGCTGTTGCCCGCGCCTGGTGCCGCTGATGAAACGCAGCACGGGTGTCGGGCTCCTCGCCTTGCTCATTCATTCACTGGCCTTGAAGGTGGTCAGTTCGCCCTTGCGCCACTTGGCAACCTTGCCGGTGACTGCCTTGAGCAACTTGCCCAGGCCTTCCTGCACTTGCTGTTGGGCCGCGAAAACCAGCATCACGCCTTGGCCCTCACGGAAGACGATGCCCTCACCTTCCGGCACCGTAACGAAGGCATAGTCGCCCACGCCGTAGACATTGAGCTTGATCTCACGAAAGCGCATTTCCAGCTTGCCGCCTTCCCGGCTGGGCAGCACGGCGGCGCGGAAATGGTCGCCTACCTTCAATTCCAAGCGCTGTTTGTCATCGACGACCAAGGCACTCTCGGTGTCGATTTCGGCCATGTACAGGCCTTCGGGGTTTTGTTCGGTGACATATATGAAACGGCCTTGAAACAGCTTGGCCAACTTACCGCGCAAATCGCCAAGTGCAAACAAGGCGTGGGTATCCAGTGTACTGACTGCCAAAGAAGTAATCCTCAAATCGGTGACATCCGCCCTCACTCGGCCTCGGTGAGGTGCGGCCATTTCAATTCGATAGGCGAAAAGAATAATAAAGCGATACGCTGATCGTCTGTGCCTGCTGGCGATGCAGCACGCAGGAAACTTTACACAAGCTTGTCAGACCCGACCTTGACTCAGCCGTTCGACATATTCCCTGAACGGGAAGCGTAATGCCTGACAATACATCCGCCAGAAAGATGCGATGGATAACGGCAGGCCCTTCGGCAGATCGGGCGCTGGCATCCATGGCGCATTACCGGGGATTAAATATGCACGAAAACACCGAAATCCGTCGAGCGCTAAAAAGCATTAATTGATCTGCCCTCAGGCGGCCTGGCTCTTCTGCAGCTGTTGCAACCATGCGGCCTGGCACTCAAGGGCTTCTTCACGGGTAGAGAACGCGGTGCCTCGACGCTCACCGTTGACCAACACCACCCAGCAAATGCGCTTGCCCAACGCCTGCAATACTGCCGGCACACCCGTACCGATCATCACCGCCACATCGACTCGGCTATTCATCATTCCCTCCGGAATATAATTAGCACCCTAACGATATGATCATGATACTCCCGCCGCGCGGGGAGAAACAGCGCATTGCGGAATAGCAGCATTACACCTTTGGCAACAAACCCGCCTGCGCACCAGGCACAAGAAACGCAAAAAGCCCCAGGGACTGATCCATGGGGCTTGGCACACCGGGCGCGGTCAGACCTGCCGCTGGTGGCGGTCGAGCTGCTCGTGGCGTTCCTGGGCTTCGATGCAGTACTTGGTGGTCGGGCTGATCAACAGACGCTTCAGACCGATAGGCTCACCACTGTCATCGCACCAGCCGAAGCTCTCGTCGGCGATGCGGTCCAGGGCCATTTCGAGCTGCGGCAGCAAGCGTTGGTCGCGGTCGATGGCATTGACCAGCCAGCTACGCTCTTCTTCGACCGAAGCCACATCGGCAGGGTCCGACGGGGTGTCCAGGCCTTCGATGGTGGCACGGCTCAGCTCGATGCGTTCATGGGTTTCGACTTTCATCGCCTGCAGCAGGGCAGTGAAGAATGCCAGCTGGTCAGCGTTCATGTAGTCATCGGCCGACATGGCCAGCAACTGTTCCTTGGTCATCGATTTCTCTATGAAAAAATGTGCATTTGGGCGATTCAGGTGCCGCCGACGCACTGGCATCGGCAGCGGAATTCTTCAAGCGCCAACTGGCACTCTTTTACAGGGGGCGGAAGTCTAAGGCGCCGCGTCGCCAGGGGCAACACCAATGACGGTGGATTTGACCGAAATGAGGTGGAATCTGCCTGCCGGCTGTCATTTTCCGATCGGAAAACCTGCCCAAGGCAGTGGAAGACACTGGCAGCAACCTGCTACCCCACCGGCTTGCCCCCCTAATTCTGCGGGTTCTCTCGACGCTGCTTCCTTGCGCAGTCCGCAGGCCTGGCAGTAAATCTGTAGTACACCAAGCCGTCGCCCTGACGGCCTAATAGCGGCGGGACCATCACCGAGACCGCCGCCATGCCCGCCGTCAACAGGCTACGTCGCAACACCACGCTGCCATGCCAGATCGCCCAGACCTTCGCCAACCGCCCTCGACTGTTCGAGGTTGCCGCCAGCCTGCTTGTGGAACAATGGCCCGCCTACGGCTTCGACGCCACACTCGACCCAGTGGGTCTGCAACTGGCCAGTTTCGGCCCTGTGCCGGGTATCGCCTATGTCCGCCCGTTGTATCAGTTGCTGGCAGAGCGCTACTGCCTGCGCGCCACCCTCAATCTGACCCCGGGGCTGGATGTCGTCTGCCGCGAGCTGCGCATCGAACCCGAGCAGCCGGTGCCGGTCGATCTGGTGCGCCTCGAAGCCCTGATAAACGAATGCGGCCCGCTTCTTCTCGACAGTTTCAACGCAGCACTGGTCGACTTCTGGTGCGCGGCCGACCGCAGCGGTGAAACCCCTTGGTCCTGGCTGAGCAACCATCTGCAGGAGCGCTTGCGCAGCGCGGTGGCCGAAGCCGCTGCAAAGCATGAGCTGCCTGCCGCCCAAGCCGCGCTCAAGGCACTCGCCGAAGAGCCTGCCAATTACGACGACCAGCTCAAGCTTTGCGCCGAACACGGCATCATGCTGCAGACGGTAGCCACCAATTTTTCCGCCGACTGGCAGTTGGACCCCAACCTGGCCAGCGCTGTCTTGATCGAGCGCCAGGACGCTCCTGGCCGCCCACCCTTCACCTTGCTCTTCACCCCCGGGGGCCGATTGCTGTCCTTCCCTTCCCGCACGCGCTTGCTGGGAGCCATCAGCGAGCACTGGCCAGCGATCATCGCCAAGTCACCACCCGCCGTAAAACTGGCCACACCCGAGCGGCAAGTGTTTCAGGCGCAGGCTGCAAACCTGCTGCAGCAGCAACTCGAAGGTATCGAGATCGCCGCCACCGGCTTTCATACCCAAGGCAGTGCCCAGCAGCTGGCAGATGCCCTGGACCGCCTCAGCTCGCTGGCGCACCTGTGCAGCATGGACGACCTGGCGGGTCATGGAAACCTCATCGACCAACTCCCCAGCTGGATGCGCGATGGCGACCCCAAGGCGCTGATCGTCTACAGCTCGATGCTGACCGATGTCGCCCGCAGCAGCACCGACGCCGACGGCAAGACCTGGCTGAGCGGCGTACCCAGCGCACAGGCCTTCGCCAGCGAGCGCCTGAGCGCACTGATTCGCCGTGATCATCCTACGTCGACCCTTGACCCTGCTGCCGTGCGGGTGATCAACCACCAGACCACCGCCACGGCAATTCCGACGGGAGGGCAATTGGTGAGCGAAGGCACCACGCAAGCGGTGACCTTCAGCCTGACGCAGCTGGCCATCGCCAACCTCGGGCTGCTCAAGCCGGGGCGAGTCACGCTGGAAACGACCGATGGACAACCCATCCCCACCTGGCTCGATACATCGGCGCTGCGTGCCCTGATCGACGAAGCCGACATCGGCGCGACCTACCCGAAAAAATTGAAGGCTCTGCTCCTCGACGATGCCCAACAGAGCAACGAGCGGCAGCGACTGCTTGCCGATCAATTGCGCAGCCAACTGCCAACGCAGCTCATGACCCGGTATCTCCAGCACGGGCATCCCTCACTGCTGGCGATCATCGCCGTCGAACAGCTGTTCGCTGCGCTGCCCGATGAACACGATCACTGGGTCATGCGCCCGTTGGGCCTGCTGAGAACGATGGACGCGTTCCCTGACCACCCGCGCAACGCTTGGTTGATAGAAAACGACACCTTGCCCGGCCAGAGCTGCCTGCTTTACCGCCCCTTGCACCACGAGCCCATCGTAGAGTTTCGCGATCGCCTTGCTTTACTGGTGGCACTCAGCGAAAGCGGCGACCTGCAGGATGACATCATTCATCGACTGCCCGAAGAAGACCGGCGGGTGTACAAGCATGGTGGTTTCATGGAACCGCATCTTTTCTTCCCGCTGGAAGATGACTGGGCGGTCGCATCGAGCAAGCCGGCACCGGTGACCCTGTCACGCGAAGCCCCTGTCGTCGATGGGGTTGGCGCCATCTACGAGGCCTGCGTCGAGGAAGCGTTGCACAACTTCAAGGAACGATCGGCCAGCAGCGACGAAACCCGTTGGCAACGCTGGGAGGAGTTGGGCTGGCTGTTGCTCAACACGGTCTTGCCGTTCGTAGAAGGCCCCATAGCCGAAGCCGCCTGGCTGGTGCAGATGGAAACCGCGTTCGCCCATCTGGTGCAGGCCAACGAGAACAACCAGCCGGGAGACCGCAGCGCAGACTGGATAGCACTGCTGGTCAATGTCGCCTTTCTGATCTTCAACCACGCGATGGACCGTATGGAGCAGGAGCACCCTCTGGACGCTGCCCTGCCTCCCGGCCAGCAGCAGGCACAGACGCCTGCACCGGTGGTGGTCACCAGCCCGACCGAGACACGGCTCGAATTCGGTTGGGCGCAACCGACGCTCAAGCTCGACAGCAAGCAGGCCAGTGCGCTCGACGAGCTGCGGGCCGACATTTCGGCCGACACCCTCGGTTCCGCGGTGCCCTCTGGCCCCATGCGCGGCCTCTACTTGCATGCCGACCAGCTGTACGGTCGGATCGAAGGCAAGGTCTACAAGGTGCAACTCGATGCTGTGAGCGAACAGTTTCGAATCGTCGGCACAGCCGATGGCAGCGCACTCGGCCCGTGGCTGCGGCGCGATGAAGCGGACCGCTGGCAGCTGGACCTTGGGTTGCGCCTCAGAGGTGGCATGCCTCCCAGGAAGCAGATCGCCAAATCGAAGGACACCATCAGGAAAAGCACCGAGGAGTTGGCCAAACGCCTGGTCACCGACTCGAAAAGCATCGTCGCCCGACTACCCGAACTCAGGAAAGTCAGCACGCTGGGGCAAGGCTCCAATGAGCCTCGCGTCATTCGCGGCTGCCTGGAAAAACTGCAAGTCTTTGAGGCGTTCATCGCAGAACATATCCAGCGCCTGCACGAGCTGAACGCACAAACCCCGGTGCAAGATTACAAGCTCAAGCGCGCCGGCACCCTGTTCCATCAGCTCGAATGCCAGTTGCAGATACGTGAATTGCAGTTGCGCCTCTACAAGCCCGAACGCGCGCACCTGACGGGCATGATTGATCGCCTGGCCGAGCTCTCCCCCACAGACGTCATCATTCTTCGAAAACGCCTGGAAGATACGGGAGGCCTGATCGACCAGCTCTTCGACAATGCCACCGCCTTCACCCAATGCCTGGGACAGATGCGCCGACTGGCCGGTCCGGCCCTGCCCAAGGTGACCGAGATGCTGAGACAGATCGAGCCGCACCAGGGCAGTTGGACGATCGTGCACTGGCGCTTCATACGCTGCGAGAACCGCTTCGACCGCCTGATTCTCGACGAAGAACACAATGAAGGTATCTGGCTCTTGCGTGCCTGGCGCAACATCGATCTGGCCATCAGTCAGTACTTGCAACTGCACAAGCAAGCCAACGCCAGCGATGAGGTCATGCGGCGGGTGCTGCAAAGCATCGCCTCGAATCTGGGCAAAGCCAGGACTCGGCTAAGTGCCCTGGCAGACGCCTTCGGCAAGGACAACGTGCCCCCATTGCTCAATGACCTGAGGAGCGATGTCAACGCCATCAGCACCAGCGTCGACTTCGAGCGCTCGGAGTATCCCGGGAACGACGAGCGCAGCACGATATCCCAGTTGAACGAGCAACTGCCCGGGCTCATCGAAACCCGCGATGACGGTCTGCTGCTTGGCCAACCCCGTACAGATGACAACGACATCGTCGACATTCCAGGGGTCGAGGGCGACTCTGTCTCTGCTGCTTACAAGCGCGAAGACGACCTGTGGGCCGCCGTCGAGCCCACTCCGATAAACAAGACCAATACGTCACCGGGCAAGGCACCTGCGATGTTGAAGACGCTGCTCAAGCAAAGCACCCGGTTACTCGATGGTGCCCGCAAGGAAGTCGCCCTGATGCAGAGCAAGAAGGCCAACACCTATATCCCGGTCGACATCCAGGACAGCCTGCTTGGCCATCGCGCACGACTGGACGAGCACCGCGCCGCCATCGAGTTGCGCCTGACACGCGACAACCAGACCGACGAAGGCACGCCGGATGCTGACGCAGCCATCAGCATCAAGGCGATAGAGGACATGTCATCGACCTTGGCCGATCAGGCGACCGCACAGCGGGCACGAGTGGCACTGCTGCAGGCCCCCAGGATGGGTGAGCTGCAGTTCCTGCTGGAGCGGGAACAGGTGGTGATCGAGTCGACCGGGCCACGCCACAAACTGGCCAAGGTCGCAGGGCGCAGCGACGACTATCTGGAAGAGTTCGTCATACGCCACCAGAACCAGGCGCACTGGTTTGCCCACTTCCACTACCCCGCCATGAACACGCGGCAGGCCGACTACACCGCAGGTCATCTCAAGACCGCCGAGCAACGCTACGAGCGCGGTCGGTTGGCCAAGAATCCTGACGGCCGTGAAGTCGAGGTCCACCGCAGCCCGATCGATCGGGCCGCGGCGAACGCTTACTTCTTCACACCCTGAGTGGTTGCGCGCAGAAGGGTCTGGCCAGGGATCTCAACGATCCTTGAACTGCGCCTCACGCTTGGCGATGAAGGCGGCCATGCCTTCCTTCTGGTCTTCGGTGGAGAACGCGGCATGGAACACCCGGCGTTCGAAGCGCACCCCCTCGCTGAGGGT
The DNA here is from genome assembly GCF_033095865.1 of Pseudomonas sp. KU43P. Lineage (NCBI taxonomy): Bacteria > Pseudomonadati > Pseudomonadota > Gammaproteobacteria > Pseudomonadales > Pseudomonadaceae > Pseudomonas > Pseudomonas sp. KU43P. Next base: position 2,017,644 of record NZ_AP019365.1, on the reverse strand, counting down.
GACTTCGAACGCACGGTTGACGCTCTCCTTGACCATCATGCTCACCGGGATCGATTTGCTGGCAATGGTGGCCGCCACTTTCAGGGCTTCTTCGAGCAGCTCGGCCTGCGGTACCACGCGGGCGACCAGGCCGGCACGCTCGGCTTCCTCGGCGCCCATCAGGCGGCCGGTCAGGCACAGCTCCATGGCCTTGGCCTTGCCCACGGCGCGGGTCAGGCGCTGGGTACCGCCCATGCCGGGCAGCACGCCCAGATTGATTTCGGGCTGGCCGAACTTGGCGTTATCGGCGGCGAGAATGAAGTCGCACATCATCGCCAGTTCGCAGCCACCGCCAAGGGCGAAGCCGGACACGGCAGCGATGATCGGCTTGCGCCGGTTGGCAACACGATCGGCATCGCTGAACAGGTCATCGACATAGATCTGCGGGTATTGCAGGTCGGCCATTTCCTTGATGTCGGCGCCCGCGGCAAAGGCCTTGGCGGAACCGGTCAGTACCACGCAACCGATGTTCGGGTCTTTCTCCAGCTGGTCCAGGGCCTGGTTGATCTCGCCGACGATCTGCGCGTTCAGCGCATTGAGCGCCTGCGGGCGGTTCAGGGTGATCAGGCCGACCTTGCCGTGGATGTCCAACAGAATGGTTTCAAATGCCATGCAGACTGCTCCTTCAAAGATTGCGCGCAATGACCATGCGCTGAATGTCGCTGGTGCCTTCGTAGATCTGGCAGACACGCACGTCGCGGTAGATCCGCTCCAGCGGGAAGTCGCTCAGATAGCCATAACCACCAAGCGTCTGCAAGGCATCCGAACAGACCTTTTCGGCCATTTCCGAGGCGAAAAGCTTGGCCATCGAGGCTTCCACCAGGGCCGGACGCCCGGCATCGCGCAGCGCCGCAGCATGCAGCACCATTTGCCGCGCCACGGCAATTTTCGTGGCCATGTCGGCCAGGCGGAAGGCCACCGCCTGGTGCTCGATCAAGGCTTTGCCAAAGCTCTGGCGCTCGTTGGCGTAGTCGCGCGCCACTTCGAAGGCTGCGCGGGCCATGCCCACCGACTGCGAGGCGATACCGATGCGCCCACCTTCGAGGTTGGCCAGGGCGATCTTGTAGCCCTGCCCTTCCTCGCCCAGGCGGTTGGCCACCGGCACCCGCACGTTGTCGAAGACGATCTGGCAGGTATCGGAGGCGTGCTGACCGAGCTTGTCCTCGACCCGCGCCACCTGGTAGCCAGGGCTATCGGTGGGCACGATGAAGGCCGTGATCCCCCGCTTGCCGGCGTCTGGGTCGGTGACGGCGAAGACGATGACCACACCCGCGTTCTGCCCGGACGTGATGAACTGCTTGCTGCCATTGAGTACGTAGTGATCGCCGTCCAGCCGCGCACGGGTTTTCAGGCTGCTGGCATCGGAGCCGGCCTGGGGCTCGGTCAGAGCGAAGGCGCCGAGCATCGCGCCACTGGCCAGCGGCGCGAGGAACTGCTGCTTCTGTTGCTCGGTGCCGAACTTGAGGATCGGCACGCAACCCACCGAGTTGTGCACGCTCATGATGGTCGAGCAGGCGCCATCCCCAGCGGCGATCTCCTCCAGCGCCATGGCATAGGCCACGTAGCCGGTGTCGCTGCCGCCGTACTGTTCCGGCACCAGCATGCCGAACAGGCCCAGGCCGGCCATCTCCTCGATGGCCTCTTTCGGGAAGCGGTGGGCCTTGTCCCACTGCTCGGCAAACGGCTTGAGCCGCTCTTGGGCAAATTCGCGCACGGCGTCGGCGATCTGTTGTTGCTCGTCAGTTACCAGCATGGCTCACCTCAGTACAGGCATTCGACTGCCATGGCCGTGGCCTCGCCACCGCCAATGCAGATGGCTGCCACGCCACGGCGCAGGTTGTTCTGGCGCAGGGCCGACAGCAAGGTCACCAGGATGCGCGCGCCGGAGGCACCGATCGGGTGGCCCAGGGCGCAGGCACCGCCGTGGATATTGACCTTCTCGTGGGGCAGGTCCAGGTGCTTCATGGCCGCCAGGGTGACCACGGCAAAGGCTTCATTGATCTCGAAGAGGTCGACCTCGCCCAGGTTCCAGCCAGTGCGTTTCATCAGCTTGTCGATGGCACCGATCGGCGCGGTGGGGAACAGTGCCGGGGCATCGGCGAACGCCGCATGGCCATGAATCACCGCCAGCGGCTTGAGGCCACGCTTGTCGGCTTCGGAGCGGCGCATCAGCACCAGTGCCGCAGCACCGTCGGAGATCGAGCTCGCGTTGGCGGCGGTGACGGTGCCACCTTCGCGGAACGCGGGCTTGAGCTGCGGGATCTTGTCCAGGCGCGCCTTGGGTGGCTGCTCATCGTCCTTGACGATGCGTTTTTCCTTGCCCTCGGTGACTTCCAGCGGAACGATCTCGGCCGCGAACCGACCGCTGCTGATCGCCTCCTGGGCGCGGGTCAGCGAAGCGATGGCGAACTGGTCCTGGGCTTCGCGGCTGAAGGCGTTGGCCTGGGCGCAGTCCTCGGCAAAGGTGCCCATCAGGCGCCCTTTGTCGTAGGCATCCTCGAGGCCATCCATGAACATATGGTCGATGATCCTGCCGTGCCCCATGCGGTAACCGCCGCGCGCCTTGTCGAGCAGGTATGGGGCATTGGTCATGCTTTCCATGCCGCCGGCCACCACCACGTCGGCGCTACCGGCCAGCAGCAGGTCGTGGGCCATGATCGCAGCCTGCATGCCCGAGCCGCACATCTTGTTCAAGGTGGTGCACGTCGTGTGCTTGTCCAGCCCGGCGCCCAGCGCGGCCTGGCGTGCCGGAGCCTGGCCCAGGCCGGCAGGCAGTACGCAACCGAACAGCACCTGCTCGACACTGGCAGCGTCGATACCGGCACGTTCCACAGCACCGCGGATGGCAGCGCTGCCCAGTTGCGGCGCGGTCAGGCTCTTGAGGTCGCCCTGCAGCCCACCCATGGGCGTGCGCACGGCGCTGACGATGACGATCGGATCGTTGGCAAGGGTCATGTTCGTTTCTCCTTACTTGGCAGCCATGCGCAGCGCACCGTCGAGGCGGATCACCTCGCCATTGAGCATGCTGTTCTCGATGATGTGACGAGCCAGTGCCGCGTATTCGACGGGGCGGCCCAGGCGAGGTGGGAACGGTACACCGGCGGCCAGCGAGTCGCGGACCTCCTGGGTCATGCCGGCCATCATCGGGGTTTCGAAAATGCCCGGGGCGATGGTCATTACCCGAATGCCGAAGCGCGCCAGCTCGCGGGCGGTCGGCAAGGTCAGGCTGGCGATGGCGCCCTTTGACGCTGCGTAGGCAGCCTGGCCGATCTGGCCGTCGTAGGCGGCAATCGACGCCGTATTGATGATCACCCCGCGCTCGCCTTCAGCGTTGGCGGCGCCTTCGGCCATGGCCGCGGCCGCCAGGCGCAGCAGGTTGAAACTGCCGATCAGGTTGACGTTGATGACCTTGGCGAAGCTGGCCAGCCCATGGGGCCCCTGCTTGCCCAATACTTTCTCGGCACCGACGATGCCTGCGCAGTTGACCAGCCCGTGCAGGCTGCCAAAGGCGGCCACGGCGGCGTCTACGGCTGCCTTGGCGGCCTGCTCGTCGCTGATGTCGGCCACCGCGAACCGTGCACGGTCACCCAGCTCGCGCGCTGTGACTTCCACGGCCTGGGCATTGAGGTCGACCAGCATGACGTTGGCACCGGCCTCGGTCAGCATGTGCGCGGTTGCGGCACCCAGCCCCGAGGCCGCGCCGCTGACGATGAAGTTGCTGTTGGCTATCTGCATGATGCATTTCCTTCAGGCGCTGGCGCGGTTGGCATGCGCCGCTTGTTGTAGGGCAATTTCCTGATTGCGCAGGATGAAACGTTGCAGCTTGCCACTGGGGGTCTTGGGCAGCTCGCTGACGAATTCGATTTCCCGTGGGTAGGCATGGGCGTAGAGGCGCTGGCGTACATGCTGGCGCAGCGTCTCTTCGAGTTCCGGGGTAGCGCTCACACCGGCCGCGAGCACGACGAAGGCCTTGATCAGCTCGGTACGCTCGGGATCCGGCTTGCCGATCACCGCCGCCTCGATCACTGCGGGGTGCTCGATCAGTGCGCTTTCCACATCGAACGGACCGACCCGGTATCCGGAGGTGGTGATCACATCGTCGCTACGACCGACGAAGCTGATGCTGCCATCGTGGTTGAGCTCGACGGTATCGCCACTGAGGTAGTACTTGCCGACGAAACTTTTGGTGGGCAGACCATGGTATCCGGCGAACCAGCACAGCGGCGATTGCTCCCGGTCCACGGCAAGGATGCCAGGCTGGCCGGCAGGCAGTTCGTTGCCCTGCTCGTCGAGCACGACGATGCGGTGACCGGGGATGGCAAAGCCGGCCGAGCCAAGGTGAACCGGGTGCTGCAGGCCATGATGGTTGCACAGCACCATGCCCAGCTCGGTCTGGCCGTAGTGGTCGTGGATGGTCACGCCCAGTTCGTCGGCGAACCAGCGAATCACTTCAGGATTGAGCGGCTCGCCCGCGCTGCTGACCACCCGCAGATACCCCTGGATTGGCGCCGAAAACTCACGCCCGGCAGCAATCAGCAGGCGGTAAGCCGTAGGCGAACCCGCCAGGTTGGTGATACCCAGCTTGGCGATGACCCGCGCGCAGCTTTCGACGCTGAAAGGGCCATCGTAGAAGGTGGTGGCATGGCCCAGCGACAGCGGGCCGGTAACGGCGTAGTAAAGGCCATAGGCCCAACCAGGGTCGGCCAGGTTCCAGAAGTGGTCTTCCGGGCGCAGGTCGATGGCATCGCGCAGGTAGCCCTGGAATGCCACGATTGCCCGCAGCGGCACTTCCAGCGGCTTGGCCGGGCCCGTGGTGCCCGAGGTGAACATCAGCAGGAACGGGTCGTCGCCACAGCGCAGAACCGGGTCGCATGCGGGCGCTGCGGCGTCGAGCAGGCACTGGAAATCCAGCTCGCCTCGAGCTGCATTGACGGTGATGCGGACTGGGCAGACTGTCAGCTCATCGAGTTTGGGACGGTTGCCCCGATCGGTGACCACGACCTTGGCCCCGGATTGCTCAAGGCGGTGTTCGATGGCCTTGGGGCCAAAGGCGGTGAACAGCGGTTGGTACACCGCGCCGAGACGCCAGGTGGCAAGAATGGTCACCAGCAGCTCGGGGGTTCGTGGCAACAGGCCGGCAACCCGGTCGCCCGGCTTTACGCCCTGTTCCTTGAGGACATTGGCAAAACGGCTTGCCAATCCTTGCAACTGCTCGAAGGTGTAGCGCTTGCCGTTACCGTCGCGGTCTTCCCAGACCAACGCGGTCTTGCCCTCGCCCACATGCCGATCGCAGCATTCGATACAGGCATTGAGGCCCTTGAGGTTGCCCTGCAGTGCCGTGCTCACGGCATCGGCATAGGCGAACGAACGGACGGCCTCGGCGTAATCGCGCATCGTCAGACTCCTGGTTTTTTATTGTTGGAATCGCACCATAGGTCTAACGATGGTCACGCCAAGGCCGCACTGGGACAATGGCCAAAGCTGTCAATCTGGATGAGCGGTTTGGCCGTTGGCGCTCCTTGGCCTTAGCGCTCCCCGGTGGTCCGCTCCAACGCGTCGCGGGTCAACATCAGTTCAAGCGCCTGCTCTGCCGCTTCGCGCTCGTATTTGAGCTCATCCCAACGCTGGGTGTAGTCCTCGCTGGTCAACGTGCTGGCCTGCTCATCGAGCGCTTCACCGCGCGCGTCGAAAGCCCTGGCGGTTGCGGCGAAGGCTTCAGGGTGCTGCTGGCGCAGATAGGCGGTCCAGAACCCTTGGCGGGCGATACTTTGCGCCAGTGCTTCAGGCGTTTCCTCTGCCTGCACGGCAGCCAGCGCCTCCCGCCCACGCTCTTCGGTGATGTCAGCCAGGCCCTGAAAGCGCATGTTCTGGGGCTGGCAAGGCAGGTTGAGCGCTTTGGCCAGGTGAATGCGGTAGCCGAGCACAATCTCCAGGTCATCAACAACACCTTGCACCCGCCGCCGCTGTTCCACTGCCTGGAAAGCGAAGCGATCGAGCGCTTCCAGACGAAACAACTGGCGACCGAGCGTCAGTAATTCCGGCCCCGCGTCGGCTTGCGCACTGCGCAGGCTCGCCTCATGGGCCAGCGCCTGGATCTGCAGACGGCTGAAGCGCTCTGCCGAACTGTCCACACAACCTATGGGTTCGCGGGCACTCTCGAAGATTTCCATGCGCAGTGTTTGATCCTGGTCAAGCGCCGACAGCAATCGCCACACCTGGTCGCTCACGTATGCTCTTGCATGGGTGAAATCGCTGCCTTCAGTCAGCGCCTGCAGCAGTTCGAACAGCTCGCTGCTGCCACCCATCCCCCGCAGCCGTTGCCACAGCGCCCTTCGCGCGGGGTGATGTGCTTCAGGCTGGTCGCCCAGCCATCGGTTCAGGTGCGCATCAGCGTCAACAGGCACGTTCAACTCTGTACCGTGACGTTGGTGACTCAGCCCGTAAAACCGCTGACGCTCTGCAGCGGACAGCGGGTTGCGACTCAGATTCAGCCGCGCCCGGAATCTCCAGGGCATCCGCACCAGTTCGGGCGGTAGGGTCCGGATCTGGTTGTCACTCAGGTCCGCGAACTCCAGAAACTCACAGCGCTCAAGGCCTTCAGGCATGACCTGCAAATGGCAATTGTCAAGACGCAGCCTACGCAATTGTGGCAGTTCATTGAACCTCAGGCTGAGGCTACGCAACGGGTTATGGCTCAAGTCCACCATGTGCAGGTAGGGCATCGAACGCAGCATGTCCTGGTCCTGGCTGCTCATGCGAATACGGTTGGACATCAACCGCAGCGTGCGCAACGACTGCAGGTGGGAAAGGCCTGGAGGAATACTGGTCAGGTGATTGTTGGTGAGGACCAAGGTATGCACGTGGCGAAAGCAACGCAGGAAGTTCGCCGGCACGTCCTGCAGCCCCATGCCGGCCAACACCAATTCGCCGATATGGCTCATGTCGACCTCAGCGGGCAGAGTCGGTAATCGCTCGATCTGCCAGCCACTGAGACTCAGGCGCACCGTGTCGGTGTTGTCTGCGAGATCGATTTCAACTCCGCCATCCAGGCGCCAGGCCCGACGAAGCTGTTCAGCGAATTGTCGTTGCTGATTGCGCAAGTTTTCGTTCGTGGTGGCGCGCTCCCAGCGCGTGAGCGCGCGGTCCAGTTGCCTGAAATTGTCCTCGTGCTCCAGAAGCTGGTCCAAGGGCGAACCAGGCTCGCGCAACAAACGCTGGAAAAAGCTCTCGACCTGCACTTCGGTGAACCCTGGGTACAACGCGCGAATACGCTCGCGCAGGGTTCTAACGGAGACTTCACTGCCCGGTGTGCGGCCGCCCAAGGTGTAACCGACTCGGCCATCGGCCAGGCGTGCGCCGGGGTTGAACCATGGCGACTGATTGCGCCAGCCGAGCAGATTGAACACCTGGCTTCGCTGGCCTGGCAGTTGTTTGGCCAACCGCTCACGCAGTTGTTGCGCCGCGCTGTCCTGAGAAAGCCCCAGGCGCGTACGCTGTTCAGGTTTGAGCAAGGCCACCAGGGCATCGAACAGGCTGGCGGGCTCAGCGATTTCCTCGGCGCGCTCCACCCCTCGGTGGTCATACAGGCGAAAGCCGCCTTGCCGATAGACCATCACCGTGCGCGACTCGGCGTTACCCTGTGGGTTCGATTGCGCCAGCAAAGGCCCGCTTTCGTTACCCTTGCGCAGTTCGAGATTGAGATCGCCAGGCCAGTCAGGCAGTTTTCTCAGCAACGCAATCACCAGTTCACCACTACCGTCGGTATAGGCGTTCTGCAGGTACACGCCATCGATTGCGCGATTGACCCGTGCCAGTTGCAGCAGCGCGCGGGCCTTCTGGGCCAGCGACAGGTTCAACCGCTGGCTCGCCGCCATGGCCAGGCGCTCGTCGACTTTCAGCCTGCTCAGCGCTTCACGTGCATAGGCATCCGGCAATCCTGGGAAATCGCGTTTGAGCAGTGCCAGCACCGCATCATCCACTTCACCGGGGGCGGTCAGATGCTCGAACAGAGCATGCCCCCATCGGCCCTGGTCCTGCAGCAGCGTGCTGCCGATCTGCGTGTCAGACAGCCCTTGCAGTTCTGCCTGTGCCTTGCACCAGGTGAGCATGTCCTTTTCGGGAATTGTCTCTGGCGCTTGGCCAAGCGCGCTGAACAACCGGTTGATCCGGGCATCGGCGTCGAAGCGCCGCACCGTATCACGCAAGTTCACCGGCAGTTGGCGGTTCTCCACCAGCAAGCCACGCAGCTCGTCTTTATCGACACCGGCCACTTGCAGAATCCGTGCGGCCTCTGTGGCCTCCCGAGGTGGGTGGCTTGGCCACAACCGTTCGAGCATCAAGGTGCTGTCGTCCCACTCCAATGGGCGTTCCAAGCGCAGTCGCCAGCAGCGTTCGCCATTGCCGACCAACTCGGGCTCGAAGGCATCGTCACGCTCTGGATGAAGCAGCCGCCAGGGGCCAGCCTCGTCAGGTCGATACACTTCGTAATAGCGCGAATCGATGCGCAAAAAGCGCAGGTCACCCTCATGGTAAAAGCCATCATCTTGCAATGTCGCCAGACCGGGGCTGACTTCGTAAGCACTCAGGTCGTGTTTCCACAGGCGGTCGTCATCTTGTTTCACGGTGACCGGTTCAAGCTCATCGATAACGGCGCTACGCGCGAAGCCGCGAGCGACCACGCCGGCTCCGACCGCAGTCACGGCTGTGACTGCAACAATTTCCGCCACTCCGAGCAAATGCTCCGCAGCCTCATGCTGATGGCCTTGCGCCCAATCCGTCACGCCGTCGTAGAACTGCTCGGTGACCTGAACCAGCAGCTGCGCCAGTAGCAACTCACCCAGCCCCGGGACGAACAAGCCGGCGATGCCCGCTGCACCCATGGCAATCCCCTCCCACCGCTTCAGGCGCTCGCTCGCAGCAGTCTTGTCGGCATCGGCCGTGGACACCAGCAGCATCCTGGCATCGTCTTCCAGGTGTTCGAAATGTGCCTTGGCGAGGGCGGCAAAAACATCGCCTGTCAGCGTGGCGTGTTCAAGTTGGAGATCGGGTTGGGAATCCATCAGTCGCTGGTTCAGGGTTTCGATGAAGTTGGCCCGTTCCCTCAGCTTCACCTGATTGCACAGGTTTTGCTTGAATGCCGTCTCGCCCAGGTCCTTGACCAAGGCATCGCTCAGCGCCGCGAGATCAGCGAAATAGCGTAGCGGCTGCTGCACATCGCTGGGCAAATACAGCACCATGCCCTTGTTCTTCCCGTCTGCTTCGTGCAGCCGGATCAGCAAGGCATCGGCGATCAAGCAATTCAGGACTTTCAGCTGCCCGGCATAACCACGCAGCAGCTTGTCCCCGAGCGAGGTCGTGCCCACAGCCCGCAATGCTGCATGGCTTGCACCGTCCAGCTGCCCTTTGAGCGCCGTCAATTCCAGCGCCAACGCGAAACCTGTGCGCTTGTGCGCGGCCAATTTCCCAAGCACTGAATCGGTGACGGTGGATGCCAGCAATTTCTGATAACCCTGGCCTGCATCCGCCTTTCGGCACTGCTTGGCCAAGCCATTCCCATCGATCAGTACCAATGACTCGCCCGCGACCACCAGCCCACTGCCCTCATAGAAAGGATCGCCCTCGGGGAAATTCTGCATGAGGGTCAACAATGCCGGTGTTCGCACGTACCTGAGCTCATCGGTGGGTACGCCAATGCCAACGGGCACGTTCAGGCGACGACGCACATCGAGCCATTCCATTTTGTCGAGTCCCAGTGTGGCCGCTGAATTCGACAGCAAAGGTGTGAATACCTTCAGCGCGTAGGCCTGGGGCGTTGGCAGGCTGCGCAGTGCCTTGTCCAGTGGCTCATGGCTGTTGCGATGCGCCGTGTAACAGTCACGCAGTTTGTTGATCTGTCCGGGCGATGCTTGCTTGAGCCACTGGGGAAGCCGGGTTGCCACGAACGCGTCGGCATACTTGTCGAGCGCCCTGACAGGCTGTTTGGTTTGCGCCATCACTACACCTCTGAAGGTCGGAAAACGCATACAGTGCTGCAGTGGCGGTTCGACACCGCAGAGGGAACTGCCGCAGCAGCAAACTACGAGACGCTCGCGCCATCCCCTTGCAACACCAACGTGCGGTAATGTCCCGGGTTGCAACCGAACCACTTGCGAAACGCCTTGTAGAACGAACTGCTGTCGGCGAACCCCAGGCGCTCGGCAACCTGCGCCAGGCCAAGTTCGGCGTCGGCCAGCCAACTGATCGCCAGTTCCCGCCGCACGCTGTCTTTCAGGCCCTGATAGGTCTGCCCCTCTTCCGCCAGCCGGCGGCGCAGCGTGGAAGCTGACATGCACAGCTCAAGCGCCTGGCGCTCGGCATCAGGCCAACCCGCCGGGTCATGCTGGCGCAGGTCATGGCGAATGCGCCGGGCCAGGCTGTCCGGGTCGCGGTACTTGACAAGAATGTTGCCGGGCGCCTCCGCCAGGAAGCGCTGCAGGTCTTCCGCCGTGCGCCTGGGCGTCAGCGCCAGGCAATCGGCGGCGATGATCATGCGTGTGCGTGGCCGGTCGAACTGGAGATTTTCGGAGAACATCACCCGATAGTCATCGCAGAACGCTGGCTCGGCGCAGCGCAGGTCGATGGCCAGAATGGGAATGCGCCGTCCGGCCAACCAGCAGGCCACACCATGCACGATCATCCAGAAGGTGAAATAGGTGAAGGCGCGCCGCGGTCGCTCCCGCGGCTCGCCAATGACGATCTCGGCCAGGCTGCCTTGGCGCACCAGTACCGGTTGCAGGTCTTCGAGCATCAGGCCAAGGAAACCCAAGGCCACGTCCAACGCTTCACCCAGGCTGGGCTGGGCCATGGCGGCGCGCGCCAGCAGAGCCAGGCTGCCGGTTCGCAGGCCACGGGGATCCATGGCAAAGAACTCGTCATTGCAGCGCTGCGACAACAGCCGCCACAGGCGCGCATAGGCGCTTGCAGGCACCCGTGCATCGGCCTGTTCGAACAGGCTGGCATCGATCCCGGCGCGTCGCAGCAGGGCGCCAGCGGCATCACTGTCGGGGCAGCTCTGCAACAGCGCCTCACGCACCAGTTGCATGGAAATCGTATCTTTCTCGCTCATCGGCCATCCGGCGCCAGCTTGCTCGTTGGCGGCCATCTTACGGCAACCAGGCGCGGCCTCACAGGCTTGCCGCCAAGCCAAGGAAGGCCTGGATCAAGCGCAATTCGCGGCGCCGCTCCAGGCAACCGAGCATGTGCTGGTTACGCAGCCCCTCTCCCGCCAACGGTCGAGCCACCACACGCGGGTCATGCGCCACCTCGGTCGACGAGACAACACCAATGCCCAGTTCCGAGGCCACGGCTTCGGTCACCGCCTCGCGGCTGTCCAGTTCCAGCAGTACACGCGGTTGTACCTTGGCCTGGGCACAGGCTTTGTCGAACGTACGCCGGGTTGTCGAGCTCGGCTCGCGCAGGACCATGATCTGCTGGTGCAGTGCGGCCAGCGGCAGGTCACCCTCGCCGCTGGCCCAGTCGTGGCCTACGGGCAGCAATGCGCACAAGTGCGACTCGCAGAGGCTCTGCAGATGCAGCCCCTTGCGCGGCTCGATCTCGGTCAGCACGGCGACGTCAGCATGCTCCGACAGCAGCGCGGCCAGGGTCTCCTGCGCATTGCCCAGGCGCAGGTTGACGGTAATGCCTGGATAGCGCTCGCGCAGCAGCGCCAGCATGGGCATGACCCGGTGCGGCCCATCGGCAGCCACCTCCAGACGCCCGGTAAGGAGCTGACGATTGGCTTCGAGCATGGCCTGCGCCTCCTCGGCCAGGCCGAACATGGCACGGGTGATGGCCGCCAGGCGCGTGCCTTCTTCGGTGAGTTCGACGCGCCGAGCGGTACGCCTGAGCAGCGTGATCTGATAGTGCTCCTCGAGTGCCTTGACGTGCCCGGTGACCGCCGGCTGGCTGATGAACAGACGCTCGGCGGCACGTGTGAAGCTGCCTTCGCGGGCAACGGCATCGAAAGCACGAAGCTGGAACAGGTTCATTTCGTATCGGCCTGACTTATAGCTGACATAACAACAAACAATTTGATTGATAGCTTGGCGAATTGCAACCTAGGCCCCGTAGTTTCAGCGCCCACCCAACCGGCGACCACCGCAGCTTGTGAGGAACCACGGAATGAGCAACGCCCCGATTCTGCTGACCCCCGGCCCATTGACCACGTCACTGCGCACCCGTCAAGCCATGTTGGTGGACTGGGGCTCCTGGGACCGCGATTTCAACCAACTGACCGCCAGCGTCTGCGAGCAGCTGCTGGCGATCATCGACGGCAGCGCCAGCCACCACTGCGTGCCCCTGCAGGGCAGCGGCACCTTCGCCGTGGAAGCCGCCATCGGCACCCTGGTACCCCCTGACGGCAAGGTCCTGGTACTGATCAACGGCGCCTACGGCCAACGCCTGGCGAAGATCTGCAAAGTGCTCGGCCGTACCTTCAGCACCTTCGAAACCGCCGAAGACCAACCGACCACTGCCGCCGACGTCGACCGCCTGCTCGCCGCGGACCCGGCCGTGACTCACGTGGCGCTGATCCACTGCGAAACCAGCACCGGCATCCTCAACCCGCTGCCAGAGATCGCCCAGGTGATCAAACGCCACGGCAAGCGCCTGATCATCGACGCCATGAGCTCCTTTGGTGCGCTGCCGATCGACGCCCGCCAGATCCCCTTCGAAGCACTGATCGCCGCCTCGGGCAAATGCCTGGAAGGCGTACCGGGCATGGGCTTCGTATTCGCCGAAAAGACCGCGCTGGCCGCTGCCGAAGGTAATGCCCATTCGCTGGCCATGGACTTGCACGACCAGCACGCCTACATGGCCAAGACCGGACAGTGGCGCTTCACCCCACCGACCCACGTGGTCGCGGCCCTGCACGAGGCCTTGCAGCAGTACAACGAGGAAGGCGGCCTGCCCGCCCGCCACCAGCGCTATGCCAACAACTGCAAGACCTTGCTCGAGGGCATGGCCGCCATCGGCCTGCGCAGCTTCCTGCCAGCCGAGATCCAGGCGCCGATCATCGTTACCTTTCATGCGCCGAACGATGCCCGCTACCAGTTCAAGGACTTCTACGAACGCGTCAAGGCCAAGGGCTTCATCCTCTATCCGGGCAAGCTGACCCAGGTCGAGACCTTCCGCGTCGGCTGCATTGGCGTGGTCGGGGCGGACGGCATGCAGGCCGCCGTCACTGCCGTGGCCGACGTGCTGCGGGAAATGGAAGTACTGGACATCTGACTCGCTGCCCTTTCAATTTCAGGAAAACGCGCACATGAACTACAGCAACCCTACCCAGCTGCAAGCCGCCATCCTCGACTGGGCCGGCACCGTGGTCGACTTCGGCTCATTCGCCCCGACCCAGATCTTCGTCGAAGCCTTCGCCGAGTTCGATGTACAGGTCTCGATCGAAGAAGCCCGTGGCCCGATGGGCATGGGCAAGTGGGACCACATCCGCACCCTGTGCGATGTGCCAGAAATCGCCGAACGCTATCGCAAGGTGTTCGGCCGCACGCCGACCGATGATGATGTCACCGCCATCTACAACCGCTTCATGCCACTGCAGATCGAAAAGATCGCCGTGCACTCGGCGCTGATCCCTGGCGCCCTGGACACCCTCACCGGCCTGCGCCAGGACGGCCTGAAGATCGGCTCGTGCTCGGGCTACCCGAAAGTGGTGATGGACAAGGTGGTGGAATTGGCGGCCAACAACGGTTATGTCGCCGACCATGTGGTGGCCACCGACGAAACCCCGAATGGCCGCCCATGGCCAGCCCAGGCCCTGGCCAACGTGATTGCCCTGGGCATCGATGATGTGGCGGCCTGCGTGAAGGTTGACGACACGGTGCCGGGCATCCTGGAAGGCCGCCGCGCCGGCATGTGGACCGTGGCCCTGGTGTGCTCGGGCAACGCGTTGGGCCTGACCTGGGAAGGCTATCAGGCACTGAGTGCGGAAAAGTTGGAAAGCGAGCGAAAACGTATCCACGCGATGTTCGAGCATTCTCGCCCGCACTACCTGATCGATACCATCAATGAGCTGCCCGAGGTGATTGCAGACATCAACCGGCGCTTGGCCAAAGGGGAAATGCCGCAGGCATCCTGATCCTTCGGTGCTGCACCCATCGCGCGCAAGCCCGCGCCTACAGGCACAACCTCGAGCCTGCAGGAGCGGGCTTGCGCGCCAAAGCGCTGGGTGAAATCGCCCGAGCGCAACCCTTGTCTATCCCCGACTTCTCTCAAGGCTGCGAATGGTCTGCAAGGTGAGCTGCAGCCTCAAGGCATGGGTATCGGCGTCCTTTTCGATTTCCAGCGCGTTCAGGCTGGCTCGATACTGGAGCTCACCCAACTGAACACGCTGCCCTTCGATAAGGTTGCGCCTCTGCGTGTACACGTCTGTCAAGTGACTGAATGCACCGGCATTCTCAAGCTCCACATACCGTTGCCAGAACGACCGGCGACAGAGGCTGGCTGCCAGATTTTCATGGGTTTCGTTCTCGCGCAAGGCACGCAGCGCCTCCAGCAACTGCTCCCCGGATACCCGACCGTCCTGCGACTCGCGCAGTGCCAACGGCTGCTGGGGCAAGTTCAAGCGCTGGCGCAGCCGCACCCTGTAGCCCAAGACAATTGCCATGCGGTCTACGCGCGCGCGCACCTGCTGACGCCGGACAACATCTCGACGCGCGTACTGGTTCAGGAAGTCCAGCCGCATCAACGCCCGCCCGAAATCCAATAGCTCGGCACCGCGGCCAACAGCCACACGCGCCTCTGCCCGAGCAATGCGCAAGTGCAATGACAACTGGCTGAAACGGTCGATGACAGCGTTGTCATCTGTCATCGGCTGGGCCATCAATGCGTCGACTTGCTGGCGAAACACGGCATTGTTTTCCCGCTCGGTCAGCACGCTCCAGCCCTGTTCGAACAGGTAAGACCGCTTCCAGCTGAAGTCGGCAAACGCAATCAGGTTGCCCAACAGTCCAACAAACTTTTGCCCTTCCACTGTTTTCTGCAATTCGTCCCAGCGTTTACCGAGGCTGACCTGGCCCTGGGCATCTTCACCTGACCACCACGCGCGTGCATCGATCGTCGAGACGGGCGGCCCAGACGGCTCTTCCGGTATGCTGTCCAACGCGTAGAAGCGCTGCAGGTCTCCACTGCTTATCGAATTGCCGTCAAGCTGGAAAGCGCGGCGAAACTCATACGGCATGAGCAGCAAGTCGTTTGGCGCAGCCGGCAACTGGTTGTAGCGCAAGTCTGCTACCTCGAGAAAGCCACAGAGCTCCACGCCGAGCGGCCAGGTACCCAGGCGACAGTTACGCAAATAGAGTTTCACCATGTGCGGCAGATGATTGAACCTCATCGCGAATTGACCAAGAGGATTATGGCTGAGGTCGAGCGAGCAGAGGCGCGGCAATCGGGTCAATGCCTGCTCGGAGGCAGCGTCCAGTCGAATGTTGTTGCGCGCCAAGCTCAGTTCGCGCAGCTCGGTGAGGTATGAAATACCTTCTGGAACCCGCAGCAGCGCATTCCCCCCCATGCTCAAAACCCGCAAACCGCTAAAAGCACTGAGAAATTGTGACGGCACTTCGCTGATCGTTGTACCGGTCATCACCAACGAGGTGATGTAGGTGAAGTTCAGTTGTAGCGCAAATGCCGGAAGGGTGGTGATAGTCAAGTCAGTCAGGCTCAGGCGCTGCCGTACCACACCGTCATCGTTCACCGCTTCCACCTCGGCCTGCGCGCCCCACGCTCTTCTCAGACGTTGGGCAACGTGTCCACGGATTTGCCGCCTGGCATCATTGAGCTCACTGCCTTGCCAGCGTTGCAGCGTCACTTCCAACTGCTCGTGGTCGTCCTGCAACTCGAGCAACAGATCGTACGCCGAAGCCCGTCCCGCCAGCATTCGCTGCAGTTCCTTATCGATTTGCGTTTCGCTCAAGCCCGGAAAGTAGCGGCGCATACCGTCTCGCAACACCTCCCGAGACGTTCTCGCGCGCTCTGCACCGCGCCCACTGAGCAGGTAACCGACCCGGCCGTCTTCCAGGCGTTGCCCCGGGTTGAACCAACGTGTGCGCTCTGGCCACTCCATGAAGCGGGCAATCTCCTCATGGCCTTCAGGCAGTTGCTCCAGTGCCCGGCCCCGCAGTACCTGGCTGACCCCGTCATCCCCCTCGACCCCCAACTCGGCCCATTGGGCAGGCGTCGTCAATGCGGTGATGACTTCGAAAAGATCGCCCGGGTCGTCTACGGAAATCTCAAGCTTGCTGCCATCAGCCTCGAAGGCATTGAACCGCCCCTCCTGATGAACCAGTGTCCGTAATGGCTCTCCCTGGCCCTGCGCCACCAGACTCGCCACCAGGCGTCCGTCGACTTCACCCTCACACAGGTTGATGTTGATGGTCCGAGGGTCAAGTTGATTGAGCAATGCGAACACCAGCTCGCCGGTTTCCGTGCAATAGCCGCTGGCAAGGTAAAGGCCCGCCAAGGCCTTGCTGATTCTCGCCACACGCAGCAACGAAGCCGCTTTGAGCGCCAACCCTTGGGGAAGCCTGCGATTGCTGACTGCTTCACTGCGTTCAAGCGCACTGGCCCCGCCTGCCAGCAGCGTGGCATAGCTATCTCCCAAACCAGGAAAATCCCTCTGCAACTGTTTGAACAAAGGGTCGTTTCCAACAATGTCCGGCCGTGTCAGGTGCATGTAAAGCGCCCCGCGCAGCTGCAGCTTTGCCTTCAGTACCTGCGCGATACCCTTGCCCACATCGGGCAACCCCTCGCACCACTTCAATAGCTTCTCATCCTGCGCATCCAGACGTTTGCGCTGCAAATGGTCGAAGAACCGCCCGATTTGCTCATCCGCCTCGAAGCTGCGCAGCGCTTCGCGCAGATTGACAGGCAACACCCGGTTTTCCATCAGGATGCCACGCAGTTCATCTTGATCGACCCCTGCCACGCGCAACACCTGCTCCGCCCGTTGCGCACCGATCATCGGGTGCTGCGGCCACAGCCGATCGAGCATTCGCGCACGGTCATCCCACTCCCAGGGCCGCTCGCATATCGGCCGCCAGCATCGCTCATCGTTATGCAGCACGACGGGCTCGTATGCCCCTGAACGACGCTGATGGCGTAACCGATAAGGGCCCTGCGGGTCAGGCCGATGCACCTCGTAGTAACGTGAACCGGAGCGCAGCCAGCGCTGCTTGCCATCGCCATACAAGCCATCGGGACGCAGGGCAATGTTCCCGGGCACCGACTCGTAAGGCACGAGACTGTCGTCCCACAGACGCTTGATACCGCTTCTTACATTGACGGGCTCCATGGCAGCGACCAGGGCACTGCGCACGACACTCACGCCGACCACGGTCGCGGTGGTCACAGCCAGCGCTTCGGCCACGCCGAGCATATGCTCCAAGGCTTCATGACGGTGCCCCTCGTACCAGTCCTGTGCGCCCTCGAAGACATCACTCAAGGTCTGCAACACCAGTTGCCCCAGCAACAGCGCACCAAGCACCGGGATGAAAAGCCCTGCCAGGTTGATCAGGTTCAGGCCTGCCGACTTCCAGGCCTCATGCCGGGCGCGGGCGGCCTTGACATCGGCCTCGGCCGTTGGCACCAACAGTAACCGCGCATCTTCTTTGGTGCGTTTGACCTGGGCACTGGCCAATGCGTCGAAAATGCTGCCCTCAACCACGACACCTTCGAGGTCAAGGTCAGGTTTCGGGTCTTTCAGGCGCTTGCCGAGTTGCTCGACGAAACTGGCCCGGTTTTGCAGGCTGATCAGCTGAGTGAAAAAGGAAAGGTAGGATTCGTCTTGCAGCAATGCGGCCAGGGCACTGTTCATCGAAGTTTCATCAGCGAAGTAGCGCAATGCCTGCAACGGATCGCTCGGCAGGTAGAGCAGGACACCCACCTGCCGGCCCTCCACATCGCGCAAGCGGACCAGCATGCCATCAGCCGCAACCTGACCGAGCACCTGCAATGTTCCGCCGTAACCGCGCAGCCCCGACTTCTCCAGATGTATCTGTTCGCGTGTCATTTCAAGCAAGGCGATCTCCACCTTGGCGGAAATGTCGCCTTTCATCGCTGCGATCTTGCTTGCCAACGCAAGCCCGGAACGCTTGTCATCGGCCAGGATGCCCAAGGCCTCAGCGTTGAAGACCTGGTCCAACTCATCCTGATATTTTTTTCCCACATCCAGCATTCGGCACGTGGACACCAGCTCCGTATCCGAGATCGACAGCACTTCATCCTGGCCAGGCGCGACCAGACCGGATCCGGCATAGAAGGAATTGCCAAGCTCGAAGTTGCTCATCAGCCGCAAGATGCCGGAGGTGCGTGATGCCTGGTAACCAAACGCCTGCATGTCAGAACTGCCGAGCGTACCCAGCCAGGGCGTCACCACCAGCCATTCAAGCTGTGAAAACTCCACGCCCTCGGGCAGTGGCTTGGCCAACAGCACCTTGAGGTGCTTTTCGGCGAATACGTCAAGCGGTTCGAGCTTCAGGGTGTGCCTACGCAGGCGCGCCTGGCTGGCCTGGTGAATATTGAAAGCCGCACGCAATCCTGACAACTGGGCGCGTGAAGCCTGCTTCAACCAGGCCGGCAGCCTTGCAGCAATGAAGTCATCGGTGGCGCCGAGGATTTTTTCATCGGCCGTGCGCATCGCCGAGGGTGTGTTGGACATTGTCGCTCCAGCAACGAGGTTCAGGAGCGACAATGCTGTAAGGATTACCCGGCCTGACTACAGCTGGAATGGCTGCCGGCAAGGGCGTGAGCTCAGACCGCCCGGTTCAGCTTGACCCAAGAGGCGAACTTGTCGATGAAGCCCTGCAGGAACGGCCGGGTCTTGTCGCTGAGTTTGCCACTGTCATCGAACAGGTTCGCTGCACCGCCCAGGTAGGCCTCTGGCATCTGCATGCAGGGCATGTCGAGGAAGACCAGCGACTGGCGCACGGCGTGGTTGGCACCAAAGCCGCCAATGGCCCCCGGCGACACGCTCACCACGGCCGCGGGCTTGCCGCTCCAGGCGCTCTGGCCGTAAGGTCGCGAACCTACGTCGATGGCATTTTTCAGGCAACCTGGCACCGAGCGGTTGTACTCCGGGGTGACGAACAGCACGGCATCGCTACGGCGGATCTCTTCGCGAAGGCGCTTCCACGGCTCGGGCACACCTGCGGCCTCGACATCCTCGTTGTACAGCGGCAAGTCGCCGATCTCGACGATCTTCAGGTCAAGGCTGGACGGTGCCAGCTCTGAAAGGGCGCGGGCCACCTTGCGGTTGTAGGAGTCCTTGCGCAAGCTGCCGACGACGACCGCTACCGAATACACCTGGCTCATGGCGATTTCCAACCTTTGCTGGCTAAAGAGACGATGTAGTTATAGATGACCGTTCCTCGGCACTTAGGTTTTTTTTGCCGAAGACGAAAACTCCCGCCGGGTTGCACGGTCTATCCCTGCAGACATTTCCTACGTATTTCAGAGGTTTTCACCTAAATGGCAGCAGTAATGGTCGGCCAGTTCCACGCCCGAGACGCCGAAGGCCGCATCTACCCCGTTCACGAGTTCCAGGAGTCGACCCTGCAAACCGACGGCAGCGCCCTGGGTGCGCCGATCACCACCTATCGCCTGGCCATTGGCGACCGCGTCAACCACCTGGGTGAAGACCGCTTCGAACTGGCGCGCACCGGCGTCGAGATCATTCGCATCCCTTGATGCAGTCCACCGTGTACTGGCCACTTTCGTTCTGCAGGCCATGCACATCGGCGACGAAGCCGGGGAAGCCACTGTTGAAAGCACGGGCGAATGCCAGGTAGTCGAGGATCGAGCGGGTCGCTTCGGTAAACCGCTCGCCCGGCATGATCAACGGAATGCCCGGCGGGTAAGGCACCAGCATCACGGCAGCGACCCGGCCGAGCAGCGCCTCGATCGGTACCGCCTCCACCTCCCCACGCACCATCAGGTCGTAGGCCCGCGCCGGCGTCATGGCCACTTCGGGCAAGCGCGTGAACAGACGCTTGAGTTGCTTGGCCGTGGCATTGGTGCGGTAGCAGGCGTGCAACTGATCGCACAGATCGCGCAGGCCCATGCCCTGGTAACGTGAAGCGTCGACCGCGACGATGCTGGGCAGGCACGTGCCAAGCGCGGTGTTGGCGTCATAGTGGCGCTTGAACTCCAGCAGCTCGGTCAGCAGCGTGCTCCACTTGCCCTTGGTGATGCCCATCGAGAACAGCACCAGGAAGCTGTAGAGCCCGGTCTTCTCCACCACCAGGCCGCGTTCCCAGAGAAACTTGCTGACCACCGCCGCAGGAATGCCGTGCTCGCCCAGCACGCCACCGGCACTCAGGCCCGGCATCACCAATGTCACCTTCAGCGGGTCGAGCAGCACATAGTCGTCCGCAACCTCGCCAAAACCATGCCACTCGGCCCTCGGCTGCAATAGCCAGTCCTGGGCATCGAGGCGCTGGATACCCTCCGCCGCTGGCGGCTGCCAGATACTGAACCACCAGTCATCGGCGGCAATGTGCTCGCGCAGGTTGGCCAGGGCCCGGCGAAAACTCAGGGCTTCGTCGAACATCTCCTGCAACAGCGAGCGCCCCGCCGGCCCCTCCATCATCGCTGACGCCACATCCAGCGAGGCGAGGATGCTGTACTGCGGCGAAGTGGAGATATGCATCATGAACGCTTCATTGAACCGGTCGCGGTCGAGTTGGCGCTGCGCGCCATCTTGCACATGGATCATCGACGCCTGGCTGAAGGCGGCAAGCAATTTGTGGGTGGAGTGGGTGCTGAAAACCAGTGGGCTATGGGCATTGCACAGGGTGCCCATGGCATAGCGTTCGGCGAAGAACTCATGAAACGCCGCGTAGGCGAACCAGGCCTCGTCGAAGTGCAGCACCTCGACACTGGGGCCAAGCACTTGCTTGATCAGGCCGGCGTGATAACACAGGCCGTCGTAGGTGGAGTTGGTCACCACTGCCAGCTTGATCCGCGGCTCACGCCCCTTCGCCAGCGGGTTGGCCTGGATCTTTGCCTGGATCGCCTCTGGGGTGAACTCACTGAGCGGGATAGGCCCGATGATGCCCAGTTCGTTGCGCTCCGGGCACAGGTAGACAGGGATAGCACCGGTCATGATGATCGCGTGCACCACCGACTTGTGGCAGTTGCGGTCCACCAGCACCAGGTCATCACGGCCGACCATCGCGTGCCAGACGATCTTGTTGGCGGTGGAAGTGCCGTTGATCACGAAGAAGGTGTGGTCGGCGCCAAAATTGCGCGCCGCACGGGCTTCGGCCTGGGCCAGCGGGCCGGTGTGGTCGAGCAGCGACCCAAGCTCGGGCACCGAGACGGACAGGTCCGAGCGCAGCGTGTTTTCCCCGAAGAACTGGTGGAACGCCTGGCCCACCGGGCTCTTGCGGTAGGCTACACCGCCGCCGTGGCCAGGGGTATGCCAGGAATAATTGGACTGCGCGGTGTGCTGGACCAGCGCCTTGAAGAACGGTGGCAGCAGGCCGTCGAGGTAGTTGTGCGCAGCGCGCGCCACCTGGCGGGCGAGAAATGGCACGGTGTCTTCGAACAGGTAGAGGACGCCACGCAACTGGTTCAGCTCGCCCATGGCCTCGGCGGGGGCATTTTCCAGGGTGACCTGCTCACCCAAGGCGAAGATCGGCAGGTCGGGCGCACGGGCACGGGCCAGGCGGATCAGTTCGGCGATGTTTTCCAGCAGGTGGGTATTGGCCCCGACGCCCTCGGCGGCGATCAGCATGCAGGCCAGGCCATGGTGGGTGGCGGCGACCAGGCGCGCTTCGGCGTGGTCGGCGGCGGCGAGGATGGCGAAGCCGTCCTGGCTCAGTTCCTGCGCGATGCCACGGATGCGCTCACCGGCGACACTGTCGGCCTTGATGGCACGGTGGACGATGAGGATGGGGAACTTGAGGTCCTTGTACATCAGGCTGCTACCTCCGAAGGACAGAGCATCCTTCCTCAGGGTAGTAGAGCCTGATGATTACCGTAGCGGCCCTATCGCCGGCAAGCCGGCTCCCACAGGAAAACCACTGTTATCGAGTTCAGTGGGTTGCCGGCGACAGGGCCGCTACAAACCAAGAGTCAGCCAGCAGGCGTCTCCGTCAACGCCTGCCACATCGAAGGCCCACCCGCCGACTTGGCAATCGCCGCCAAACGCTCGGCATGGGCCTCCAGTTCCTCGGCACTGGCCATGATCACCGGCCCCGGCGCACGGCCGACAATCCGGCGAATTTCACTACCACCACTGCCCTGACCGTCGTTGTCACCGTCAGCCCCGTGCCCAGCCAGCGACAGGCTGGTCTGGCCACCCGTCATCGCCAGGTAGACGTCCGCCAGCAGCTCGGAGTCGAGCAATGCGCCGTGCAGCTCGCGGCCGGAGTTGTCGATGTCGTAGCGTTTGCACAGCGCATCGAGGCTGTTGCGCTGCCCCGGGTGACGGGCACGCGCCAGCAACAGGGTATCGAGGATGGTGCAGTGGTTCGAGATATCGGCGCGGTCGCTTTGCCCCAGCAACGCGAACTCGTTGTTGATGAAACCAACGTCGAACGCCGCGTTGTGGATGACCAGCGTGGCGCCCTGGATGAAGTCGAAGAACTCCTGGGCGACATCGGCGAAGCGCGGCTTGCCGACCAGGAAGGCATCGGTGATACCGTGGACGTTGATCGCGCCCTCGTCACTTTCGCGGTCAGGCTGCAGGTAGACGTGGAAGTGCCGCCCGGTCAGGCGCCGGCCGATGACCTCGACGCAACCGATCTCGATGATCCGGTGGCCTTCGCTGACCGGCATGCCGGTGGTTTCGGTGTCGAGAATGACCAGGCGTTTATCTTGCTGCTGCTCCACGCGGGGCGCTCCAACTTGCATCGATTACAGAGCCGCGGATTGTACCCCAGCTCAGCGCTTGGCGCGCACTTCCTCGACGCCGCGGTTGGCCAGCTGGTCGGCACGTTCGTTGCCCGGGTGGCCGATGTGGCCACGCACCCATTTCCAGGTGACCTTGTGGCGGTTGACCTGCTCGTCCAGCAACTGCCACAGGTCGGCGTTTTTCACCGGCTCTTTCGCGGCGGTCTTCCAGCCGCGCTTCTTCCAGTTGACCATCCATTCGTTGATGCCCTTCATCACGTACTGCGAGTCGGTGGTCAGCACCACCTCGCATTCACGCTTGAGCGCCATCAGCCCCTGGATCGCCGCCATCAGCTCCATGCGGTTGTTGGTGGTTTCGCGCTCACCGCCCCACAGTTCCTTCTCGACGCCCTTGTAGATCAGCAGGACGCCCCAGCCGCCGGGGCCAGGGTTGCCCTTGCAGGCACCATCGGTATACAGCTCGACGCTTTCGCTCATGTACCACTCATGTTCAGTGCTTTTCGGTATCGGGGTTGACGGCGGTGCGGTTGACCTTGGCCAACGGCAAGGGCAGCAGCTTGCCCATCGGCTCGCGACGCTCCGGGCGCAGCGGCCGCAGGCCGACCACCATCTTGCGCGCCACCAGCAGGTAGACCCCGCCACCGGAGCCTTGCCAGCCACCCGCCAAACGTTCCCAGCCTGCCAGGCGTTGTTGCCAGGCCGGCGAGGCAAGCGGCGGACGATAGCACCCGAAGCGGCGTTTCTCCAGGGCGAAGCCCAGCAGGTTCAACCAGTCGCCTACCCGAGATGGTGAAATGCAGCGAGCCTTGCGCAACGCGCCATGGCTGAAGAAATGGCGCATGCCCCAACTGCTCCAGGGGTTGATGCCGACGATCAGCAAATGGCCGCCCGGGCGCACAGCACTGGCGGCTTCGCGCAACAACCCATGGGGCGACAGGCAGAAATCCAGGCCATGCTGGAGCACGACCACGTCGGCGGCATGCTCGCTCAGCGGCCAGGCCTGCTCCTCGCAGACGATCTCCACACCCGGCAGCGGTGCGCCCAGGCGCACATTGCGTTGCACCTGAGGGGCGCTGGGCGGCGCTTCGGCACAAGGGCCATAATGCACCAGGTAACCGCCAAAGAAGCGCCCCAGCTCTTCTTCCAGCAGTTTTTCCTCTTCCTTCAACATCAACTGGCCGAGCGGGCCGTTGAACCACTCACGGGCCAGGCTGATCAGCTCGATCCAGTCTGGGTCGGCCTGGGCAAAGGCTTGGTCGGTCATTGCGCTCTCCCTCGAAGGTTCTCGCCCCGCGCCATCGCGGCTAAGATGCCCTCATGTGCCACGCTAGGCGAATCGGATCCGCACCATGATACAGATCGATGCTCTCCCCGCTTTCTCCGACAACTACATCTGGTTGTTACAGGATACTGCCAAACGCCGCTGCGCGGTGGTCGATCCCGGCGACGCCGGCCCAGTGGAGGCCTGGCTGGCCGCGCACCCCGGCTGGGTACTGGAAGACATTCTGGTCACCCACCACCACAACGACCACGTCGGTGGCGTCGAACGCCTCAAGCAGCTGACCGGCGCCAGAGTCTGCGGCCCTGCCAACGAGCGCATTCCCTGCCGCGACCTGGCGCTGGACGAAGGCGACCAGGTCACGGTGCTGGGCGTGAACTTCACGGTGCTCGCCGTGCCAGGGCACACCCTTGGCCATATCGCGTTGTTCAGCGATCAGCCCGCCACGCCCGTGCTGTTCAGTGGCGACACCCTGTTCGCCGCAGGCTGCGGGCGTATGTTCGAAGGCACGCCACAGCAGATGCAGCCCGCCCTGGCCCGCCTGGCCGCGCTGCCGGAACACACTAAAGTGTACTGCGCCCACGAATACACCCTGAGCAACCTGCGTTTTGCCATGGCCGTGGAGCCCGGCAATCCGCACGTTCAGCAGCGGTTCGAAGACGTTACCCGTTTGCGCGCGGAAAATCGCATCACATTGCCATCAACCATCGGCCTGGAGCGCCTGACCAACCCCTTCCTGCGTACATCTGAAACATTAGTTAAACAAAAAGCAGACGAATGGAAGGGACATTCAAACGACTCGCAGGTCACTGTTTTTGCTGCCTTGAGGTCTTGGAAGGACACCTTCTGATAACCTCAAGATATATCGCAGAGGGCTGACAACGGTTGACCCGGCCGGGAGCGGTTTCTAGAATCGCCGAAATTTTTCGCCCGGAAACCTGTCCCAGCCGATGTCTTCACGTAGCCGCAGAACCGCTCACTCAGTCGCCCTGACGCGCCTGGCCCAAATCAGTGCGCTGGCGCTGGCCGCCACCCTGGTGGGCTGCCAGAGCACCCGTCAGCTCGACGAAGCCGACAGCGTTCGCGCGCACAACTACCAGGCGCGGATCAAGCACAAACCAGCCCCGCTGGCGATCAAGCCCGCCGAGCCACCGCAGGATGTATGGGAACGCATGCGCCAGGGCTTCGCCCTGCAGGACAGCATCGACGTCAACCCGCGCATCGAGCAGCAGCGCCTGTGGTTCGCCAGCAACCCGTCGTTCCTCGAGAATGCCGGCGAGCGTGGCAGCCTCTACCTGCACTACATCGTCGAACGCCTCGAAGAGCGCGACATGCCGTTGGAGCTGGCCCTGCTGCCGGCAATCGAGAGTGCCTACAACCCGATGGCCTACTCGCGTGCCCATGCCGCCGGCATGTGGCAGTTCATCCCGTCCACCGGGCGCCACTTCAACCTGCGCCAGACCAACTTCTACGACGGCCGCCGCGACATCACCGCGTCGACCAACGCCGCACTGGACTACCTGACCCGCCTGCACGACATGTTCAACGGCGACTGGCTGCTGGCCCTGGCCGCCTACAATGCCGGCGAAGGCACCGTTAGCCGGGCGATCGAGCGCAACGAAAGGCTCGGTCTGCCTACCGACTACTGGAACCTGCCACTGCCGCAGGAAACCCGCGACTACGTGCCCAAGCTGCTGGCTCTGTCGCAGGTGGTCTCGACCCCCGAGGCCTATGGCGTCAACCTCAACCCGATCGCCAACGAGCCCTACTTCGAAGCCGTCGCCATCAACGAGCGCCTCGACCTGTCGCGGGTTGCCGCCTTCGCCAACATCGACGAAGACGAGCTTATCCAGCTCAACCCGGCATTCAAGAAACGCATGACCGTGGACGGCCCCAAGCAACTGCTGGTGCCAACCGCCAAGGCGCAACTGCTCACCGACCTCAAACCCGAGCAGATTGTCAGCCTGCAACCGAACAAGGCCGTGTTCGAACGCGCCGTGGCCGAATCCAGGGCGCCGGCTACCGCACGCAGCTACCGGGTCAAGCGTGGCGACAACTTGAGCAGCATCGCCAAGGCCAACCGTGTCTCGGTCAAGGACATCCAGCGCTGGAACAAGCTGCCGGGTAACCGCGTGAAGGCCGGCCAGGTCCTGGCCTTGCGCGGTGGCAAAGGGCCAAGCGCTGCAGGTAACCGGGTGGCCGCCTCCGGCAAGCGTTCTACCCAGTACAAGGTCCGCAAGGGCGACTCGCTGTATTTGGTTGCCAAACGTTTCAATGTCGAGATGCAGCACCTCAAGCGCTGGAATCCGCGCAGCGGGCATGCGCTCAAGCCGGGGCAGACGCTGACCGTCTATCTGTCGCATTGATGTAACCCCAATCGCCCAATCGCACGCCGCCTGTGGGAGCCGGCTTGCCGGCGATTGGGGCGCACAGCGCCCCCTCCCGTTCCCCCTGACATCCTCTTTTTCCAACCCCGCCAAGCTGTTACTGTACCCCGACCAAAGCCCAACGCCTCTGGATCGGATGCCGACTTGATACGTCCCCTCCTGCTGTCACTCAGCCTGGCCTTGAGCTTTCCCGCAGCCGCGATGGTGAGCGAAAGCCACGGATACGCGCAGTTCGGCACGCTCAAGTACCCAGCCACCTTCACCCACTTCGACTGGGTCAACCCGCAAGCGCCCAAGGGCGGCACCTTGCGGGCCATGGCGTTCGGCACGTTCGACACGCTAAACCCCTACACCTTCAAGGGCACCAGCCCGGTGACCACGCCAAATTTCCTGCAGTACGGCGTGAGCGAGCTGAATGAAACGCTGATGGTCGGCACTGGCCAGTACGACCCATCGGGCGACGAAGCCACCTCCAGCTACGGCCTGATCGCCCGCTCGGTCGAATACAGCGAGGACCGCAGCTGGGTGGTGTTCAATCTGCGCCCAGAAGCACGCTGGCATGACGGCAAGCCTATTACCTCGGCGGACGTGGCGTTTTCCTACCGCACTCTGCTCAAGGAAGGCCACCCGATCTACCGCACCAACCTGCAGGAAGTACAGCGCGTCGATATCCTCGGCCCGCTGCGCATCCGCTTCGTCTTCAAACGTGCCGGCAACCCGTTGCTGATCCTGCGCCTGGGCGAAATGCCGGTGCTGCCCAAGCACTACTGGCAAGGCCGCGATTTCAAGGCCACCACCTTCGAGCCGCCGCTGGGCAGCGGGCCCTACCGCATCACCCAGGTGCAACCGGGCCGGCGCCTGGTGTTCGAGCGAGTGAAGAACTACTGGGGCAAGGACCTGGCGGTAAACCGCGGCAAGTACAATTTCAAGCGCGTCGAGTACGAGTTCTACCGCGACGCCACGGTAGCCTTCGAAGCTTTCAAGGCCGGCGAGTTCGACATCTATATCGAGCATCAGGCGAAGAACTGGGCCAACGGCTACAACTTCCCGGCCGTGCGCCGCGCCGAGGTGATCAAGGCGCAGATCCCGCACCGCATCCCGACCCAGACCCAAGGCCTGTTCATGAACAGCCGCCGCGCCGCCTTCAGC
This sequence comes from Pseudomonas sp. KU43P, assembly GCF_033095865.1. Lineage (NCBI taxonomy): Bacteria > Pseudomonadati > Pseudomonadota > Gammaproteobacteria > Pseudomonadales > Pseudomonadaceae > Pseudomonas > Pseudomonas sp. KU43P. The sequence continues at coordinate 1,989,888 of NZ_AP019365.1, read as the reverse complement.
GATGCCCGGGTACGCCAGGCGCTGGGCCTGATGCTCGACTTCGAGTGGACCAACCGCGCCCTGTTCAGCAGCGCCTACCGCCGCTCGACCAGCTACTACCCCAACAGCGAATTCGCTGCCTCCGGCGTGCCCACCGGCAAGGAATGGCTGCTGCTGGCGCCGTTTCGCGACCAACTGCCGGAAAGGCTGTTCACCCAGCCCTACCAGGTCAGCCACACCGACGGGCGTGGCATCAGCCGCCAGACCTTGCGCCAGGCCCTGACCCTGCTCGGCCAGGCCGGCTGGAAACTCGACGCCCAGCGCCTGGTGGACAGCAAGGGCCAGCAACTGCGCCTGGAATTGCTGCTGGTGAACCCCAACCTCGAACGCATTCTGCAACCCTATGTCGAAAACCTGGCGAGCATCGGCATCGATGCGCGCCTGCGCACCGTGGACCGTGCCCAGTACAAACAACGCCTGGACCAGTTCGACTTCGACATGATCCTGATGACCCTCAACCAGACCCTGAGCCCCGGCCTGGAACAGTGGCTGTACTTCCATTCCAGCCAGGCCTCGACCAAGGGCAGCAAGAACTATGCTGGGGTCAAGGACCCGGTGGTCGACCACCTGCTCGACACCCTGCTCGCCGCCCGCACCCGCGATGACCAGGTCGCCGCCGCGCGCGCCCTGGACCGCGTGCTTTCATGGCAGTACTACATGATCCCCAACTGGTACCTCGACAATCACCGCCTGGCCTACCGCAACCGGTTCGCCTTCGTCACCACGCCGCCCTACACCCTCGGGCTGAACAGCTGGTGGATAAAGCCTTCGGAGAAAGCCCAATGATGCCCATGCCCCGCCTGCGCCAGCTGGCCGGCAGCCTGTTGCTGGCCTGCCTGAGCCTGCCGGCCCTGGCCGCGCCGCAGCACGCGCTGACCCTGTACGACGAGGCGCCGAAGTACCCGGCCGACTTCAAGCACTTCGACTTCGTCAACCCGGACGCGCCCAAGGGCGGCACCTTCCGCCAGTCCAGCTTCGGCGGCTTCGACAGCCTCAACCCATTCATCAACAAGGGTGTATCGGCCGACAACGTCAGCGCTATCTACGACACCCTGATGCGCCAGAGCCTGGACGAGCCCTTCACCGAATACGGCCTGGTGGCCGGCAAGATCGAAAAGGCGCCGGACAACAGCTGGGTACGCTTCTACCTGCGCCCCGAGGCACGCTTCCACGACGGCCACCCGATGCGCGCCGAAGACGTGGTGTTCACCTTCAACGCCCTGATCAAGGACGGCGCGCCGCTGTACCGCCAGTACTACGCCGACGTCGCCGAAGTGGTCGCCGAAGACCCGCTGCGCGTGCTGTTCAAGTTCAAGCACAAGAACAACCGCGAGCTGCCGCTGATCCTCGGCCAGCTGCCGGTATTGCCCAAGCACTGGTACGAAGGCCGCGACTTCAACCGTGGCAACCTGGAAATCCCGCTGGGCAGCGGCCCCTACAAGATCGCCGAGGTCAAGGCCGGCCGCTCGATCCGCTACGAGCGGGTCAAGGACTACTGGGCCAAGAATCTGCCGATCAACCGCGGCTTCTACAACTTCGACGTCATGACCTTCGATTCCTACCGCGACAACACCGTCGCCCTCGAAGCCCTCAAGGCCGGCCAGTTCGACTATGGCCTGGAGACCAGCGCGAAGAACTGGGCCACCGCCTACAACGTGCCGGCAGTGCGCGACGGCCGCCTGATCAAGGAAGAACTGCTCAACGGCAACCCCACCGGCATGCAGGGCTTCATCTTCAACCTGCGCAAGCCAGTGTTCCAGGACATCCGTGTGCGCCAGGCACTGAGCCTGCTGCTGGACTTCGAATGGACCAACAAACAGCTGTTCAACGGCGCCTACACCCGCACCGGCAGTTACTTCGAGAACTCCGAAATGGCGGCCAAGGGCGTGCCCAGCCCGAGCGAGCTGAAAATCCTCGAACCGCTGCGTGGCAAAGTGCCCGATCAGGTCTTCGGCGAAGCCTTCCACAACCCGGTGACCGACGGCAGCGGCATGATCCGCGAACAGCAGCGCCAGGCCTACAAGCTGCTGCAGGAAGCCGGCTGGAAGATCGTCGACGACAAGATGGTCGACAAGGACGGCAAGCCGGTGTCCATCGAGTTCCTGCTGGCGCAGACCGAATTCGAACGCATCCTGTTGCCGTTCAAGCGCAACCTGGCCGACCTGGGCATCGACCTGAACATCCGCAGGGTCGACGTCTCGCAGTACATCACCCGCCTGCGTTCGCGTGACTACGACATGATCGTCAGCGGCTTCTCGCAGTCCAACTCGCCCGGTAACGAACAGCGCGAATACTGGACCAGCGCCGCCGCCGACAACCCCGGCAGCCGCAACTTCATCGGCCTGCGCGACCCGGCCATCGACCAACTGGTCGAGCAGTTGATCAACGCCGACTCCCGGCAAAGCCTGGTCGACCACACCCGCGCCCTGGACCGCGTGCTGCTGTGGGGCTACTACGTGATCCCCAACTGGCACATCAAGACCTGGCGCGTGGCCTACTGGAACCACATCGGCCACCCCAAGGTATCGCCCAAGTACGATATCGGCATCGACACTTGGTGGATCAAGCCCGACGTCACTCCGGCGGTGACCGAAGCGTCTGCGCAAGAGGCTCAATGACATGCTGGCCTACATCCTGCGCCGCCTGCTGCTGATCATCCCGACCCTGTTCGGCATCCTGATCATCAATTTCATCATCGTCCAGGCCGCCCCCGGCGGCCCGGTTGAGCAGATGATCGCCAAGCTCGAAGGCTTCGAGGGCGCCACCAGCCGCATCGCCGGTGGCGGCGCCGAAGTGTCGGTGGCCGGCTCCAACTACCGTGGCGCCCAAGGGCTGGACCCGGCCCTGATCGCCGAGATCGAGCGCATGTACGGCTTCGACAAGTCGCCGCCCGAGCGCCTGTGGATCATGGTCAAGAACTACGCCCAGCTGGATTTCGGCGACAGCTTCTTCCGTGACGCCAAGGTCATCGACCTGATCGTCGAGAAGATGCCGGTGTCGATTTCGCTGGGGTTGTGGAGCACCTTGATCATGTACCTGGTGTCGATCCCCCTGGGCATCGCCAAGGCGGTGCGCCACGGCAGCCACTTCGACGTCTGGACCAGTTCGGCGATCATCGTCGGCTATGCCATCCCCGCGTTCCTGTTCGCCATCCTGCTGATCGTGCTGTTCGCCGGCGGCAGCTACTTCGACTGGTTCCCGCTGCGCGGGCTGACCTCCAACAACTTCGATGAGCTGTCCACCACCGGCAAGGTGCTGGACTACTTCTGGCACCTGGTGCTGCCGGTTACCGCGCTGGTGATCGGCAACTTCGCCACCATGACCCTGCTGACCAAGAACAGCTTCCTCGACGAGATCAACAAGCAGTACGTGGTCACTGCCAAGGCCAAGGGCCTGAGCCGCCCGCGGGTGCTGTACGGGCACGTGTTCCGCAATGCCATGCTGCTGGTGATCGCCGGCTTCCCCTCGGCCTTCATCGGCATCTTCTTCACCGGCTCCCTGCTGATCGAGGTGATCTTCTCCCTCGACGGCTTGGGCCTGATGAGCTTCGAAGCGGCGATCAACCGCGACTACCCGGTGGTCTTCGGCACCCTGTTCATCTTCACCCTGCTGGGGCTGGTGGTGAAACTGATCGGCGACCTGACCTACACCCTGGTCGATCCACGCATCGACTTCGCCAGCCGGGAGCACTGACATGGCCTTGTCCCCTCTCAATCGCCGGCGCTTCGAGCGCTTCAAGGCCAACCGCCGCGGCTGGTGGTCGCTGTGGCTGTTCCTGATCCTGTTCGGCCTGAGCCTGGGCGCCGAACTGATCGCCAACGACAAGCCGATTGCCGTGCGCTACGACGGCGAATGGTACTTCCCGGCGTTCAAGCGCTACCCGGAAACCACCTTCGGCGGCGAATTCCCACTGGAGGCCAACTACAAGAGCCCGTACATCCGGGAACTGCTGGCCAAGAAGGACAGCTTCGTGCTGTGGGCGCCGATCCCGTTCAGCTACCAGAGCATCAACTACGACCTGCGCGTACCCGCCCCCGCACCGCCTTCGGCGGACAACTGGCTGGGCACCGACGACCAGGGCCGCGATGTATTGGCACGGGTGATCTACGGCTTCCGCATCTCGGTGCTGTTCGCCCTGACCCTGACCATTCTCAGTTCCATCGTCGGCGTCATCGCCGGCGCCTTACAGGGCTTCTACGGCGGCTGGGTGGACCTTGCCGGCCAGCGCTTTCTGGAGATCTGGTCGGGCTTGCCGGTGCTGTACCTGCTGATCATCCTCGCAAGCTTCGTGCAGCCCAACTTCTGGTGGCTGCTGGGGATCATGCTGCTGTTCTCGTGGATGAGCCTGGTGGATGTGGTGCGCGCCGAATTCCTGCGCGGGCGCAACCTGGAATACGTGCGTGCCGCGCGCGCGCTGGGCATGCGCAACGGCGCGATCATGTACCGGCACATCCTGCCCAACGCGATGATCTCGACCATGACCTTCATGCCGTTCATCCTCACGGGCGCCATCGGCACCCTGACTGCGCTGGACTTCCTCGGCTTCGGCCTGCCGCCCGGTGCGCCATCGCTGGGCGAGCTGGTGGCCCAGGGCAAGTCCAACCTGCAGGCGCCCTGGCTGGGCATCAGTGCCTTCGCCGTGCTGGCGATCATGTTGAGCCTGCTGGTGTTCATCGGCGAATCCGCCCGCGATGCCTTCGACCCGAGGAAGTGAAATGACCGAACAGAACCTGATCGAAGTGCGCGACCTGGCGGTGGAATTCGTCACCGGGGAGCAGGTCAACCGCGTGGTCGACGGCGTCAGCTTCGACATCCGCAAGGGCGAAACCCTGGCGTTGGTCGGCGAAAGCGGCTCGGGCAAGTCGGTGACCGCCCACTCGATCCTGCGCCTGCTGCCCTACCCCCTGGCGCGTCACCCCAGCGGCAGCATCCGCTTCGAAGGCAAAGATCTGCTGCAACAGAACGAAAAGGTCATGCAGCGCATCCGCGGCAACCGCATTGCGATGATCTTCCAGGAGCCGATGACCTCGCTGAACCCGCTGCATTGCATCGAAAAGCAGATCAACGAAATCCTCCTGCTGCACAAGGGCCTTACCGGCAAGGAAGCGACGGCGCGCACCCTGGAGTTGCTGGAAATGGTCGGTATACCCGAGCCGCGTAAGCGCCTCAAGGCCCTGCCCCATGAACTCTCCGGCGGCCAGCGCCAACGGGTAATGATCGCCATGGCCCTGGCCAACGAGCCGGACCTGCTGATTGCCGACGAGCCGACCACCGCGCTCGATGTGACCGTGCAGTTGAAGATTCTCGACTTGCTCAAGGAGCTGCAGTCGCGCTTGGGCATGGCACTGCTGCTGATCAGCCATGACCTCAACCTGGTCCGGCGCATCGCCCACCGGGTGTGCGTGATGCAGCGCGGGCAGATCGTCGAGCAGGCCGATTGCGCCACGCTGTTCAGCGCGCCGCAGCATCACTACACCCAGATGCTGATCAATGCCGAGCCTAGCGGTGGGCCGGCGCACAACCCGGTTGGCGCGCCACTACTGGAAGTGAACGACCTGAAGGTGTGGTTCCCGATCAAGAAGGGGTTGCTGCGGCGCACGGTCGACCATGTGAAGGCGGTGGACGGCATCAATTTCAGCCTGCCCCAGGGGCAGACACTAGGCATCGTCGGCGAGTCCGGGTCGGGCAAGTCCACCCTTGGGCTGGCGATTCTGCGGTTGATTTCCAGCCGCGGCGGTATTCGCTTCCACGGGCAATCGCTGGAAGAGATGAACCAGAAGCAAGTGCGGCCACTGCGGCGCGAGATGCAGGTGGTGTTCCAGGACCCGTTCGGCAGCCTCAGCCCGCGCATGTGCGTGGCGGATATCGTCGGCGAGGGTTTGCGGATTCACCGTATCGGCACCCCGGCCGAGCAGGAGGCCGCGATCATTGCGGCGCTTGAGGAAGTGGGGCTGGACCCGCGCACGCGGCATCGCTATCCCCATGAATTTTCCGGCGGGCAGCGCCAGCGCATCGCGATTGCCCGGGCGTTGGTGCTCAAGCCTGCGCTGATTCTGCTGGATGAGCCGACTTCAGCGCTGGACCGCACGGTGCAGCGGCAGGTGGTGGAGCTGCTGAGGAATCTGCAGCAGAAGTACAACCTGACCTACCTGTTCATCAGCCATGACCTGGCGGTGGTCAAGGCGCTGAGCCACCAGCTGATGGTGATCAAGCATGGGCATGTGGTGGAACAGGGGGATGCGCAGGCGATCTTCCGTGCGCCGCAACATGCTTACACGCAGCAGTTGCTGGAAGCGGCGTTCTTGCAGCCGAATGGGGAAAGAAATCAGTTTTAAGCTCTATCTTGTAGGACGTTTCCCAAAGATACTCTTACCGCCATTTTTCCGTTGCGGTCGTTCTGGCAGAGCCCTAGGCTCGGTGGGTCGTTGCAAATCAACGATACAGCTTTGACAGGCTGTGACGGGAAATCGTGTACGGAACGCCCTTTATGGCGGCTGTACGTGCGGGCACGCTTGCGTGCGCCGGAACTTTACGATTTCCGCCGGTCTGTCAACCCACGTACAGCTGCCACCCTTCTGTTTGACAGCAGTCAGGTGGCCGCACCAAAACGGAAAGTCGTCATGTTAAAGATCGTCCCCGATCCACCGCACAACCACTCCCTCGAAGACACCCTCATCCAGGCCACGGACTACGCCCTGTGCGCCCAGACCGTGATTCACCAGGCACTTCTGCTGCAGCCCAAGGCACCTGCTTCGATTCTGATGATGGCGTCGATGCATGAGATGGAGGCGCTGCGCGTCATGCTCGAATCCATGTTGATCCAGGTGCAGATGCCGGCTGAGCCGAGGACGCTGCACTAGACCAACAGTGATGTGTTGCCTGGCCCTATCGCCGGCAAGCCGGCTCCTACAGGCCCTGTGGAGATCCCTGTAGGAGCCGGCTTGCCGGCGATAGGGCCAGCCCAGGCAACGGAAATTTCAGGGAGATGATGCAATGACCACAGACAACACCCATTTCACCGTAGGCAAAACCACCTTCTTCCAAGGCGAAAACCACACCCACCCCCTGTTCCGCATCGAACCCGGCATCCCCTGCCAGGACGCCCGCGAACAAGCCTCCGAGCTGATGGGCTATGTGCGCGACATGACCATCGCCGGCCTGATGGACGACAACCCCCAACTGATCTGGGCCTCGCACTACCTGAGCGCATTGGCCAAGGCGCTGATCGATGACGCCGAACTGGGCATGATGCACTGAGGTCACGGGCACTGCCTGTGCATCTTTGGAAGCACTTTACCTGGCAGGGCTGCGCCCATGATCGAGGGGGCGCAACTAGACTCCGATGGCCAAATGGTTTCCCGGTAAGGACACTGACATGACCATCACACGACGCGACTTTCTCAATGGCGTAGCCCTCACCATCGGTGCGGGCCTCACCCCGATACAGATCCTCCAGGCCGCCCCTTCTGGTCGCTACTACCCCCCTGCCCTCACCGGCCTGCGCGGCAGCCACCCCGGCGCGTTCGAGGTGGCGCACCAGATGGGCTGGGAGAAGAAGGTGTTCGACACCGACAACCTGCAGGTAGAAGAGCAGTACGACCTGGTGGTGGTCGGTGGTGGGATCAGCGGGTTGTCAGCCGCTTGGTTCTATCGGCAAAAGCACCCAGGGGCACGCGTGCTGATCCTCGAGAACCATGATGACTTCGGCGGTCACGCCACGCGCAATGAATTCAACGCCAGCGACGGGCTGATCCTCGGCTACGGTGGCAGCGAAGCGTTTCAGTCACCCAAGCATCTGTTCAGCGATACCGTGAACGGGCTGCTCAAGGCGCTCAACGTCAATGTGGACCGGTTCGAAACCGCCTTCGAGCGCAGAACGTGAAGTTCCCGCTGGTGTACAGCAAAGTGATCATCCGCAACTGGCGCAGCTTCATGAAACTGGGCGTGCATGAAATCTATGCGCCGAACCAGCCCTACAGCCGGGTCAAGCTGGACTACCCGGTCGATATCGGTGGTTACCGCCACCCACGTGATCCGAACCGGCCCATCGGCCTGCACATGGTCCATGTGCCTACCAGCCCAGGTTCGGGTCTGGACGCCCGCAGCCAGGCCCGTACCGGGCGCAGCAAGCTCTACGCCATGAGTTTCGAGCAGATGGAAGCCATGATCCGCGATCAGTTGCAAGCCATGCTGGGGCCGGCTGGCTTTGACTACAGCAAGGATGTCCAGGCCGTCACCGTCAATCGTTGGCCACACGGCTACTCGTATTTTGCCAATCCCTTGTTCGATGACATGCAGCAAAGCGCAGCGCTGATGGCGCTGGCCCGCCAGAAGGTCGGCAATGTCACCATCGCCAATTCCGATGCAGCCGGGGCCCCCTACGCCCACGCGGCCATCGATGAGGCGTGGCGCGCGGTGAGTGAACTGGGGTGAGGTGTCACGGATAAAACTGCCGGACCTAGCAAAACTGACAGGTTACACGTGCACGCGCTTTGTATAGGTTAATCAACAGTCCGCTTTGCATAGTTGGTTCAACCAAAAACTGTATTTCGGCGCCCGCTTATCGACGAGGATTCTATGAAAACAACCATGACCTCCCAGACCTGTTCGAGCACGCGCAACGCCATCACCCGCACTTCTTCGCCACTGGTGTTCACCGTTCGCAATGTCAGCCTGACTTTGCCTGCACCCAGTGTGCGCGAAGCACCCGACAATGTGCTGGTGCCGATTGAAAATGTGCCAGTCAATGTGGTTATCAACTATGACAAGATGAGCACAACCGATAGCATCGTGCTGATCTGGGATGGCACACGCTACCCAGCACGAGCTGGGGAAGCCGGTGGCACTGTCACGGTGCCGGTGAACAGACCGGATATCATCAAGGGGATAAGCCGCAGTATCAACGTGATCTACGAGGTTACCCACAAGGGTGTGACCGACACGTCCGGGGTGTTGACACTGAAAGTAGATCCACCGGCTTTGAACGCACATGGACCGATTATTCTCGAAGCCAACAACACAGGCCAGCTGAACATCACAGGGTTGGTACGTGACGCGACCGTGGTAGTAAATGTGTGGCCCTTCATGGCGGTCGGGCAGAAGATCAGCCTACGTTTCGAGGGTACTGGCCATGATGGCGGGGCTTACAACTGGAGCCATCCGACCTGGCAGAATTTTGCGGTTGGCAGCGTATCGCAGCAGCAGGCGCCCGTTGCCCTATCTACGCTCAGGCAGCTCAAGAACAATTCGACGCTCACTCTATACCTCACCGTGGCATTCAATGATGGTTCTGCCGCCGTCAGCTTCCCATTGAAAAGCTATACCGTTCAATCTGGGCTCGACTTCGGCAGCAACTACACATTTCCAGCCACCAATTACGTCGTCGCGACTTCGCGCAACCCTGTCTACCCGCCCGCTGGGGCGATGTTCACGCGAACTGCGCAAGGTGGAACCCCCCCTTATACCTACAGTAGCCAAAATCCGACGGTGGCAACGATCAACAATAGCGGCTTGATCACCGTATGGAGAAACGGCACTGCCTACATCAACGCCACAGATGCCTCCGGCGTGACTGGCCATTTCCTCTTGACGGTCACCGGTGTAAAAACGATGCAGGACACTGGTGGTTTGCAAAATTGGGCGACAGCCTTGCAGACTGCAGCAAGTTGGGGCGGGCGCCTTGCTTCGACGACAGAAATGCAACAGATGTACGACATGTACGCTAGGGAGAACGCGGACGTGGCCACACTGCTTAATTGGCCACTGGCCAGGAGCCATCCGAATATTGCATTCGGCATCTGGAGTAACCAACCAGCAAGTGCTGGCTGGGCCTATTTCATGAATATATGCAATGTGCGATCAGGCAACGGTCAGTTCGTCGATGCTGGTCAGACCCACGCTCCACGCCCCGTCATCGTCCTGAAAGAGACTTGACAGCCTTTGCTGACGCAACGGCCTTCGGGCCGCTGCGTCAGCCGGTCGCTAGTGTGAAGGCGCAACCAGCCGGTAACCGACGCCGGCCTCGGTAATGATGAACCGCGGCGCCGTTGGATCATCACCCAGCTTCTGCCGCAAATGCCCGACCACGATCCGCAGATAATGGGTGTCCTCCACATGGCTCGGCCCCCAGATATCCTTGAGCAGCTGCTGCTGGGTGATCACCCGCCCCGGGTGCCCGGCCAGCAGCGCCAGCAGCGCGTACTCCTTGCGCGTCAGCGCCACCTCCACGCCCGCCAGGGTCACCTTGCGAAAGGCAAAGTCCACGGTCAGTGGCCCGAAGCTGGCCGACACTTCGCCCCCACCGGACTGCGGCACCTGGCGCAACAGCGCACGTACTCGGGCGAGAAACTCCTGGATGCCAAACGGCTTGGTCACGTAGTCGTTGGCCCCGCCGTCCAGCGCGTCGACCTTCTGCACCTCACTGGCCCGCACCGACAGCACCAGCACCGGCACCGCACTCCATTCACGCAGTTCACGCAGCACCTGTTGGCCGTCCATGTCCGGCAGGCCGAGGTCGAGCACCACCAGGTCGGGCTTGGCCAATGCTGCCTGGGCCAGACCTTCGCTGCCGGTGGCGGCTTCGATCACCTTGTAGCCCTGGGAGACCAGGCTGATGCGCAGGAACTTGCGAATCTGCGGTTCGTCGTCGATGACCAGGAGGGTGGCGGACTGGCTCATGGGGCTTCGTGTTCGGCTTCGGGTTGCTGAGGGAGCGGCAAGCATAGAGTGATGCAGGTGCCCTGGCCATCGATGCCTTCGCCGACCCGTATCTGCCCACCGTGGGCGCCGATCATGCCTTGGCAGATCGCCAGGCCCAGGCCGGTTCCCTGCCCGCCCCGGTCACCGCGAGCGGCGGTGTAGAACATGTCGAAGATTTTCTCGCGCTCAGGCACCGGGATGCCCGGGCCCTGGTCGCTGACAGCGAAACGCAGCTGCTCTTCGTGTACCGATACCTGCAGTTCCAGGCGGCCTTGAGCAGGCGAGAAACGCGCGGCGTTCTCCAGCACATTGATCAGCGCCTGCTCGATCAGCGCAGCATGCACGAACAGCAGCGGCAGCTCGGCGGGGACGTTGGTGTGCACGCGCAACGGCGCCAGCACCACGCGCAGGCGGTTGAGCGCGCTGCCGACGATATCGGCCGGGACCACCCAGTCGCGGGCGAGCTTCAAGCCACCGTGGCCGAGGCGGGTCATGTCCAGCAGGTTCTGGATGTAGCGGTCGAGGCGTTCGGCCTCGTCACGGGTGCCTTCCAACAATTCGCGGCGATCCTCGGCGGGGATCGCTTCGCCCAGCGCCAGCAGGCTGTCGATGCTGCCGCGCATGGCCGTCAACGGGGTGCGCAAGTCGTGGGAGACCGAGGCCAGCAAGGCGCTGCGCAGTTGCTCGGTTTCGCCGTGCAGGCGCGCTGCCTCCAACTGCTCGGCCAGGCGGGCACGGGCCAGCGCCTGGGCCAGGGGCTGGCCGAGTGCCTGAAGCAAGCGCCGGCGCTGGGCACTGAGCGGCTCGCCGGAACGCGGGCGCACGCCGAGCAAGGCCAAGGGCTGATCATCGACGGCCAACGGCCACCACCACCAGCGGCCATTGGGCAACGTATCGCTGCCATGCCCTGCAGCCTGGCCGTGTTGCCAGGCCCACTCGGCGGCGGCGCGCTCATTGTCGCCCAGCACGTGCGCTTCGCCGCTGGCCAGCTGCAGCAAGCCTTCGGCGTTGCGCTCGAGCAGGCACACTTGCACGTCCTGCCAGCCGTTCAGGTGCTGACCTGCGGCGTTGAATACCGCTTGGCGGTCGGTGGCCACGGTCAGCCGGCGCGACAGGTCGAGCAGTTGGCTGGTCTGCGCCTGGGTTTCGCGCAAGGCCTGCAATTGGCTGCGCTGACGCGCGGCGAGATTGCCGGTGAGGGCCGCCATCAGCAGAAAGAACACCAGCGTCAGCACGTCTTCTTCGCGCTGGATGCTGAAGGAGAAGTTCGGCGGAATGAACAAGAAATCGTAAGTCAGGAACGACAAGGCCGCGCAGGCAAGCGCCGGCCCCAGGCTGCTGCGCACAGCGACCAGCAGCACGGCGGCGAGAAACACCAGGGAGATATTAGGCAATGCCAGCACGCTCGACACGGCCCATGACAACCCCGCCGCGAGCACAGTGGCGAGTAATGCCAGCAGGTAATGCCGCCACACCCAAACCCGTTGCACCGCAGCCTTCGCCGGGGCCGGCTGTGCGTCGCGGTCGAGTACGTTGACCTCCAATCCATGGCTTTCACGCAGCAGGCGCGCCGCCACGCCTGCACCGAAGAAACGCCGGCGCAGCCGGTCGCGGGACTGCCCCACCAACACCAGGCTGGCACGACGCTCGACGGCATGCTGGATCAGCGTGCGCGCCACTTCGCCGGCGCGCAGCAGTACCACTTCGCCGCCAAGCCGTTCGGCCAGTTGCTGGGCGGCCTGCAAGCGGTGGCGGGCGGTTTCGTCGCGCAGCCGGCCGTTGTCGACATGGACCAGGCTCCAGGGCAGATGACGCCGCTGCGCAACGCGGCTGGCATGGCGCACCAGGCGCTCGGCCTGGTCGTCACCGTCAACGCCGACCAGCATGCGCCCGCGCAGGGTCGGCGCCTCCTGGCCGCGTTGGCGGTAGCCATGGGCCAGGTCGGCATCGACCTGGGCCGCGGCAGTCTGCATGGCCAGTTCACGCAGTGCGGTGAGGTTGGTTTGCGAGAAGTAGGCATCGATCGCAGCCCTCGCCTGCTCGGGCACATACACCTTGCCTTCGCGCAGGCGTTCGAGCAGTTCGCGTGGCGGCAGGTCGATCAGCACCAGCTCGAAGGCTTCCTGCAGTACCCAGTCTGGCAGGGTTTCGCGGACCTGTACGCCGGTGATGTCGCGGACCTTGTCGTTGAGGCTTTCCAGGTGCTGGACGTTGACTGTGGTGTACACGTCGATGCCAGCGGCAAGCAGTTCCTGCACATCCTGCCAGCGCTTGGCGTGGCGGCTGCCGGGCGCGTTGGTGTGGGCCAATTCGTCGACCAGGGCCAGGGAGGGGGCGGCCTTGAGCAGGCCGTCGAGGTCCATTTCCTCGAGGGTGACGCCACGGTACTCGCTGCGCAGTTGCGGCTGCTGCTGCAGGCCACCGAGCAAGGCCTCGGTTTCGGCGCGGCCGTGGGTTTCCACCACGCCGGCGAGCACTTGCACGCCTTGGCGTTGCTGGGCGTGGGCGGCCTGGAGCATGGCGAAGGTCTTGCCTACACCGGGGGCGGCGCCGAGGAAGACCTTGAGCCTGCCGCGGCCTTCGCGCGGAAGATTGGCCAACAGCGCGTCGGCGCGGGCTGCGTTACTCATGTTTCATCCTTCAATGGTTGGGCCTGCTTCGCAGGCCATCGCCGGCAAGCCGGCTCCCACAAGGGCCCCACACGACGCAAGACCTGTGCCGATCCTGTGGGAGCCGGCTTGCCGGCGATTGGGCCGCGAAGCGGCCCCGGTGGCGCAGGCCGCCAAGCAAGGCCTCGGTTTCGGCGCGGCCGTGGGTTTCCACCATCCCGGCGAGCACTTGCACGCCCTGGCGTTGCTGGGCGTGGGCGGCCTGGAGCATGGCGAAGGTCTTGCCTACACCGGGGGCGGCGCCGAGGAAGACCTTGAGCCGGCCGCGGCCTTCGCGCGGAAGATTGGCCAACAGCGCGTCGGCGCGGGCTGCGTTACTCATGTTTTATCCTTCAATGGTTGGGCCTGCTTCGCAGGCCATCGCCGGCAAGCCGGCTCCCACAAGGGCCCCACACGACGCAAGACCTGTGCCGATCCTGTGGGAGCCGGCTTGCCGGCGATTGGGCCGCGAAGCGGCCCCGGTGGCGCAGGCCGCCAAGCAAGGCCTCGGTTTCGGCGCGGCCGTGGGTTTCCACCATCCCGGCGAGCACTTGCACGCCCTGGCGTTGCTGGGCGTGGGCGGCCTGGAGCATGGCGAAGGTCTTGCCTACACCGGGGGCGGCGCCGAGGAAGACCTTGAGCCGGCCGCGGCCTTCGCGCGGAAGATTGGCCAACAGCGCGTCGGCGCGGGCTGCGTTACTCATGTTTCATCCTTCAATGGTTGGGCCTGCTTCGCAGGCCATCGCCGGCAAGCCGGCTCCCACAAGGGCCCCACACGACGCAAGACCTGTGCCGATCCTGTGGGGGCCGGCTTGCCGGCGATTGGGCCGCGAAGCGGCCCCAGCGTCACTGTCCCAAATTCTCCAGCGCCTGGTTCAACGCCAGCACATTGACCACCGGCGGCCCGATCAATGGGTGGAGGGTGGCCTCTTCCAGCAAGGCTTGCAACCTCTCCACCGGCACTTGCCGCGATGCCACCACCCGCGGGATCTGGTAAGCCACCGCCTGCGGCGGCAAATGCGGGTCCAGCCCACTGCCAGACGTGGTCAGCAAGGCCTGCGGCACCGGCCCCTGCTCCGCCCGATACAACTTCGCCGCATCCCCGGCCACCCGCTCGGCCAGCGCCGGGTTGCTCGGCGACAGGTTGCTGGCACTGCTGGCCACGGTGGCATACCCCCCCGCCGAAGGCCGCGAATGGAACCAGCCATCGCCCTGGAAATCCTGGGCAATCAGCGCCGAGCCGCGCACCTGGCCCGAGGCATCCCGCACCAGGCTGCCATTGGCCTGTTCCGGGAATGCCACCTGGGCAATGCCGGTCACCGCCAGCGGATACAGCGCACCCGTGAGCACCGTCATCAGCAAGATCAGGCTCAGTGCCGGGCGTACATAGTTGTTCATGGTGGCCTCCTCAGACCAGGTGCAAAACGTTGAGCAGCAGGTCGATCAGCTTGATCCCGGCAAATGGCACGACAATGCCGCCCAGTCCGTAGATCAGCAGGTTGCGCCGCAGCAGGTGCGCCGCACTCGCCGCCTGCACGCGCACGCCGCGCAGGGCCAGGGGGATGAGCACGATAATGATCAGTGCGTTGAACACGATCGCCGAGAGGATCGCGCTTTGCGGGCTGGCCAGGTGCATCAGATTGAGCACGCCCAGCTGCGGGTAGATGGCCGCGAACAGCGCCGGCAGGATGGCGAAGTACTTGGCCACATCGTTGGCGATGGAGAACGTAGTCAGCGCACCGCGGGTCACCAGCAGCTCCTTGCCGACCTGCACCACGTCCAGCAGTTTGGTGGGGTCGCTGTCCAGGTCGACCATGTTGGCGGCTTCGCGGGCGGCCTGGGTGCCGTCATTCATGGCCATGCCGACATCGGCCTGGGCCAGCGCCGGGGCGTCGTTGGCGCCGTCGCCGCACATAGCGACCAGGCGGCCGTCGTTCTGCTCCTGGCGAATGCGCGCCAGCTTTTTCTCCGGGGTGGCTTCTGCGAGCACGTCATCCACGCCAGCTTCGGCGGCGATGGCGGCGGCGGTCAGCGGGTTGTCGCCGGTCACCATCACCGTGCGGATGCCCAGCTTGCGCAGTTCGGCGAAACGCTCGCGGATGCCAGGCTTGACCACATCCTTGAGGTGGATCACGCCGAGCAGGCGCTTGTCCACGCACACCAGCAGCGGCGTACCACCGCTCTGGGCGATGCGCTCCACTTCGCGGGCCAGTGCGGCCGGCATCTCCAGGCGGTGCATGCCGACGAAGGCCAGCACCGCATCGACCGCCCCTTTGCGGTAACGGTGTTGCTGGAAGTCAATGCCAGACAGGCGCGTCTCGGCGCTGAAGGCAATGGCTTCGAACTGCTCGGCAGCCGGCTCGACGAAGTCGTGCAGCTGGCGCAGGTACTCGACGATCGACTTGCCTTCGGCGGTGTCATCGGCCAGTGACGCGAGCAAGGCGCCCTCGCCAAGCTCCTTGGCGGTGACGCCGGTGGCCGCATGCAGCGCGCTGCAACGGCGGTTGCCGAAGGTGATGGTGCCGGTCTTGTCGAGCATCAGCGTGTGCACATCGCCGGCCGCTTCCACCGCACGCCCCGAGCGGGCGATCACGTTCAGGCGCACCAGGCGGTCCATGCCGGCGATACCGATGGCCGAGAGCAGCCCGCCAATGGTGGTCGGAATCAACGTCACCAACAGCGCGGCGAGGAAGATCAACGGCAGGCTGCCGCCCGCGAAGTGGGCGAATGGCTGCAGCGTGACGACCACGATCAGGAAGATCAGGGTCAGGCCGATCAGCAGGATGTCGAGGGCGATTTCGTTGGGGGTCTTCTGCCGCTTGGCGCCTTCGACCAGGGCGATCATGCGGTCCAGGGTCGACTCGCCCGGGTTGCTGGTGACGCGAATCAGCAGCCAGTCGGACACCAGGCGGGTATTGCCGGTCACCGCCGAGCGATCACCACCGGACTCTCGAATCACCGGCGCCGACTCACCGGTGATGGCCGCCTCATTGACCGCGGCGATGCCTTCGAGCACTTCACCGTCGGCGGGGATCATCCCCCCTGACACGACTCGCACCACATCGTCCTTGCGCAGTTGGCTGGCGGCGACGGTTTCGAACGAACCATCACCCCGGCGACGTTGCGCGGTGAGGCCCTGGCTACCGGCCTTGAGGCTGTCGGCGCGGGCCTTGCCACGGCCTTCTGCCAGGGCTTCGGCAAAGTTGGCGAACAGCACGGTGAACCACAGCCACAACGCGATCTGCACGGCCACCGCCGTGCTCACGCCGTTATCGGGGGCGAAGCACAGCGCGGTGGTCAGCACGGCGGTGAGGGCCACCACCAGCATCACCGGCGAGCGCTTGAGCTGGCGCGGGTCGAGCTTGACGAAAGCCTGCACCAGCGCCGGGCGCCAGAGCGCGGCGAAACGGGTCTGGTCCTTGGCGCTGTGCGGGGCGTTCACTTCAGGAATGGGCATATTCATGGTCAGCTCCTCAGAAACCCAGGCTCAGGTGTTCGGCGATCGGCCCCAGGGCCAGGGTCGGCAGGAAGGTCAGGCCACCGACCAGCAGGATGGTCACCACCAGCAGGCCGGTGAACAGCGGGCCGTGGGTGGGGAAGCTGTTCAGGCCTTGGGGCGCGCTTTTCTTCGCCGCCAGGCTGCCAGCCAAGGCCAGGATCGGCAGGATGTAGCCGAAGCGGCCAATGAGCATGGCCAGGCCGATCATCAGGTTGTGGAACACCGTGTTGGCGCCAAAACCTGCGAATGCCGAACCGTTGTTGGCAGTGCCTGAGGTGTAGGCGTACAGCAGCTGGCTGAAGCCGTGGGCGCCCGGGTTGCTTACCGCGCCTGCCGGGCCCGGCAGGCTGGCGGCGATGGCGCCGAGCACCAGTACGCCGACCGGCATCACCAGCAAGGTGGCCACCAGCAGCTGCACTTCCCGCGCCTGCAACTTCTTGCCCAGGTATTCCGGGGTCCGGCCGATCATCAAGCCCGCCAGGAACACCGCGATCAGCACGAACAGCAGCATGCCGTAGAGCCCGGCACCGACGCCGCCGAAGATCACCTCGCCGACCATCATGTTGACCATCGCCACCATGCCGGTCAGCGGGTTGAGGCTGTCGTGCATGGCGTTGACCGAACCATTGGAGGCCGCGGTGGTGGTTACCGTCCACAGGACCGAGCCGGTCGTGCCGAAGCGGCTTTCCTTGCCCTCCATGGGCGCGCCCTGCTGCACCTGGGCGCTTTCCAGCGCCGGGTTCGGCTGGTACTCCGACCACAGCGCGGTGGCGCCGCCGATGAGAAACAGGCTGAGCATGCAGGCCAGGATCGCCCGGCTCTGGCGCAGGTCCTTGACGTAATGCCCGAAGGTGAACACCAGCGCCACCGGGATCAGGATGATCGAGGCCACCTCGAACAGGTTGCTCCAGGCCGTGGGGTTCTCGAAGGGGTGCGCCGAGTTGACGCCGAAGAAGCCGCCACCGTTGGTGCCCAGTTGCTTGATGGCGATCTGGCTGGCGGCCGGGCCGAGCGGGATGCTCTGGTCGGCACCCTGCAAGGTCACGGCATGGGCGTAGTCGGCGAAGGTCTGCGGTACGCCCTGCCAAACCAGCAGCAGTGCCAGCACGAGGCACAGCGGCAACAGGCCGTAGAGGGTGGCGCGGGTCATGTCGACCCAGAAGTTGCCCAGGCTGGCACTCGAGCGGCGGGCGATGCCGCGGCACAGGGCGACCAGCACGGCCAGGCCGGTGGCGGCGCTGACGAAATTCTGCACGGTCATGCCCAGCATCTGGCTCAGGTAGCTGACCGAGGCCTCGCCGCTGTAGGCCTGCCAGTTGGTATTGGTGACGAAGCTCACCGCCGTGTTGAAGGCCAGCGACCACGCCTGGCCCGGCAGGTGCTGCGGGTTCAGTGGCAGGTAGCCTTGCAACAGCAGGATGGCGAACAGCAACAGGAAGCCGGCCAGGTTGAAGGCCAGCAGCGCCAGGGCGTATTGCTTCCAGCCCTGCTCCTGTTCAGCCTTCACCCCTGCGAGCCGGTAGCAGCCGCGTTCGACGGGGCCGAGCAGTGGCGTCAGCCAGGTGCGCTGGCCTTCCATGACCTTGTAGTAGAACCGCCCCAGCCAAGGTGCCGGCAGCAGCACGATGGCGAAGAATGCCAGCAGCAAAACGAAGTCGTGACTGTGCATGGCCGCTCCCTAGCTGCGATCGGCGCGCAGCAGCGCCACCAGCAGGTAAATCGCCAATGCCACTGCCAGAAGCAGTGACAGCCCGTCGAGCATGTACATGAGTGGAACTCCCCTTGGTGCGGCTTGGGCCGCTTTGGGGAAAGTGTGCGAGGGAGGGGCGTAAAGGGGCGAGATCGAGGGGTGGGGGTGGGAATAAAGAAAGCGTAAAGATTGAGCTTTGGGGTGGCTGGACAGGCCCTATCGCCAGCAAGCTGGCTCCCACAGGCGGCTATGGGGTACCTCCCCTGTGGGAGCCAGCTTGCTGGCGATAGGGACTGTCAGATCAGCGCTGCGGCGTCTGCTGCCCCGCATTGCGGCTCCAGTCCAGCAGCAGGCTGTACCCCACCGCCAACAGGGTCGGCCCGATGAACAGACCAATGAAGCCAAAGGCAATCAACCCACCAAAAACGCCCAGCAGAACAATCACCAGCGGCAAGTTGCCGCCCCGGCTGATCAGATAAGGCTTGAGCACGTTGTCCACGCCGCTGATGACGAAGGTACCCCAGATGCCCAGGAACACCGCCATCCCATACTCGCCCTTCCACGCCAGCCAGCCGGTGGCGGGTATCCAGGCCAGCGGCGGCCCCATGGGGATCAGGCTGAGCATGAAGGTCACCAGGCCCAGCACGATGGCCCCTGGCACACCGGCAATCAGGAAGCCGATCAGCGCCAGCAGCGCCTGGGCCGCGGCGGTACCGATCACGCCGTTGACTACCCGCTGCACGGTTCCCGCCACCAGCTCCAGGTAGTACTCGGCGCGGTCTCCCGCCAACCGCTGCAGCAACCGCAGCACGAACGCCGCCAGGCGCGGGCCGTCACGGTAGAAGAAGAACACGAAGACCAGGCTCAGGGACAACTCCAGCACGCCGCTGCCGATCTGGGCGCTGCGTGCCAACAGCCAGTTGCCGACTTGGCCGAGGTATGGCTTGACCGAGGCGATCAGCGCCGCACCTTGCTGGTCCATGGATTGCCACCAACGGACCAGGCGCTCGCCGACCAGGGGGATGCTGCCCAGCCAGTCCGGCGCTTCAGGCAGGCCGTCGACCTGCACATCGCGCACGAAAGCCGTGGCATCGCGAATATGGTCTGCCAGGTTGAACCCCAGCCACACCAGCGGCAACGCCACGATCAAGATCCAGGCCGTGGTCAGCAAACTGGCAGCCAAGGTTTCGCGCCCGCCCAGCACCCTCGTCAGCAGGCGCATCAACGGCCAGCTGGCGAAGGCTAGGATGGCGCCCCACAACAACGCGGAAATGAAGGGCGCCATCACCCACAGCGCTGCACCCAGCAACGCCAGCAGAACAATCTGGATCAACAGGCGGTCATTGTTGGCCATGCTGGCACTCGTTCAACGGATCAGTTCCAGGTGCAAGCCATCGGTAGGTGCGCTGCCGACTTCGAGCCGGTTGCTGCGCACGCCGGCCTTGACCAATTGCTCGCGCCAGGCCTCGGCCTCGACACCGCTGAGGCTGGCGCGCAAGGTGCTGTCCAGGTTCAGGCTGCGGCTGAGCAGGCCCACCCAGGTGGGCTGCGGCGCGCTCAGGTCAGGGTAGTCGAGCTTGCCAGTGTCGCGCATTTCGCGCAGCACCGTGGCCGCCGTGGGCAGCAGGTCGCCCAGCGGGCTGCCGGCGACGAACTCTTCCACATGCAGGTAGGCGCGGCGGTTGCCGCGGGTGACGCTGTACAGCGCGACCAAGGTGTCGGCCTCTTCGGCGGAACGGCGCAACAGGATGAATGCCTGCTGCTCGTCACCCCCATTGAGGCGGGCATTGCCGAACACATCGTTGGCCCACAGGCTGGCCTCGCCACAGTCGCGGCCCTGGCACCAGAACAAGGGGTAGCCACCGTCGTGCTGCAATGCTTCGCGGGCACTGGTGAAGGCTTCGCGCGCGGTACGCTCGACCGGCAGTTCATAGGTTACCGAGCTGACCTGGCCGCGGCTCTCGACCTTGTCGTCGACGCGCAGGCGGCCGCTGATCTTGCGCAGCGGGCCCATCGGGTAGATACGCTCCTGCTCCACGGCCGGGCGCTGGTCGACCACCTTGGCATCCACGGGGACCGGCAGGCTGCCGGCCCACAACAACGGGCTGGCGAGCCCCAGGCAGCCGGCGACGAGAACTCGAATGCTCATCGGCCACCCATGCCGCACGCGGCGCCGGTGAAAGATTGATGGATGTCTGGCATGTACATGGTTGTCTCCCTGTTCAACCCGCCAAGCCTCGACACTTGTCCGGTGCAAGTCAAGCAAAGCCAAAGAAGCGATTGAAACAGTCTGCGACAAGGGCCGCGCCTTCTTCATCGTTCAGGTGCAGGTGATGCCCTCCGGGCAACACTGCCTGCTCAAAGGGTAGCTGCTCCAGCAATTCGGTGTGGCGGGCCAGCATGCCGTCTGCGGCTACCACCAGACGGGAAGGGCAACTCACCCGGCGTACATAAGCCATCGCCTGGGCTTGGCTCAGGCGCACCGGGGACGGCAAGGTCAAGCGGCTGTCGCTGCGCCAACTGTAACCACCGGGCACCGGCATCAGGCCGCGCTGGGCCAGCAGTTCGGCGGCCTCACGGCTGACCGCGACCATGCCTTTCATGCGCGCCTGCACGCCCTCCTCCAGGGTCGGGTATACCGTCTTGCGCTTGCCGTCCAGGCGCAGTTGGGCCTGCAGGGCCATGCCCAGGCGCTCACCGGCGTCCTGTTCGGCACCGGTCGGCGGGATGACTCCGTCGATCAACGCCAGATGGCTGACCCGCTCAGGCAGCGCCCCGGCCAGTTGCACCGAAATGATCGCGCCCAGCGAATGCCCGAGCAGGGCAAACCGCTGCCAACCCAGCTGCTCGGCAACCCGCAGCACGTCGTGGGCATAGTCGGCCAGCGCATAGCCGGCGCCTGGCGGCCGGTGTTCGGAGTATCCATGCCCGGCCAGGTCCAGGGCGACGATGCGCAGCCCCTTCAATTGCGGCGCCAGGCGGGCGAAGCTGTTGGCGTTGTCCAGCCACCCATGCAGGGCGATCACCGGCAGGCCGTCAGCGGGGCCGAACAGATGCGCGGCGAGCTCGATATGGCCAAGGCTCAGGCGGATTTCCTCGACGTGTGCACTCATGCCTGGCTCCAGCGGTCGAACAGGCCCTTGATCAGGCTGGCGGTATCGGTCGGCCGCTCCAGGGGGAACATGTGGCCACCGGGCACGCGGTGGTATTCACCCGTGGGCATGCCACGCACGGCCAGTCGGTGATGACGGCGAATCACATTGCTACGTTCGCCGCACACCATCGCCAACGGCACCTGCAACTGCCACGCGGGGGCCGGGCTGGCATGGGGGATGCTGCGGTAGATGCTGATTTCGGTGGCCGGGTCGAAACGCAGGCGCAACCCCTGCTCGGCCTCTTCCAGGCCATGCTGCACGTAAGCGTCCAGGCAGTCGGGGTCGAAGTGGCGGAACAGGCTTTTGCTGGCGAAGTAGTCCCGCGCGCTGTCGCGGTCAGTGAATGCCTCACGCCGCCCTAGGGTACGCCCCGCCGCCGTGATCCGATCGATGAAGCCGAAACGCTTGGCGGTGCGCAGCAGCCACTGGTCGGCGCGGGTCAGCACTGGGGAATCCAGCATCACCACGCCGCGGTAGTAATGCGGGCAGCGCAAGGCCGCATGCAGGTGCAGCACACCACCCAGGGAATGGCCCACACCCCATACCGGTGTGTCCTGGCGGGCCAGGTGGTGCAGCAGTTCATCCACCAGGTTCTGCCAGTTTTCGTTCACCGGGAAGCGCGGGTCATGGGCGTGCTGGGCCAGGTGGCTGACCTGGTAGTCCGGCGCCAGGGCAGCGAACAGCTTGCCGTAGGTGGCCGAGGGAAAGCCGTTGGCATGGGCGAAGAAGATCTGCTGCGACATGGCGCCGGGTCCGGAGCAGGGAAGGATGGCCCATTGTCGGCATGGCACTGGCGTTCGGCAATGTCCGTATAGGTCATCGGCAAGGGCAATCAGGTCATTGCCCAGACTTGAAACTGCTCATCGAGCGGCGCAGGCAGGCTTGCATGTACAGCAGTTGGCTTTCCAACGCTTCGCGCGCCAGGCACTGGTCCTGGTAGTCCAGTTGCAGGCGGCGCAACGCCAGGCAACTGGTCTGCAGCAGATGGGCGACGCGCAGGCAGGCACTCTGCAGGTTGACCAATTCCACCTCGGCATTCTGCGGTGCCCGTGCATCGCGCCGCTTTACTCGTTCCCTGAGCAGGCAGAGTTTGGCCTCGGCCGCTTCACGCAGCAGGCTGTACTGAGCAAAGTCCAGCTCAAGACCGTTGTGCAGGCTATCCACCGTGCTCAGCAAATCCAGCGAACTCACCAGTTCCAAACGTCGAACACTCATGCGCCACTCCCTGATCCCCGACTTATTCAGGGCTTTGGCTCAACGCTAACCGCGAGCCAAAGCGCACGGCAACTGGCAAAAATACCAGGTACAGGGTGCCTGAACGTGCCGACCGTGTACCGCCGCATACCTGATATTTTTGCCAGTTTCGCCCCACTGGCCGTGCTGCATAATGTGATTGCCATCACCCTCTCGCCAGGAGATCTGCACATGTCACTGATAACGACCAACCGTCGCGCAGGGCAATCACAGCCGCTGACGTTCAAAGTAAGCAAACGGGACGATCTGCTACTGCATCCTCCTGTCATACTGTTGGCGCCGGGCAATCAACTCCCGCCCAACGCTGTACCCACTACCGGGCTGCCCGTCGATGTGCCGGTGTACCAGGGCATGGAGATCGGGGACATGATCGTCATGCACTTCGGAACGTATGCCACACCCGCACAACGCGTGAACGCCAAGGTTCAGCAGAACTTCTTTATCCCCAAAACGACGGTGGACGCTTACGCGGACACCACACAACAGGTGAAGTATGAAGTTACTCGCGCATTCGGCGGCGGCCCAGTGCCATCTCCTGTCGTGCCGCTAAAAATTCTGTCACGTGAAATCTGTGAAGACTTCTCCAGCGCACCGGTAGGGCAACGTTACCCTGACAATAGCCGTAACTACTTCCCCTCCCGTTTGAACATTTTTCCTCAAGCCGCAAACGGCGGCGCGGCCAATGCTCAAATCGTTGCATCCGCTAGCGGTCGTGAGCTGTCTTTCTACGATGGGGATACAACAGATGGCAGGGCCTACAGCTTCCTGCGTGTTGGCATAGCAGGCGTTACCTACCCACTGACAAGTCCACTCACCGTTACTTTCAACTTTTATTTGATCAGCCCAAACATTCATACTCTGAACTTCCGCGCAGAATGGCACCTGAACGGTGATCAAAGGCAAACTATCCGCCTCCCATTGAACGCAAATAGCGCAACGATGACGATACCCGTCGGCGCCACACCTTCGCATTTTCACAGGGACGTCGAGGGTGTCTGTATTCTTTTGGAGTGCAATCCTGGCCAGCCGCCCCACTCGACCACCGTGCGGCTTACATCCGTCTGCTGGAAGCAGTGAGAGCCGCATCCAGAACCTACCCGTCCAGCATTGAATCGAGGCTGCGGCGCATGGCCAGATAGACGCTTTGCTGATCGCCCAATGCCTGCGGTCGCTCCTTGTCGTTGAGCCCTAACCCCGCAACAGCAGGAGCGTGGTGCCGGCTGGTTCGCGCAACAGCTGCATCGTTATTCAGATTCTCCAGCCTGCTTGGCAAGTCACGCGAACTTGCCAGTTTCAAACGGCGGCAATTCATTTCACATCGCCAAGGCTGCTCGGCAACGTTAGCCACCCGTGAAAAGTGCAAGGTATATGTGCTTGCGCAGGCGGCGAGCTTTCGATTCGACTCTTTCGACGCTTGGAGCTCGGCTCGGATTCGCGGCGTCGTGCGGGCTGAGCCATGGATACGTCCTTCCAAAATGCATCCTCCTCATGAGGCGTTAAGGAAGCACCATGACTCACTGGGACTGAACACCTAGTATTTTTGCCAGTTTTTCCGTGCAGATAAAGCTCACATACTGCTCGCACCTTCCCATACAGCAGGTATCGAGAACATGGTACACCCTACCGGCAACAGTACCCCTGGACTGACCGAAAGCGTGTCAGCGCAGGGCGGTGCTCCCCACGGCACGTGTGTGACGACCAGGGCCAACAGCATTTCCAAGCCTCTGGTCTTCACCGTCAAGCGCCAGGCCAGTGAGACATTTGGGCCGCCAAAGGTGCTGGAAGCTCAGCCCGATGGCAGCTTGAGGCCGTACGACGCAAGAAACGGTGCAACGGTCGAGGTGACCTACGACAGCATGAACGCCAGCGACCGCATTGACGTGCGCGTCATCGGCCATAACGCGGCGGCCAGTTATCAGAGCGATCCGGAAAATGGCGATGGCAGTGGCACGAAGCAGTTCACGGTGCCGGCTCATGTGATCGGGGCCAACCAGGGTAAAGAACCTGAGGTGCTGTATGCCGTTAGCCGTGGGGAGGAGACGCCGAAACTCTCGCTGCCGCTTATGCTGAAAGTCGGGACACTCAGTAACACTCGGCTGCCAGTGCCGGGGGTGCCGCAAGCCGAAGATGGCACACTGGACCTGAGCAGCTTCAGCGGCGACGCCGAAGTGCAAATCGAGCCTTGGCCGTTGATTGGCGAAGGTCAGCGGTACTGGATCAAGCTCAGTGGTACGCTGGAAAACGGGGCGGCGCATAGTTTCTACGCAGCGCAGAACCTGGCCGTGACAGCGCCGGAAGTCGCCAATGGATTAAGCAAGGCAGCAGAACGCTCGGAGTTGCTGAAGCTCAAGCATGGGACGCCATTGAAAGTCGAGGTACGGGTGGCATTCGATCAAGGATCGAACGAATCGGCTGCACGGGAATTCCCGATTCTCGAATTGATTGTTATGATTTATCCAAAAGGGCGAGAGAATTGGTCTACCGCTACCCAACAAAGATTCTCCATTGGAAGGCCTAATAACTTCCCCTCCGGAATCACTGCAGAGTTAATGACACACAAGCCCAGCACATACTATACCGGAATATATACGGACCCCACCACACGCATTCACGGGCTAATGATATCAGGCATTTCTACCGTGAAGATCATTTTCCCCAATCCGATTAAAAATTTCTCCGCCGCAGAAGTTGCAAACGAAGGCAAAACAAACTCGATCCAGTATTTTAACAACAACCAACTGCTGTTCGAACAAACCTCTCCACCCACTCCCGACCTCACCCCAGTACCTTTCTGCTACTCTGCGCCTGACGGCCATTATATAACGCATCTCCTACTCATAGGAAAACATTCAACTCAAGGGGGATACTGGGTTAACGATCTGGAATGGCGTTGAGGATTATCCGAATAAATCAGCACAGGTCATCTGACCTGTGCTGATTTGATGGGAGCGGCTTCATCGCTGAATAATCAAATGGGTACATAAACACCGTGCAAAGCCATCAGGCCAACCAATGGCCCATCCCCTTAGCACTGCCAGGCTGGCGGTGCTCTGCGGTGCCGATTTCTGCAAATGGCCATTGCGCACTGGCGGCACGGCGGCGGCCAATCGCGAATGGCCAGGGACCTAGTATTTTTGCCAGTTTTTCCGTGCAGATAAAACTCACATACTGCTCGCACCTTCCCATACAGCAGGTATCCAGAACATGGTACACCCTACCGGCAACAGTACCCCTGGACTGACCGAAAGCGTGTCAGCGCAGGGCGGTGCTCCCCACGGCACGCGTGTGACGACCAGCGCCAACAGCATTTCCAAGCCTCTGGTCTTCACCGTCAAGCGCCAGGCCAGTGAGACATTTGGGCCGCCAAAGGTGCTGGAAGCTCAGCCCGATGGCAGCTTGAGGCCGTACGACGCAAGAAACGGTGCAACGGTCGAGGTGACCTACGACAGCATGAACGCCAGCGACCGCATTGACGTGCGCGTCATCGGCCATAACGCGGCGGCCAGTTATCAGAGCGATCCGGAAAATGGCGATGGCAGTGGCACGAAGCAGTTCACGGTGCCGGCTCATGTGATCGGGGCCAACCAGGGTAAAGAACCTGAGGTGCTGTATGCCGTTAGCCGTGGGGAGGAGACGCCGAAACTCTCGCTGCCGCTTATGCTGAAAGTCGGGACACTCAGTAACACTCGGCTGCCAGTGCCGGGGGTGCCGCAAGCCGAAGATGGCACATCTGGACCTGAGCAGCTTCAGCGGCGACGCCGAAGTGCAAATCGAGCCTTGGCCGTTGATTGGCGAAGGTCAGCGGTACTGGATCAAGCTCAGTGGTACGCTGGAAAACGGGGCGGCGCATAGTTTCTACGCAGCGCAGAACCTGCCCGTGACAGCGCCGGAAGTCGCCAATGGATTAAGCAAGGCAGCAGAACGCTCGGAGTTGCTGAAGCTCAAGCATGGGACGCCATTGAAAGTCGAGGTGCGGGTGGCATTCGACCAGGGCACGGATGAGGCAGCGGCACGGCTGTTCCCGGGTTTGGAACTGACCGTGCGAAAGCTGGAAGATCTCGTGTTACCAGCGCCTGAAATTCCATTGGCGACTGGTGATCAGTTACCGCCAGAGGATGTGCCGGCAACCGGGCTGCGAGTGATAATCAAGGCATACAAAGGGATGGCCCCTCAGGATAGTATTGTTCTGTACTTCGGCGCCCAACGCCAGCCTTTAAAGGAAGTGACAGAGAATCACTGACCAACTAATCGATGTACCAATAGCGCAGGTAATTGCCTGCGCAGGGCAACGGTTAGAAGTCTATTACCAGGTTACGCGCGCCGGTGGCGGGCAACCTTACACCTCAGCTATCCAGGAACTAGCCATACTAAGCGCAGAGGATTTTGAGGACTTTGTAACCGCTCCAGAAGGAATAATTACGGCGCCCTTACAGCTATCATTTTTCAGCGTCAGTGCTATTGCTACCGCCACGATCGGAACGAACTTTTTGACGGTTGGCATCGTGCGCTATACACCTGGCCAGCATTCCATAGAATGGATCTTTAATAGACCACTCAAAAGCCTCACCCTAACTCACACTGGCGGCGCAGACAATCAATTTAGTCTATACAATGGAAGCCAACTTCTAGACACCCGACATCACCAATACCGAGGAACTTACACATTTACCTATTCACAAAAAATAACAAAAATGCAACTTTCCGTAGCCAACGACGGAGACCACAGCTATGACAGATTATCCGACATCTACATGAAGTACCTGTAAACACCCATGTAAATAATCGAGCCCGCAAAATGGCTACCAAAACTAACTGACCCCCTGTGCAAACGATAAATATTCATAGGGCAGTTTTGGGAAGGAGAGGCGCACGCCAGGAACATTTCCTGGCGTGCGTGATTGTCGACTTTCGATTT
Organism: Pseudomonas sp. KU43P; assembly: GCF_033095865.1. Taxonomy (NCBI): domain Bacteria; kingdom Pseudomonadati; phylum Pseudomonadota; class Gammaproteobacteria; order Pseudomonadales; family Pseudomonadaceae; genus Pseudomonas; species Pseudomonas sp. KU43P. The sequence goes on along the minus strand of NZ_AP019365.1, from coordinate 1,961,990 downwards.
GGCGGCTGTGAGCTGGGACTACCGCGCAGTATTGTGTTTGAACATAAGTCAACTGTCCCTGATCCTCAGGCGTGATGAACCCCACACACCTTCATCGAACCCACCAACCCAGCCTCACCCTCCAGCTCCGCCAGACTCGCCGTCCCCATCCCCGGCCCTTGTCGGTGCCCTTCGCTCAGCATCCCCACCAGGCAACTCACCAATGGCTGATGACTGACCAGCAGCACATGCTCCAGCCCGAGCCGCTCGATTTCATCGATCACTTCACGCACGTCACTGTCGGGCGTCAGCCACGGCACGGTGCGCACCGGCTCTACGAACCCCAGCGTGTCATGCACCAGCGCCGCCGTCTGCTGAGCGCGCACATAGGGGCTGGCGATGATCGCCTGCAAAGGCTGACTCAGCAGCCGCGCCGCGCTGTGCAGCACCTGTTCGCGGCCATGAGCGGTCAGCCGCCGCTCGGCGTCACTGTTGGCCCGTGGCTCCGCTTCGCCATGGCGCAACACCCACAGCTTCACAGCTTGGGCTCCTCGTCACGCACCGGATGCGGTGCCGGGGCCACGGCGTGCGGTGCTTCGCCTTCCGGCGCACGGGGGGCCGGCCAGTCGGCGAATGGCCAGGGCTTGGTGTCGGTGTGGAAGGTGCCGAAGCGGCCGATCTGCGCCAGGTACTGGCTCAGGCTGTCGCCAAAGTTCATCAGGCTGGCGCTCGGTGCGCCGTAGATAATCCGGTAGATGAGCTGAACCAACACCAGCCCGCCAAGCAGAATCTCGGCCAGTTGCCAGATGATCAGGAACACCACCATCCACAGCACCCGCAGGATGATCGATTCGCGCTGGGCGCGCTCGGGGGTATCGTTCATGTCTTGCTCCTTGCTCATTAAGCGGCTCAGTTGAAGCCGCTAGTGGAAATGAAGTCGACGTCAGTCTTGGGCTCTGCACGCATCAGACGCTCGATCACCTGGTTCAGCGTGCGGCCTTCGAACAGGATGGCGTGCAGGCCGGCCACCAGCGGCATGTAGACCTGTACTTCCTCGGCCTTGGCCTTGAGCACCTTGATCGTGTTGACCCCTTCGGCCACCTCGCCCAGACGGTTGACGGCCTCTTCCAGGCTCAAACCCTGGCCGAGGGCATGGCCGACCTGGTAATTGCGGCTCTTGGGCGAGGAGCAGGTGACGATCAGGTCACCGACGCCAGCCAAGCCAAGGAAGGTCATGGGGTTGGCACCCTGGCTCACGGCGAAGCGGGTCATCTCGGCCAGTGCGCGGGTGATGAGCATGCTCTTGGTGTTCTCGCCCATGCCAAGGGCCACCGCCATGCCGGCGATGATGGCGTAGACGTTCTTCAGCGCACCGCCCAGCTCAACGCCGAAACGGTCGGCACTGGCGTAGACACGGAACGTACGCCCGTGCAGCACGGCCTGCACACGCTGGCAGAGTGCTTCGTCCTCGCTGGCGACCACCGTGGCGGTCAGTGCGTGCTCGGCGATCTCGCGGGCCAGGTTCGGGCCCGACAGCACGCCGATGCGCGCCTGGGGTGCGATCTCTTCGAGGATCTGGCTCATCAGCTTGAAGCTCTGCGCCTCGATGCCCTTGGTCAGGCTGACCAGGCACTTGCCGCGCAGCAGTTGGGCATGCGGGGCCAACACGCTGCGCAAGGCGCTGGAGGGCAACGCAACGAAGATCAGGTCACTGGACTGCAACGTCGCCAACAGGTCGTTGACCGGTTCGACGCCATCGTGCAGGCGGATACCTTTGAGGTAGCGCGGATTCTCGCGATTGACGCGCATCGCCTCAGCCTGCTCGGGGTCGCGCATCCATTGGCGCACCGGCACACCGTTCTCGGCCAGCAGATTCGCCACGGCGGTGCCGAAGCTGCCACCTCCCAGAACTGCAACAGGTTGCTGTTCAGTCATATTCAATCCGTTAAGGCCATAAGTTAAGTGGCGACCCCGCCATTATACGGCGCGCCTGCGCCAGAGCCAGTGGCCTCTTCGCAGGCCACTGGCAAAACCTCACCGGTCAGTTAACATGCGTGCTTCAACTCTGATACAAGGCCGTATCGTGTTTCCTGGCACGCCCCCCTACCCTCGCCTGCTGCTGCTCACCGCCTTGCTCGGCGGTTCGGCCATGGCCGACGACCTGTTCATCGACAACACCGACCTGCCGCAGGTTCTGACCGCCACGCGGCTGAAACAATCCCCGGCAGCGGTGCCAGGCAGCATGACCGTGCTCGACAGCGAACTGATCCGTGCCAGCGGGGCCCGCGACATCCCCGAATTGCTGCGCCTGGTGCCGGGCATGATGATCGGCTACGGCGCCGGCAACCAGCCGACCGTCAACTACCACGGCACCAACGTCAACGAAGCACGACGCATGCAAGTGCTTATCGATGGCCGCTCGGTCTACCGTGCCGGGCTGGCCACGGTGGACTGGAGCGATATCCCGGTGGCGCTGGAGGATATCGAGCGCATCGAGGTGTTCCGCGGCCCCAATACCGTGAGCTACGGCGCCAACGCGCTGATGGCGGTGGTCAACATCCTGACCCGCAACCCGGCCGACAGCCATGGCACGCGCATGAAGCTGACCCGCGGCCAGGACGGCATCGACGACTACTACCTCAGCCACGGCCTGGGCTGGGACGGCGGCGACCTGCGCCTTTCGGTATCGGGCCAGAAGGACGACGGCTTCGATGAAAACCAGTTCGGCCAGGACTACCGTGACAGCCGCCGCCTGAACCGCTTCAACCTCAGCGTCAGCCATACCCTGGCGCCCAACCAGACCCTGGAGTGGCAACTGGCGGCCAAGGAAGACAGCAATCAACGGCCCTACACCTACCAGCCGGTGTTCCCCTTCGTTACCGAAAGCGGCGACAACGCCGACGTCAATGCCAAGGACTATGCAGGCTCGGTACGCTGGAACATCGATTTCAACCCCGAGCACAGCCTGTATGTGCAGGGCTCGGCCCAGCATTTCGACCGCCAGCAGGTCTGGCGCGCCTGCGATGCGGCGCTGTCGTTCAGCCCGGAATTGACCCGGTTGTGGCAACTGAACCCGAATTTCGCCGAGCAGGTCGCGCGCGGGGCCAACAACCCGCCCAGCAGCAGCAACCCCGAAGAGCAGGCCCTGGTCGATGCCATCAAGGACCAGTGGAACAACCAGGGCGGCAAGAACGTGGTCTGCGGTGACGTCGACCAGAGCACCCGGGAAACCCGCTATGACCTGGAAATCCAGGACACCCTGAGCCTCACCGACAGCCTGCGCCTGCTCAGCGGCATGAACTACCGCTACGACCGCGCCGATTCACAGACCTACTTCGACGGCAGCCTCGACGATCAGACCTGGCGCCTTTTCGGCCAGCTCGAATGGCGCGCCGACGAGCACTGGATCTTGCAGGGCGGCGCGATGTTCGAAGACTCCCAGCTGTCTGGCAGCTCGCTCACTCCGCGCATGGCGGTGAACTACTTGATCACTCCCCGCCACGGTTTGCGGGCGGTGTACTCCGAGGCGGTACGCTCGCCGGACATGTTCGAGAACAACGTCAACTGGAGCTACACGGTCAAGAACTTGACCCCCAATGCCTTCGGCCAGCAGCATGGCGAATACTTCGTCAAGACCCGCGGCCCGGGCAACCTCGACCAGGAGCGCATGCGCTCGCGGGAGCTGGGCTACAACGGCCAGTTCACCGATTTCGACCTGAACATGGATGTGAAGCTGTTCTACGACGAGATCACCGGAATGATCAGCGAGCCTCTGCGCAACAACCAGTACATCGCCAGCAATGCCAACAAGGCCCGTTTCAGTGGCAGCGAAGCGCAGTTCGATTGGCGCGCCACCCGGCGTGATCGCCTGCGTTTCACCTATGCCTACGTCGATGCCTGGGCCAGCAACCCCGCCGACAGCGCCAATACCGCCCGCAACAGCGGCTCGGCCGGCTGGATGCGCGAATGGGGCAAGGGCTGGTCCAGCGCGCTGTTCTACTATGGCGACGACGCCCTCAACCAATACCGCTACGAGCGCCTCGACCTGCGCCTGGCCAAGCGTTTTCGCATTCAGGGCAGCAACCTGGAGCTGGCCGCCCTGTGGCAGCAGCGCTTGGACGATGAACCCACCACCGCCATGCAGAACCGCTACGACAGCCGCCACCGCCTGAGCGTGAGCGCGGAGCTGGAGTTCTGATGGCCCGTCTGCTGCGCCTGCTGCTGTTCTGCCTTTGGCCATTGGGTTCGCTGTGCGCCAGTGAAATCCTGGTGGTCGGCGGCGAGGATCAGCCCGGCATCCGCAGCTTCGCCGCAGCCCTGGAAAGCCGTCGCGGCCATGACCAGGTAATGTTCAAGACCGTCGCCGAACTGCCACGCCCCGGCCAGCTCAAGCCCGACCTGCGCCTGGTGCTGCTCGACAGCGACGCGTTGCAATGGCGCCTGAGTGAAAGCGCCGGGCCGCCCGCCCTGGCCATGCGTATCAGCCGGGTACAGGCTGAACAGCGCCTGGGAAAGTCACGCCCCGCTTACCTGACCCTGCTCTGGAGTGACCCGCCCCTGGCCCGGCAGTTGCGCCTGGCCCGCTACCTGCTGCCGCAGGCCCAGCGCATTGGCGTGCTGTACGGTGAGCACAGCCACTTCCTGGTCGATGAACTGCGCCTGGCAGCACGCCCGCTGGGCCTGGAAATCGTCGCCCAGGACTGGCCCGACCAGCGTGACAGCCGGCCGTTGCAGCACCTTCTGGGTAGCAGCGACGTCCTGCTCGGGCTCGACGACAACGACCTGTTCAACTCCAAGACCGCGAAAAACCTGCTGCTCAGCAGCTATGGCCGGCAGATGGCGCTGATCGGCCCAAATGCCGGCTTCGTCCGCGCCGGCGCCCTGGCCAGTACCTACAGCGACCAGGATGACTGGCTGGCGGTACTCGACCAGTTGCTCGATCAACCGCCCGCGCGCTGGCCGCGCAGCCTCTATCCGGCACGTTTCGGGGTCAGTGGCAACCAGCAGGTGGCACGCGCCCTGGGCCTTGAACCGATCGATCCGAAGGCCACTGCCAAGGCCCTGGCGCAAGGAGAACCCACCCCATGAGCAAACGCCTGAGCTGGGATATCCACACCCGCACCCAGATCATCAGCCTGGGCCCTGCGCTGCTGCTGACCTTGCTGCTGATCAGTTTCTTCACCTTCGTGCGCATCCAGGATTTACGCCAGGAGCTCAACCACACCGGGCAACTGATCGCCAACCAGCTTGCACCGGCCAGCGAATACGGGGTGATCTCCGGCAACAACGAAGTGCTCGAAGGCCTGATGCGCGCCACCTTGAGCATCCCCCACGTGCGTTTCCTGGAGGTGCAGGACAGCCGCAACCACATCCTGGTGTACGTCGAGCAGTCCGATGAGAGCAGCAATCGGGCGCAGCGGGTGGAAGTGTTCCAGGCACCGATCCGCCTGCAGCAGATTCGCCTGGACAGCGATTTCCTGCAGGAAGGCAAGGCAGCGCCACCGTCCATCGGCGACGACTATCTAGGCCGAGTGATCGTCGGCATGTCGGATGATGCGTTCAGCCAGCGCCAGCAGGAAATCGTCATCAAGGCGGGCATCCTGGCCCTGTTCGCTTTGCTCTTCACCTTCTTGCTCGCCCGCCGCCTGGCGTTGAGCCTGGCCAAGCCGATCAGCGACATGGGGCACGCGGTGAAGGCGATTCAGCAAGGTGAATACGATGCGCCGCTGCCGGTGGTCGACGACAGCGAGCTAGGCCACCTGGCCCGTCACATCAACAACCTGGCCAGCGCCCTGGAGCAGGCCAGCGTCGAGCAGAAGCGAGCGATTGCCCAACTGATCCAGGC